>JAKAQP010000053.1 GCA_021822485.1 bacterium
GTTTAATGCCGTTGTCTATAAGTTCATAGACGGCATCCAAAACGGACGTCGGCGGAACGTAAACAAGTCCGGTATTAACCGACTTTTTTAAATCTTTAGCTTTAAGAGCTTCTTTTACGGTATCGAAAACGGGTACCGGACAGTCGTCCGTAAGCACGGTACCGCCTTTACCCGGCGTTACTCCGCATTTTACTATGCCGGGGAATAATTTTTCCGATTCGATAACTACCTGTGAAGCCTCTCTTCCGGTAATGCCTATTACTATAACTCCGGTGCCGTCGTTTAAAAATTTAGTGCCTTTCATATAAATAATCTCCAATCAATTATTTTAACGAACTAAATTATTTTTTTATGCAATTTAAATAAATAATATAAAATAAAATTATATTAAGCCGTTATATTAAATTTTTAGATTTTAAAATTTCATATAATTTTTCCGGCGCTTCGGTCAGCGGAAGTTCCGAATCGTATATTACGCCTTCGATGTTATTTTTCTGGAAACATTCGTAAAGCATTTTTAAACCTTTCTGATATTCAGGCCCGCTTCTTCTTACCATCCATATCAAACCTTCCGGAAATGTCCCTTCTTTCTTCATTTCTTCTATTGCCGATACCAATCCTTCGCCTATCGTTACATCTATCCTTGTATTGCTTGCCGTGCCTCCGCATACAAGAACGGCTTTTAAACCCGGCTTGGAAAGTATTATTTTTGAAATTTTATTCATTTTTTCTGCGGGAGGATTTCCGCCTATATCCGTCAAATTAGCCGGCTTCATTCCAAGCGCGAAAACTGTTTCGGCCGTAATGGTAGAACCGCCGCCTCCAAAAGTCATCATTCCTATATTTCCGTCTAATTCTACGTATGAACCTGCTTTTCCCCTGTGGTCGTCCCTGTCTATCAAATGCGCCGCTTTCTCTCTTTCCGTCAGAGGTCTTCCCATAGCGCCTCTCGCCGTATATATTTTTGAAGGCGCTATTCTGGCATCGTCGTCTATCATGGTTACGGCATCGATGGCAAAAACTTTCTGCTTATCGGGATTTGCCTTGTCTCCCGCTATTATTAAAGGATTAACCTCAAGCAGTCTTGCTTCCGAATTCCAGAATCCTTTATACATATTGGCTATGACTTCGGACATCTGCCTCAATACCGGCTTGTCCTCAAGTCCTATTTCAATAAGATATTCCCTTACTTTATAAGGAAACAGTCCTTCGAGCGGATTTATTTCAAAAGTAAATATTTTAGAAGGGTCCTGCGCTTCGACGTCCATTCCGCCTTCGAGGGAAACTACAAATACGGGACGCCTCGGTTTTGAAGAATATGTAAAACTAACATACAATTCTTTAATTATAGAGGCTTTTTCCTGAAGGATTACGCTTACCGGTTTTTCACCGTAAACTTCGGCTTCCATTAAAGCCTGAACATGTTCGTTTGCTTCGTCGCCGTTTTTTGCAAATTTTACTGCGCCGGCTTTGCCTCTTTTGCCTACCAGAACCTGCGATTTAATGACTACGTCGCCGTACTGCTCTACAAAATCGGTTACATTCTGCCCTGGATGCTGAACTACTAAATATTTAGGCGTAGGCACGCCGTACTTTTTAAATATGGTATCATAAGTTTCGTATTCGTAAAGCTTCATATAAAACCTCGATAAATTTTTAATTAAAAATTATTTTCTTTATTCTCGCAATAACATTATTTTACGGAAAAGGACGGAATTTAATTCCGTCCTCTGTCATAACAATAGCTATCCTATATTTAACAGCGGGTCGTCCGGCGTGATATTATCGCCTACTTTAACGTAAATCGCTTTAACCGTACCCTCTGCCGCAGCATGTATTTCATTTTCCATTTTCATGGCTTCTACCATAGCGACGGTCTGTCCTTTCGTTACTTTATCGCCTTCTTTTACTAATATTTTAGCGACCTTGCCCGGCATAGGAGGAGTAACGTCTCCTGTTTCGATACCTCTTTTACTCTTAGACGCGCCTCCCGCGGAGGTTTTGGAACCGCCGGCTTTTCCGCCGATTACCGCTTCTACTTTGGGAAACAGCTGTATTTCTTCTAATTTGCCGCCAACCCTTACATAATATTTTCTGGGTTTGCCTTCTTCCTGATTTGGAGTTACGCCTTCAATCTTTACGTTAAATTTATCGCCGTGATATGTAACGTCAAACTCTACCGGCGCCGTATTTTCAATAACTCCGGAGCGTGTTTCTATCATATCTTCGGTACCAGGCGTTACTTCCGGTGTTTCTAATTCGCCGTTTTCCCTTGCTTTCAAAAATTCCGTGGCCTGAAGCGGGAACAAAACGTAAAGGAGGATATCCTCGTCTGATTTTGCAAGCGTACCTAGTTCTTTAACAGCTTTATCCCATTCATTTATGTCTGCGCTTTCGCTTGGACGTTTCGAATAATCGGGTTTTCCGCCGGGTCCCATAATTTTTTCTACAAGTTCTTTAGATACCGGTCCCGGAGGCGTGCCGTATTTGCCTTCTATATAATCTCTTACCTCTTTAGTTATCATCTTGTATCTTTCGCCGGATATAACGTTTAAAACAGCCTGAACGCCGACTATTTGAGACGATGGTGTTAAAAGCGGGGGATAACCCAGGTCTTTTTCAACTATAGGAGTTTCTTTAAGAACCTCTTCCATTTTATCGATAGCGTTAGCCTCTTTTAACTGAGCCGTCATATTTGAAATCATACCGCCGGGTATTTTATGGATAAGAACTTTTGCGTTGACTCCGCCGTATTCAGTTTCGTATTTTTTATAATTTTTTCTTATAATTCCGGTTAAAGCTGCTGCTTCCTCCAAGATTTTTAAATCTATGCCCGTATCGTAAGGCGTGCCTTGAAGCGCGGCGACTACGCTTTCCGTAGCCGGATGCGAAGAACCGAAAGCAAGCGGAGAAAGAACCGTATCCAGCATGTCCACGCCGGCATATATCGCCATCATATGATTCATTATGGCTGTTCCGCTCATATCGTGATTGTGAAACAAAATTTTTATTTTATCTCCGACTTTTTCTTTCATTCCTTTTATTATGTTGTAGGTATCCAATGGCATTATGATACCCGTAGCGTCTTTAAAAGAAATCCAGTCCGGCGCTATTTCTAAAAGTTCGTCGGCGTATTGCATCCATTTTTCGTATGTATGAACAGGGCTTTTGGTATAGCTTATCTCCGCATGGCATTCTCCGCCGAGTTCCTTAATAACCTTGCATGCGACTTCTATATTGCGGTTATCGTTTAAAGAGTCGAACACCCTGAAAACTGTAATACCGTTTTTAAGGGCTTTTTCGACAAACTTGTAAACTACCTTGTCGGCTCTCGGCCTGTATCCTACTATGCTCTGTCCTCTAAACAGCATCTGTATTTTTGTATTAGGCATCACGGCTTTAATTCTTCTAAGCCTTTCCCACGGGTCTTCTTTTAAGTATCTCAAGCAGACGTCGTACGTCGCGCCGCCCCATGCCTCGAAAGCGTAAAGACCGGCTTTATCCATTTTTTCGCATAAAGGAAGCAGATCGTCCGTCGTAACCCTCGTCGCCAGCTTACACTGCTGTCCGTCCCTTGCGGTTAAATCGGTAATTAAAATCTTTTTAGGCTTTGCGATTTCTATCGAGCCTTCTTTTAACATAGTTTCGATATTTTTCATTTATTCCTCCGTTATAGACTATAAACCGTGATACGCCGACAAGGCGGCGCTAATGAAAGCTACAAAATCTTCTTTATCTCTCTGTACTTCATATTCAAAAACATCAGGATTTTCTTTTAAATAATTAGTAGAAAAAAGTCCAGTTTTAAAATTATCTTTTTTAATTATCTTTTTTATAATAGGTATAGTCGTTTTAATGCCTTTAATCTCATAAGTTTCTAATGCTTCATAAGTTCTGCATATAGCTTCTTCAAACGTATTGCCCCAGCAGATTAATTTACCGATCATAGAATCGTAATAAGGAGTTACTTCAAAGCCTACCGATGCAGCGCTTTCTATTCTTATGCCGTTGCCTCCTGGAACGTAATAGCGTTCTATAGTGCCGATGCTCGGACGAAAATCGTGTTTCGGGTCTTCCGCGTTTATTCTGCATTCTATGGCAAATCCCTTTAACTTCACGTCTTCCTGTTTTATTGATAATTTATTGCCGGCGGCGATTTTAATCTGTTCTTTCACTATGTCGAATCCGGTAATGCTTTCGGTAACGGGATGTTCTACCTGAACCCGCGTGTTCATTTCTATAAAATATATATTGCCCGACAAATCGGAAACGAATTCCATGGTGCCTGCGCTGTAATAGCCTATATCCCTGCATGCCTTAACCGCGGCATCGCCGTAAAATTTACGTTTTTCTTCGGTTAAAACCATAGACGGCGCTATTTCTATCATTTTTTGATTTTTTCTCTGAATAGAACAGTCTCTTTCGCCAAGATGAACTACGTTGCCGAATTTATCGCCGAGAATTTGGAACTCTATATGTTTCGGATTTTCGATAAACTTTTCTAAAAGCAGTTCTCCGTTGCCGAATGCTTTAAGTGCTTCAGCGTAAGCATTTTCATAATTGGTCTTTACTTCTCCGGCATTGCGGCATAACCTTATTCCTCTTCCTCCGCCGCCTGCGGTAGCCTTAAGAAGAACGGGGTAACCTATTTTTTCCGCTATTTCAAGGGCTTCTTCGGCAGACTTTAATATGCCGTCGCTGCCCGGAACGGTAATAACGCCGGCTTTTTTCATAATTTCTTTCGACCTTGCTTTATCGCCCATAAGCCTTATAACTTCCGACGAAGGTCCGATAAAATTAATATTATTGTCTTCGGCAGCTTTTGCGAAATCTTCGTTTTCGGCAAGAAATCCGTAACCTGGATGAATTGCGTCCGCTCCTATAGATTTAGCAAGGTCTATTATAAGCTGATAGTTAAGATAAGTATCGAGAGGGTTTGCGCCTATCATATAAGCTTCGTCGGCCATTTTTACGTGCCGCGCTGTCGGTTCTACGTCGGAAAAAATAGCCGCAGTAGGTATGCCGAGCTCTTTCGACGCCCTTATTATTCTGCAGGCTATTTCACCCCTGTTCGCTACTAAAATTTTATTAAACATTATTTTAAAAATCCTCCCTCAGATTAATTCGGTTCACTTGGATACTAACCAAGTTTAATGCTGTAGGTTATAGGGCAAGCTTTGTTTACTAAATAAGCAATGCTGCAGGAACTGGTAAGAGCTTCTTCTACGGCTTTTTTAACGTCTTCTTCGGTTATTCCTTTGCCTTTTACTGTAAAGCTTAACATTATTTTCGTGAATACCTTCGGTTTTTCTTCCCTTCTTTCGCTGTCGGTATCGACTATTACGTCTTCTACATGTTTGCCCGCTTTATGAAGCGCTTCGTATGCATGTATTCCCATGCAGCCTGCAATAGAATACAAGAATAACTCGGGAGGTCTTATTCCCCTTCCCTTGCCGCCGACGTATCCTGCCGCATCTATATTAATTTCGCCGGATTCGCTCTTGCCGACAAAATGAAAATCTTCTTTTTGTTTAACGGTTAATTTCATATAACCTCCGGAATTGATTTTAAATCTTATTTTAAATAATCGTTTTAAATTATATTTATTCTGTATTTTTAAATCTCTTTTATTATATGTTGACCAAACTCCACGGTACTCAGTTCTACGGCTTTTTTGTCTAATTTTTCAAAACCGGTGTAAATATCCCTTGTGCCGTTACCTTGATAAATAGTTCTTTTCACGGCATCGTAAACAAGTTTCGCAGCCTCGTTAAAACCTATATACTCAAGCATCATTGCTCCCGAAAGTGTAATAGAAAGCGGGTTCGCTATCCCCTTACCGGCGATATCCATGCCTACGCCGTGCGTGCTTTCAAAAAGAGCGTAGCCGTCGCCGATATTACCGCTCGGCACGAAACCCGGTCCGCCGACTAACGCCGAAGCAAGGTCGGAAATATAATCGCCGT
>JAKAQP010000054.1 GCA_021822485.1 bacterium
TCGCCTTTGCGGCAACCTGTATAAATTAAAAATGTAATGATGTCTCTCGTAAGTTTATTTGTAGCGCCGTTTATTAACTTCTTTATGTCACCGTCGGATAAAGTCTTAAGCCTTTTAAGTTCATTAAGTTTTTTTATTTTAGCCGCAGGATTTTTCTCTGCATATCCTCTTTCTATACAAAAATTAAAGAAGTTAGAAATTATTATAATTTCATAATTAGCCGACCTAAAATTTATCTCAGATTCTTTTTTGTTTTTATTTTTTTCTAAAGATATCAGTTCTAATTTTCTTTCAATTTGATAATTTTTAATGTCAAGCGGCATTATTGAGGTTAATATTTTGTTTTTAAAAAATGGAAGAAAATGTTTTGCGGCAATAATTTTACGCTCTATGGCTTTTTCGGAATTCCCGTTATTTTTCAAATAATTTTCCCAAGCAGTTTCAAATAAAAGATTTTTATTTTGGTTCGTAGGAAGGCTATGCTCTCTTTTAATTATGTCGTTTTTAACTGATATTTCAATCTGTTCGGCAAGTTTTTTATCGGTTGTTCGACAACTTTTCCGGTATCTTTTTCCTTCGTAAACGAAGTCATAAAAGTAATATTTGCCGTTTTTTACGATTGACATTGCATATCTCCATATTTTACATGCATTTTAAGCATATGAAGATATTATATCACCTATGTGAAAATCTCGCCATAAAAAAGACAAAAATGGGTAAAAAATGGTCTTATTTGATTAAATATGATAAGTGCTTAAAACGGAAAAACCTTATAAAATATGCGGTTTTAAGTGGGGTGGATGACAGGTTTTGAACCTGCGACCACCGGAGTCACAATCCGGGGCTCTACCAGCTGAGCTACATCCACCGTGAATAAGAATAGAAGATATTGTATTATTTTATCAAATTTTAGATTAAATTGAAATATATTTTTTTGATTTGATTTATTATGCTTAAAACAAGGCATCGATGCCGAGTGTTTTACCCGAATCAGTAAATATCAAAACTAATTCGCATACTATAAACGTCAGATTTATGCCTAATTCCGAGGGGCTGATCCAGTACATCGCAAGCAGATAATTTAAGTTTAGAAATATTGCTATAAGAGCGGCAAATCTTGTAAGAAAGCCCGCCGTTAAAAAAATGCCTGCGAATAATTCGCCCATAACTATTAAAATAGCAAATAAAAATGCATTGGGTACGGCAACCCTGCTTAAAAATATGCCGTAAAACCATAAAGGGTCGTGATTTGCAAAATATGCGAGTTTAACATGAAAATTTGAAAAAAATTCGGGATTTACCTTAAAGTGCACCGCATAAAGAAAAAAAAGGCCTATGTATATTCTTAAAAAAGCATTCCAGATATTTGAATTTTTAGCCGCCATTTTAATTTTTTATATATTAAAAAATATTTTAATTGTTAATATTTATCATTATAATATAAAATAATTAAAAATAAAATCGTAAAATTTTTGGCAAATATTTTCTATTTTGTATATTTTCGGTATATTATAACGACTGTTTTATGATATAATTTAATCGTAACGATTTAATCAAATATTTTAATAAATATGATATTTGTAGTTCACGAACATCATGCAAGCCATCTTCATTGGGATTTAAGGATAGAAGAAAACGGCATATTGACTTCTTTTGCTTTGCCTAAAGAACCGCCGTTGGAATCCGGCAAAAAAAATCTATCGATAAAAGTTGAAGACCATCCTCTTGCTTATGCAAACTTTGAAGGCACTATACCGGAAGGTCATTACGGAGCCGGCGAGGTAAGGATTTGGGATAAGGGTGAATATACCCTTATTAAGAAAGATAAAAAGATATATGTTCTGGATTTTAACGGACATAAACTCAAAGGGGAATACACGCTTTTAAAATTCGACAAAGCCGGTGCCGACTACTGGCTGTTTTTTAAAAATCACTAAAAAATTAAAAATTATTAAATTTTATATAAAACGTCAATATATCAATATAGGAGGATAGCGCAATGAACGTCGATTTCGTCGTTTCTAAGAACGGTAATTTTAAAAAAATGCTTTCATACGGACAAAGTCCCTGGTTGGATAATATTTCAAGATGCATGATAGATTCCGGCGACCTCGAAAAATTAGTTAAAAACGAAATAATCACGGGCATAACGTCAAATCCTTCCATATTTGAAAAATCTATTAATTCCGGAAAATGCGGCTATCCAGAAAAAATTAAAAAACTTGCGGCGGAAAAATTAACGCCGTTTGAAATATACGATACCATAACAAGAGAAGATATAAAATCTGCGGCTCGAATACTTAAGCCGGTTTACGAAAAATCCGGCGGTAAAGACGGGTTCGTAAGCATTGAAGTTTCTCCCGATATAGCAACCGACGCCAAGACTTCGACGGAAGAAGCTTTCAGGATTTTTTCGCTTATTAACGAAAAAAACATACTTATTAAAATACCGGCTACGAAAGAAGGCTTGGAAATAATACCCGCCCTTATAGCTAAAGGAATCAATATTAACGTTACTTTGATGTTTTCTTTAAATCATTATATAGACGTAGCAAATGCATATATAAAAGGATTAAAGACGGCTTATGCCAACGGCTATAATTTATCCGGAATACATTCGGTCGCAAGCATTTTTATCAGCAGGGTAGATACTATGGTCGATAAAACGATTAACGATTTAATTAACGGCGAAGCGGCGAACGATACCGCAAAAAAAGAGAAACTTGCAGGTTTAATCGGAAAAGCCGGAGTTGCAAATTCAAAAATAATTTTTAATAAATTTAACGAAATTTTTAACGGCGGCGATTTTTCGGCATTAAAATCTAAAGGCGCAAATCCGCAAAAACTTTTATTTGCAAGTACCAGCACAAAAAACCCGTCATATTACGACTTGAAATACGTCGAGCCGTTCATAGGTAAAAATACCGTAAACACCCTGCCGGACGAAACTATAGAGCATATTGCCGACCACGGTAATATAATGCCGGATACGGCTTCATTAGAGTTCGACGAATCGTTGAAAACAGTTAACGAACTTTTGAAATTCGGGATAGATTTAAATAAGGTCGGAGATAAACTTCAAAACGATGGAGTAAAATCTTTTGAAGATGCTTACGAAAAACTTTTGCAATCGATAAAAAACACCGCAGGGATTTGAATTTTAATAAATTATAGATAGTTTATATAGATATGTTATTAATTTATTTTATTTTATAATTTTTAAAATTTTTAAAATTTAAAAAGAGGTAAATACAATGGATTTAAAAAGAAATTTTGAAGCGGATAAACTTGGCGAGAACGAATTAAAAATTTTAAAGGATTTTACTAAAAAATGCCGCGGCGACATTTTAAAAATGACTACGGTAGCATCTTCCGGACATCCGGGCGGTTCTATGTCGTCGATAGATATTTATGCCGTATTGTATGGTTTTTGCAATATAGACCCTAAAAATCCATTCAAACCTGAAAGAGACCGTATCGTGGTAAGCCATGGACATACTTCGCCCGGCGTTTATTCCGCTCTCGGAAATTACGGATTTTTCGACGTAAACGATGCAATTATATCTTTTAGAACTGCCGGCTACCCGTTTGAAGGTCATATAGAAAAAACGGTACCCGGCGTCGAATGGGACACCGGCAACTTGGGACAGGGTCTTTCGGCCGCATGCGCATTTGCTTTAGCCTCCAAACTTCATGGATACGATAATCATGTTTATTGCGTTATGGGCGACGGAGAGCAGGCTAAAGGTCAAATAGGCGAAGCAAGAAGATTTGCGGTCAAATATAAATTGAATAACCTTACCGTAATAGTCGATAAAAACGGACTTCAAATAGGCGGTAAAACGGTTGACGTTATGCCTGATAATATCGAAGAAAATTTTAAAGCCGACGGATTTTACGTTATAACAATAAACGGGCATGATTTTAACGAAATTTACGCAGCTATAAAACAGTCGCATTCAATAAATTCTCCCGTTGCTATAATAGCGCATACTGTTATGGGCAAGGGTGTCTCTTTTATGGAAAACCAGGCTAAATTTCACGGCGCGACGCTAAATATCGAAGACTGTAAAAAAGCTCTTGCAGAGTTAGGCGAAAAAGACAATTTAGATGAAATTATAGCTAAAAAGAAGGCAGGATTTAGCATAAAACCTCTTCCTAAAAGAAATAATAATTTCTTAATTTTAAACAACAACGGAAAAAAAATAGTTTACACCCGCGAAAAAAATACCGACAACCGTTCCGCTTTCGGCAATGCCCTTGCCGATATCGCAAATACTTATAACGAAAAAAACGGAGGACAAAAAAAAATACCTTTTGCAGTATTCGACTGCGATCTTGAAGGATCGGTAAAAACCGGAGCGTTTAGAAAAGCTTTTCCTGATAATTTTTTTGAATCCGGAATAGAAGAACACAATACGGCGGTAATTTCAGGCGCGCTTTCAACGGATAATATTCTGACTTTTTTTGCGGATTTTGGCGTTTTCGGCGTGGACGAAACATACAACCAGCAAAGATTAAACGATATTAATCATACAAATCTTAAAGTAGTCTGCACGCATTGCGGTATAGACGTCGGCGAAGACGGAAAAACTCATCAGTGCATCGACTACTTCGGGCTTCTTAACTCTACTTTCGGATTTAAAGTTATATTGCCGGCAGACCCAAACCAGACCGACAGAGCAACGCGCTATATAGCGAACAATGAAGGAAATTTCGGAGTAATAATGGGTAGGTCTATAATTCCGGTCATACTTGATGAAAACGACAAACCTTTTTTCGGCGAAAATTATGAATTTAAATACGGAAAAATGGACGTAATCAGAGACGGCAAAAACGCCGCAATAATATCTACCGGCAACATGCTGACCCATGCTTTAAAAGGCTGGGAAATGCTTAAAAAAGACGGTATAAGCGCAATGCTTTTAAACGTATCGTGTCCAAGCGACATCGACGTCCAAGACCTTAAGCTTGCTGCAAAAACCGGCTTTATAGTAACTATTGAAGACCATAACGTCAAAACGGGAGTGGGAACTGCTATAGGTTCAATACTTGCCGAAAACGGAATATCCGTAAAATTCAGAAAAATGGGAGCGAGATTTTATAGTTCATCCGGCAAACCTGAAGATTTATACAAACTAGCCGGTTTATCCCCTGAAGACCTATATAATTTCGTCAAAACCGAACTGTAATAATATAGTAGCTTAACCGTTCCGACACTATCACACTTACCTAAAAAACTACAGGGACAGAATTCAATTCTGTCCCTGCCACAACTTTACGCGGCGTTATTCCATTTCCTGCCGTCTGCGCTTATAAGCTCGTCTGCCTCTTTCGGACCCCATGAACCTGCATCGTAATTTGGAAAAACGGGCGGCTCTATTTTAGACCAGCCGTTTATTACAGACGTAATCAACTGCCATGCTATAAGCATATCGTCGTATCTTGCAAAAAGCGTCTGGTCTCCAAGTATAACGTCGTATATCAAACGTTCATAAGCATCCGGAGGCGAAAGTCTGAAAGAAGATTTGTAATTAAAAACCATGCAAACCGGTTCTATATCCATAACGAAACCCGGTTTTTTTGCACCTATATTTATCGATATCCCTTCATTGGGTTGAATCGTTATAATTATAGAGTTCTGCTTTATGTTTTCTATACCCGCCTTTGCAAATAAACTGTAAGGAAGTTTTTTAAAATAAACCGCTATTTCCGTTTTATGCGTCTTTAATCTTTTTCCGGCTCTTAAATAAAAAGGAACTCCAGCCCACCTATAATTATCGACGTATAGTTTCATAGCCGCATACGTATCGGTAATAGAATTTGCGTTTATCCCTTCTTCTTCCTTGTAGCCTACAACCTGCTTG
>JAKAQP010000055.1 GCA_021822485.1 bacterium
TTTTAACTGGTGCCCCCGACCGGAATCGAACCGATGACCAAAGGTTTAGGAAACCTCTGCTCTATCCTACTGAGCTACGGGGGCATATTGTACTGAGGGTTAATAACGCGGCATAAATTAATTTGCGTTACGGCTAAATATTATATATAATTAATACTATAAAATCAATTAATATAATTATAATCTATCATTATAAGTACCATGTATAGCGATTATAAGTACTACGCGGCCATAAATAAGTATTATAACGCGCCCATAGCTCAGCTGGATAGAGCGTCAGACTACGAATCTGCAGGCCGGGGGTTCGAATCCCTCTGGGCGCACCACGCAAAAACACTGAAATAAAGTCTTTCATCGTAATCCACTCCATGTGACAAAAATGTAAAAAATAGGTAAAATTATGCAAAATTATGAAAATTTTTCCTACAAAAACCCCTACACTTTTTTATGAGAATTTATAAGCGCGGAAATATCTATTGGATTGAATTTATAGTCGATAACAAGCGTTATCAGATGTCAACCAAGACTAAAGACAAAAAGCTTGCAGAAGAAATAGCGGCTGCTTTGCAGGCGGACGTCTCTATGCACGTCGTCGTAAAAGCTTCTTTTAACGAAGCGCTTAATGCCCTTTCGTTTAATAGGAGTACTTTTTTACTGATAGGTCCCAATGGCGAAAAGGTAGCCGGTAAAGTTTATTACAACCCTAATTCCTTGACCAACTATATCGCAACATTTACTCCCCTTAAACCCCTAAGGCCGAATACCGAATACACGGCGGAGCTCACGGCCGGAATTATGGGAAATTTAAAGCAGCATCTTGCGAAGAATTACGTTTGGAGATTTACGACCGGCAATTAATACCAAAGGCTAAAGATCAAAGACCGACTACCTATCCCACCCCCTCTGCCTTTACCCAACCTGTTCTACAAGTCTTTGGAAAAGGCGTCGGGCTCGTCTTCTATAGGAGTAATATGCTGATTTTTAGATTTTATAAGTTCTTTTTCGATATATTCTTTAATTTCTTTTTCAAAATAAGATTGTATTTCTTCTTTAGTAACTTTATATTTCGGCTTTAAGTATTCTATATTTTCGTCTTTAATATCTTTTGTATAAGTTAAGGCGGTGCTAAATAGCCTGAAAGACATGCCGGGAATATATTTATATGCGTTATTATACATATTTTCCAATCCTATATGGTATTTAGATAAAACATAATTATCGTAATAATCCCTGAATACCGACCTTAAAAAAAGCGCATGAACTTTCATTGCGGAAAGTTGATCTATCGTCGCTATATTAATCCCTTCTATTTTATTTTCTTCGGCGGAACTGGAAGGCGATAAAAAATGCCATGCCTGATTAGACGATGCGTTCATGAAAGTAACTTTAACTTTATCGCATAACAAATCGATTTGTTCTTTACCGTTTAATAATATTTCATAATCTTTAAATAAATTAGAAACAGATAATATATTTTTTTTATCGAACCAGTCTTTATGCGTAAAAAAATCAAGGTCTTCGCTCTGCCTATGTCCGAGCCTGATAGCTAAAGCGCTGCCTCCTACTAAAACAAAATTATCTAAAAAATCTAATTTTGCCGTCGAGAATTTGTTGAACACTTCTCTTGTATTCTGCAATAAATTTTCCAATAATTTTTCATTCATAATTATGTCGCTTTTATAATATTAATTAATTTATCTAATTTTGTTTCTACTTTAATATTATCCATGTCGGTTTTAAAGAAGAATTTAGCCAAAAAATAGTTTGCAGGTTTATATCTTTTATCGGGCAAAAGTACTTCCGTCCAGACTTTATATATAGTATTATACGGATATGTCTGGAATAATAGTATTAAGTCTTTTATATCCCCGTATAATAGGATTTTTTCTATAAGAAGTTCTTCCGGAATGTCTGCAACGGTTATATCTTTAGAATACGACCAAAAAAGGTTTGAGTCTTTAGCGGTTTTTAAAAGTATTTTTTTGTTTTCCATAATTGCTACCTCTCCCAGCCGTTGCCTTTACCGAGCCTGTTCTGCAAGTCTTTGGAAAAGGCGTCGGGGGTATTATTTAGACCGGATATATCAGCGAACGTTCGTAATAAGGCAAAAGGTAAGACAGTAAAACGTTATAACTGCCGGAATTATAAAACTCCATCATAACTTTATTGAATTCAAGCGCGTCTTTTGCTTTAATATTTAAAGCCTGAAAACCGTGTTCAAGTAAAACGCCGTTAGCCATAAGCCTGCTCGTCCTTTTATTTCCGTCCCAAAAGAACTGATGCCTGCTTCCGAACCCGAAAAATACGAAAGAACGGATAACCGGATTTTCAATCCCTGAAATTTTTTTAACGCCTTGGGTAAACAGCTTGTCTAATTTGTCCGCTTTAGGCGGAATATAATCGGTTCCGCCGATGGTTACCTGCCCTGTCCTGAATTCCCCCGGTTTGAGAGATTCGCCTTCCGAAACTATTTTATTAAGTTTACAGAATGTTTCTTTGTCTAATTTAAATTCTTTATTTTGAAGCATAGACAATAAAAGAGAAACGCTTTTATTCTGGTTTAAAACCTGCTGTTCGTCTTCTATTTTGTGTCCGCCGACGGTAACCCCGTCTAAAAGAGTCTGCACTTCAGGGAAAGTCATTGGATTGCCTTCCAGCGAGCATACATTATAAATATAATCGATTCTATCCTTTTTAAAAAGAAAAAGCGCAAGTTCTCTATCCGGTTTTACGCGGGTACGATAAGACGAATTAACGGCGTCTATTTCTTTCAAAGAGGCATTTAATTTTATGTCTGTATTTTCAGAATTCATTTTATCCTCAATTTATTAACTATTATATTATATCATACCCTACTTTAAGCTCTTTGATTTTTTCAAGTTCTTCCGGACTTACTTCCTTCTTCCAGCCCTTGCGGTCTTGAGCCCATAAAAAGCCGAGTTTTTTTACCGTATCTTTGACGGCGTAAGTCTTCACGGCGCCTTTGTCGTTTAAGACGATAGCAATCTTTTCGCCGGGTTCTTTTAAGTCTAGAGTTTTGGCTTCCGAAGATAACGAGTCCAAAAAAGCTTTATATGTCTTATACGTAATTTTTATGCCGATAGAATCTAAAGCTTTTAACTGGGAACTGATCGGCATTTTCTTTTCGAGCATTAATTTTATTTCAGGAATAAAAGGCGTTAAAAGAGCTTCTTTTTTCTTCGCCGGTCGTGAGGATTCTATCGCTTCCAATAATATCTTTTTCTTTTCTTCAATGCTTATTTCGGCGTTAATTTCATTTTTTTTCATAGTCGATTACCTCTTAAATTGTTATTTGCGTTTTAATATTATATTGATTTATTTTTAATTTTATAATCTATATTATTTTATATATCATATAAATTATAATTTGTCAATAGGTCAATTTAGTTTATTTTTGTTTATAAATTATAATACAATTAAATTACTTTTAAAATAATTATATAATTACATTAATAAAATAAATTGTAATTAATTATAACTAAAATATTAATAAAATATTGGAATGTAAAAATAGATACCGCCTTCAATGCTTATGATTGTATATACTATTCTATTATATATCCCTTAAAATCCCGCCTTTTCTTTTTTATATACCATTTTAGGTATACGTCATAAGTAAAGCCATTACGGAGTTTCAAGGGGGCTTGCCCCCTAAAGCGGTAGCGCCTTATCTTGCATTACTCTAAAAAGTAATGACAAAAAGGCAACCGATAAGCAATCCCGCAAAGCTTATTGCCGAGGCAAAGCAAACCGACATAGTAACCGCCAGTAGTGATTTGCAGCACCTTGCAAAAAATTACATCTGGAGATTTACGACTGGGAATTAATACCAAAGGCTAAAAACCAAAGACCTTAGAGGAAAGCCCTTATGAAGCGGGCTTTTTCATATTGTTATATGATATCGCACCCTATTTAAGTTCTTTTAAAATAATTATAGGCTTACTTAATAATTTAAATTGGAATTAATTATAACTAAAAAATTGTGATATAAAAACACATACTGCTTTTACGCCATATATTTATTGGTGTTTATTGGATTATAAAACTTACTATCTCCTTAAATTCAGCACGTTTAATTCTTATACCCCTATTTTGCCCCACATCGTATTGAAAGCCATTACCTAGTTTCAAATGGTGTGGTATAATAACATATAATATCAGCTGTTTAATTAATGATTATAAACCAATGACGCAATAATGCAAATAAAAAATAGTAAAAATAACAAGGGCAATTTAATAGCCCGCCAGCTTATAAATCTTATAAAAAATAAAATCATTTGCGTCCTGGGAGCTGTATTTTTTATTATGGCTCTAACCATCGCCGCTTCAATATGGCGGTTCGGGCTTATTCCTTTAAAACATTATACCGTTGCAAATATAAAACTCCATTCAAAGTTTATAGATATAGACGAAAATTTGGATTTGCTCGGCAGAAAGATGTTTTTAATTATATATTATGAAAAAGTTAAACCTTTAAATTACCGAAATAAATTAAAGCAGACCTTAAACGAAACAGAAATACTCGTAAAAAAAATAGATTCGGGATATAAAAATACCGGCGCATTTATTAAAAAAACGGCACCGTATGCTAATTACGACCCCAAAATCGTAAAAATATTTGAAAAATCTTATTTTCAATGGAAAACTATAGACAGACCTATATTTAAAAGATTTATAAAATATTCATCATACATTTCTGCAAGAACTACTTATGGAAGTTTTATATTGTTCAATCGTTCGTTTCATTCTTTGATTCTACCTTTAAAAACGCTTGTCAAAAACTTGCCGTATTTTGAACATATTTTTAATATTGACCTTTTAACATTTGCTATTGGAACCGTTTTTATCCTTATACTTGGAATTTTACTGGCATATTATCTTGATAAATTCTTTAATGCCATGAGAGAGTCCGAAGAGCTTTTTAGGACATTGGCGGATAATATGCCGGAAGGGCTTGATATGCATACGGAAAAATTTATATACGCAAATCCCTCATTGCAGGCAAAATTAGGCTACTCCGAAGAAGAATTAAAAAATATGTTTTTCTGGGATATATTAGCCGAAGAACATAAAGAAACCGCAAAAGACGCGATTAAAAAAGGTCTTGCCGATATTAATTATAAGCATTACGCCACGTTTAAAGTATTTAAAAAAACCGGCGAAGAATTATGGATGTATATTTATGCAGGTCCGGCAATATATAAAGGGAAAAGAGTAAGAATTGCAACTTTTACCGACATTACCGAATTAGTCCAATTAAGAAAACGGCTCGAAAAAGAAAAAGAATCTTATAAAAATATCTCCGAGAAAGACGACCTTACCGGCATCTTTAACAGAAGGAAGTTTAAAAGCTCTTTGGAAAGACAGATCAAAATAGCTGCCAGATATAAAAGACCGCTGTCTTTAGTAATGTTCGACATAGACAGGTTTAAAGAGATAAACGATAACTTCGGCCATCAGGCAGGCGACTCCGTTCTCAGCGAATTAACCGCGCTCGTCGTAACAGCCCTGAGGGATACGGATATCCTTGCAAGATACGGCGGGGAGGAGTTTATGGTCATAATGCCGGAAACGGATATTAATGATGCTGAAAATATTGCCGAAAGGATAAGAAAGACGGTCGAAAACAGTATATTCAAATATGCAACTTCGGTAACGATAAGTCTCGGGGTCGGCCGGTATGCGGACGGCGAAGATACGGACGGGTTTATAAAAAAGGTTGACGGCGCACTGTATAAAGCCAAACAGGGCGGAAGGAACAGGGTATGTATAGTATA
>JAKAQP010000056.1 GCA_021822485.1 bacterium
TTCAGGCTTTAATGGAAGCCGAAGTTTACGGTGAAAAACCGGTAAGCGTAATCCTTCAGGAAAAAGCCTCTATAATTAAAGAATTGTATGTTAGTTTTACATATTCTTCAAAACCGAGGCGTCCCGTGTTTGTAGTTTCCCTCGAAGGCGGAATGGACGTCGAGGCGCAGGACCCTTCTAAAATATTTACTTTTGAAATAAATCCGCTCGAAGGACTGTTCCCTTATAAAGTAAGGGAATATCTTATTGAAATAGGACTTGGGGACAAGCTGGTATTGAGGCAGATGTCGGAAGTCATAGCCAATATGTATAAAGGATTCTGGAATTCGGAAGCAAGACTGCTTGAGGTTAATCCTTTAATAATAGCAGGAGACAAGGCAAATCCGGATAAGCAGAAAGTTTTTGCCATCGATGCCGTAACCATGATAGACGACGATGCCAGAATAGCGCCTTCAAAAATATATACGGCTAGAGGCGCTATGGGAAGACCTCTGACGGAAAGAGAGAAAGCGGCGCATTTGATAGACAGGGACGACCACAGGGGAAAAGCAGGTTCCTATGTAGAACTAGACGGAAATATAGGAATGATGACTTTTGGAGGCGGCGGTTCTACCATTACGGCTGAAACAGTTTTCGCGCTTGGAATGAAGCCGGCTAATTTGACGGATATAGGCGGAAATCCTCCTGCAGAAAAAATGAATAAAATTTCAAAAATAATACTTTCCAAACCGGGCTTAAAAGCCGTTCTTGTATGCGGAGGCACGGCAAGCAATACAAGGATAGACGTAACGATAGGCGAAGGGTTGGTATCGGCAATAGAAGAAATGAAGAAAGAAGGGACATTTCCGGAAGGTTTGATATGGATGGTAAGAAGAAGCGGACCTGAATATCAAAAAGGTTTAAAAATGCTTTACGAATGTTTTCGGAAAAATAACATCGAAGGCGTAATATACGATTCGGAACTTCCGCTTACAGAAGCGCCGGAAAAATTATATGAAATTTTAAAATCTAAAAATTTAATATAACGTTTTAATATAATTTTATTTTATATTATTTATTTAAATTACATAAAGAAATAATTTAGTTCGTTAAAATAATTGATTGGAGATTATTTATATGAAAGGCACTAAATTTTTAAACGACGGAACAGGAGTTATAGTAATAGGTATCACCGGAAGAGAGGCTTCTCAAGTCGTTATAGAATCGGAAAAATTATTCCCCGGCATAGTAAAATGCGGAGTAACACCCGGTAAAGGCGGTACCGTGCTTACGGACGACTGTCCGGTACCCGTTTTCGATACCGTAAAAGAAGCTCTTAAAGTTAAAGATTTAAAAAAGTCGGTTAATACCGGACTTGTTTACGTTCCGCCGACGTCCGTTTTGGATGCCGTCTATGAACTTATAGACAACGGCATTAAACTTATATATATAATTACCGAACACGTGCCTATCAGGGATTCTATAATAATATACGAATTTGCCAAGGAAAAAGGCGTTACTATAGTAGGAGGAACTTCACTGGGCTGTTACGTTCCTTCGGTAGGCAGGATAGGAGCTATCGGCGGAAAAGACCCGAGCATCGCATTCAAGGACGGTTCTATTGTCGTACTTTCAAAAAGCGGCGGACTTACCGTTACGACCTCCGAGATGTTTAAAAGAAGAGGCTTCGGAATTTATATGGCGCTTGCCGTAGGCGGAGACGTTATTGCCTGTACTACGTTTGCCGATGTTCTTCCTGAACTGGAAAATGATAAAAACGTCCAGGCATGCGTTATAATGGGCGAACCCGGCGGTGTTTATGAGGAGCAGGTCGCCGAGCTCGTGGATAAAGGCGGATATACTAAGCCGTTGGCGGTGTTCGTAGCAGGCGTTTTTCAGGAGATGATGCCGGAAGGCGTATCTTTCGGCCATGCGGGAGCTATAGTAGAAAGAGGTATGGGAAAAGCTACCAACAAGATGAAACTGCTTGAAGAAGTCGGCAAAAAAACCGGAACAATCAAGGTTGCCAAATTTTATCACGAATTAGTCAACTCGATTATTTCGCTGGGAGTAAAAAGAGATTTTGAAGACGGTTCTTCCGACGACGTCAAACCGCTTTACAGCACTTTAAAATAAATTTTTATCGAATTTATAATTTCACTCCCTTAGTTTCTTCAATGTATTTGTCGAAGCTAAGGGAAATTTAATTTTGGAATCAAGCCGACTTAAACTTAACATAACTTAAATTTAAATATTAAAAATAATTTTTAAAATAAGGAGCGATGATTTTATGTCCGAAAACGTTTCTCAAAAAGAGTGGAGAACCGCTATTACGTCCAATCAGGACGGCAAAATTCTTATAAGGGGTTACAATCTAGATAGCCTGATAGGGAATAAATCTTATGCGGAAGTCTGTTTTCTGCTTTTAAAAGGCGAACTTCCAAATCAAAACGAAGCTAAAATGCTCGACGCAATTTTCGTTTCCTGCATAGATGCCGGCATAGCCGCTCCATCGTCCGTTGCCGCAAGGACCGTATTTTCGGGCGGGAATTCGCTTAATGCCGCTGTTGCCGCCGGAGTATTGACTCTCGGCGATGCGCACGGAGGAGCAATAGAAAAAGCCGCTAAAATGTTTCAGGATTATTTAAAAGGCAAGGACGGACTTAAAGAATCCGAAATAAAAGATATGGCGGCAAACATAGTCGACGACGCGCTCAAAAACAAAAAACGTCTTGCAGGTTACGGGCATAAACTTCATACCGTAGATCCAAGAACTAAAAGGCTCTTAGAAGTAGCCAAAGATTTAAATTTCGGCGGAGATTTTATTAAGTTAGCCGTTTATATCGCCGGCGAATTTAAAGTTAAAAAACCGGAACAGAAACTTCCGCTTAACGTGGACGGCTGTATCGCCGCGATAATTTCGGACATGGGTTTTGATTACAGGCTGGGCAAGGGTTTCTTTATTATCGCCCGTTCCGCCGGACTCGTCGGCCAGGTTTTCGAGGAATGGATGAGGGAAAAACCGTTTCGCAGATTAGCCGCCAACCTTCACGAATACGACGGAGTGCCGGAACGCGAACTTAAAAAGTAGCTCAAAAACGTTTTGAAAAAACGTTTTTGAAATTGAAATATATCGATAAACGTAGTATAATTCATCTGAATTCCGTGAGGCAAAAAGACTTTTTAAAAGATGCTACTTAATTTTAAAACATTACATAACTCTAATCGGTAAATATATATAATAAGGGAGGAGCAATAATGGACGATAAGGCGTTGACTATAGAATTTGTAAGAGTTACGGAACATGCCGCAATATCGGTTGCAAGATTTATAGGAAGGGGCGACGAAAAAGCGGCCGACAGGGCGGCCGTCGAATCCATGAGGGACTCCCTTAATTACATCGATATAGACGGCACTATCGTTATAGGCGAAGGCGAAAGAGACGAAGCTCCGATGCTTTACATAGGGGAAAAAGTAGGCAACGGTAAAGGACAGAAGGTCGATATAGCCGTCGATCCTTTAGAAGGAACTACCTTAGCGGCTACAAGCGCGCCTAACGCTATTGCGGTTATGGCTATAGGCGACCACGGAAACTTTCTTCATGCGCCGGATACCTATATGCAGAAGATAGCCGTCGGTCCCAAGGCAAAAGGTTCAATAGACATCAATCTTTCTCCGACGGAAAATCTTCACAGGATTGCGGATGCCATGAACAGGTATGTCGAAGACCTTACCGTCATAATTCTTAACCGCGAAAGACATAAAGAGTTAATAGAAGAAGTGAGAAAAGCGGGAGCAAGAATACGTCTTATTCAAGACGGCGATGTTGCCGGAGCTATAGCGACAGCTAAAGAAGACTCTGGAATAGACGTTCTTATGGGCATCGGTGGCGCGCCCGAAGGAGTTCTCGGCGCAGCGGCACTTAGATGTGTCGGGGGAGATATGCAGGGCAGACTTGCTTTCAGGAATGAAGGCGAAAAAGAGCGCGCCCTTAAAATGGGGATAAAAGATTTAAATAAAGTTTACGGCATTCAGGAACTTGCCGCCGGAGACGTGATATTCGTTGCAACCGGAGTGACTAACGGCGATTATTTGAACGGCGTCGAATTTTTTCACGGCGGCGCAAAAACACATTCCGTAGTCATGAGGTCAAAAACCGGAACCATAAGGTATATAGAAGCAAATCACTATTTCAACTACAAAGAAATAAAATAAAGTATAAAGAACTCGAACATTTTCAAAACTCCGTTATATCGGTTACATACGACGCAAATTAATGGTATAATTAATTTAACGTAATTTATTATATCGTTAACGGACTTGTATTTAAAAAAGGGGCGTGTTCTTATGAAAGTTTTTATTGCCGGCGGCACCGGATTCGTAGGTTCGGTCGTATCGGAAAAAATTAAATCGTCAGGCGCTTCCGTCATGCTTTTAGAGCGCAATAAAAATAAGATTCCGCGTTTAAAAGAACAAGGATACGAAGTTTTTGAAGGGACGCTCGAAGATAAAGCCGCAGTTAATAGCTTTTTATCCGCAAATAAATTCGACGCCATAATAAATCTTATAGGCATAATAAGAAGCGTACCCGGTTTTTCCTTTCAAAAAGTGCATGTAGATTACGTGAATACTTTATTGGACTTGGCAAAGGAAAACGGAATAGGCAGGTTTATCCATATGAGCGCTCTCGGCGCATCCGAAAACAGCGGTGCCAAGTACTTTTCGACGAAATATAAAGGCGAATCGCTCGTCAAAAATTCTGGTTTGAAATGGACGGTTTTCCAACCTTCTTTGATTTTTGGAAACAACGCCGGTTTTTTCGACGATATAATAGATTTGGTAAAAACAAGGGCATTTGTTCCGATAATAGGAACCGGCGAAACTAAATTTGCGCCGATAGACGTCTTTTCCATAGCCGAAGCGTATAATAATTCTTTATATAATGAAAAAACCTTAAATGAAGTTTTCCGCTTATGCGGCCCCGACATTTACACTTTCGAAGAAATTATAGACTTAATTATGGAAACCTCTCCGCCTAAAAAACTGAAAATTCATACGCCTTCGTTTATAGCGGAAAAATCTCTAGGTTTTATTGAAAAATTATCCACGTCTTTATCTCAAAACGCCCCCGTAACTTCCGACCAGATAAGGATGCTGAAGCACGACAATATCTGCGAATCAAACGATGAAACACAAAAAAACGACGAAATATTAGGTTTAAAAAGAACGCACCTAAAAGACTGGCTGACGTCGTATCTCGCCTAAAAAAAGGTTTTAAAAAAGGTTACAGTTTATTTATTTGCTCACTCCCGACCGCGTTTAAGGGCGTAGTCATGCAATAATCGTGTTGTCGAAAAAAATGCCAGACTAATTTTCCGCAATCATGTTTTTATAAATTATTTATATTTTGGTACAGAAAATAAAATCTGACGCCTTTTTCGTTTCATACTCATACATCATACACATACATATTTGAAATTATCTATATAAATATTCTATATGTATGAAACTTTGATTACTTCTGTTAAATCATGCACATTTAAATTGCCTCAATAAAGTCGTGTCCTTCTAATGTATTCTGCAAACCCAAGCGGGAGAGAGCAAATAAATAAATCTTGTATAATATACATAATATCATTTAATATACATATTTATTTTAAGGTGTAAGGGAGGTGGGTGGGGATAATTAGGCTGCCGAAAATAATTAAAGCAGATTAAAATCTTACTTAG
>JAKAQP010000057.1 GCA_021822485.1 bacterium
GCGACCCATATGTTATCATGAGCACTTATTGCTATGGCAACCGGATTTGTGCCGCCGGAATAATAATATGCCGATTCGGATGTATCGGCTGGGTCAGTCATAAGTTGACAATTAGTATTTAATTCCATTATCGTATTTGCTATCTCATTCGCAACCCAGATATTGCCCCCAGGTCCTATCGCTATGGCGGACGGTACTAAATTATCTGCATCATATTGACATACAGGTTGATATATATATGTAACACCGGTACCAGTTGGTTCTCCTGTTGGATTGATTTTTGAAACCCAGCTATCATAATTCCCATTACTTTGAGCATCGCCTATGCCTTGATTTATAACCCAAATGTTGCCACTAGCGCTGATTGCATAGCAGTTGGAAAAGTGGGTAGCTCATACACGGCTGTAATGTATTGCGCTAGATTGCCGCCCGCGCCCGTATAAGAAGAAGGATCATTATCGTATATGTAGCCCGTAAAAGACACACCTCCCGCAGAATCTACATCATAAACGTCACCCCCGTCAGTACTAGGTGCCGCCAATGCTGTTGGCGTATAACCGCCGTTAAAATATTGATAGGTTGCCGAATAACCGCCGCCACCGCCGCCGTGGGTTATTTATAACGACGGTACAGTTGCGGGCGCCGAACTAGGCACGGTCCATCCCGTAGATTGAGCCAATTTGGATTCGACAACAATATTATACAAATTTTCTAACATTGTAGAACCGGTCGAATTAGCGCTGACATTTTGAAATTCCTGTATCATAGCGGCTATTTGAAGGGTCGTCGTAGGAGGGGTAAGGTTATAAGCATTTACATATTTTGCTATTTGCGAACAAACGGATTGATTCTGAACGCAGCCCGCAAGGGCATTAGCTAATATCTTATAGGCATTTATAATCGTCGTTTGTGAACTGGACAGCGAGCCGGCGGGATTTCCGCTAGACACGTTAACAAGAGAAGAATAATAGTCGTTAATACGCTTAAGGCATTTTTATTGCCCGGGTCGGTATAACCGTTTGCAAAACCGAATAATTCTTCTCCTGCAACGGTAGTAAGTTCGTTTACCTTAAGGCTGGAAGGCAAACTGCTTGATGAACCTGCCATCGCAATAAGGTCTATATAATCATTCGTCGTCCCCGTACCGGTTTTTCCTCCTGAGACATCCACATATAGAACGGTACTGCCGCCAGTCGAAGGCGGGGTATAAGATATGGAAAAACTTCCTGAAGCAGAAGTCGTGGCGCTTACAAGGGACGTGCCTCCCAAGGGACATCCAGTAAAATGTTCAGTCGAATTGTTATATTCGCAAAGGGTCACATTTGACCCTGATATGGGACTCAATCCTCCGTCAACCGTTCCGCTAATTGTGGAACTCGTCGAACTCGACGATCCGCCGCCTCCCCGCCGCAGCCGGATAACGTCAAAGGAACGGCAAGAACTAACAATGTAAGGATTAAAGCATAAGATTTGCGGGATTTCCCAAATAAAGTTTTAATGTCCATAATAACCTCCTAAATCTTTTAGATTATTAATTGAACTTGTTATAATATTATAATCAATTAAACGTTAATATGTTAATATACCGTTAATTAACGTTTTCGCGCTTATATATAAATTTATTAAATTATTTCTTAGCCCGTCGAAGATACCTTGCTAATTTTTTTTTTAGGTATCCGTCCGGATTATTTAAAACTGTTCTCACTAATAAATCAGTTTTTAATGAAACAAACATAATCTATTTATATAAATAATCTTCATTATTATGCGTGCTTTTAGGATTTATACAATATTAATTATCACTTTAAATATATATTGTCAAAAAAAATATCACACACTTTTTATCCAAAACCGATACTGCCTGTCTTACATGCGCCTGCGATAAATGAGAGTATTTTGTTATGGATGAAAAGTGTAACGAGGTCAAATCGGGAAGTTTTGAAACGAACCGGGAAGGAGCAAAATTTATTTTTCGTTTACTCTGGCAATTAAATCCATAATCAAGCGCGTTATTTTTTTAGATTTATCAAGCAGCAGGTTTTCTTCTTCTTCACTTAGTTTCTTTTTTCTTTTAATAAGCCTGTATCCAAAATCGTGAACATCCTTATGAAGTATTCCAAGTTCGATAAATTCCGGGGCATTTTTAATTAAATCGTTCTTTTTTAAGCTTTCGTACCAAATTCCTACCTGGCATTTCTTATAGCTTTCCGGGTCGGATAAATTTTTTGCGATCATAGCGTAAGTATCTTGTTTACCCGGCTCGTTAAGCGTTTCTATTATCTGAAGAACGCGTATATTATGGTGCAGAGGTATGGTATAAAGCCCTATCAATTCGTAGTGCTTTTTTTGGAACGGCAGCGCAAGCTCCGGCCATACGGCGTCAAATTTAAAATTTTTATTAAATGTTTCGAGTTTTTCCAACGGAACGGGCCTCGACGCGATATAACCCTGGATATTATTACAGCCGAGGGTAAATAAAAGTTGGGCGGCTTCCATTGTTTCCACGCCTTCGGCAATTACCTCGATGCCCAATATTTTTGAAGTCGTTATAATGCCCGCGATAATTGCCAGATTTTTGTTGCTTTCAAGAATATTTTTTACAAATCTGGCATCGATTTTAATCTGGCTGACCGGAAGGTCCTGCAAATAGGAAAAGGTTGAATAACCGGTTCCGAAATCGTCTAATGATATAGGAAAACCTGATTCTATTACTTTTTCTAGTATATTTTTAGCGGCGGTAATTTCATTTAAATAAGTCGTTTCCGTTATTTCAAATATTATTTTTTGATGGATGGGATTGCCCTTTTCACTATTTACCTTCTCTATAAAGGTTAAAAAATCAGGATTGGTTAAATGTTTTGCGGCTATATTTACCGAAATCGGCACATCTATGCCCATATTAAGCAACTTAGGCATATCTTCTATAGCCGAGTTGACCATATATTCTCCAAGTCCGCTTATGATTTCTTCGCTATTTTCGATAAAAGGGATAAAATCAACCGGATTTTTTATGGTACCGTCCGGACTTTTAAGCCTTGCAAGCGCTTCAAGTCCTATTATTTCGCCTTTGGGAAGTTGAATTTGCGGTTGATAATAAGGAATAATCCGTCCTGATCGCAGAGCTTCTTTTATGTCGTTCTGGATATAGCTTAAATAATGCAGTTCGTCCTCGAAGGATTTCGAAAACAAATGCCTTCTTTCTTTTTCGTCTTTTTTTGCCTGTGTTATAGCTATTTCGGCTCTTTTGAACAGCGTTTCCAAATCGCCGCCGTCTTTCGGAAAAAGGGATATGCCCATTTTATAGTCTAATTTGACCTTATTTCCTTTTGAAATATTAACCGGGTTGTCAAAAATTAAATCTATGCGGTTAAAAAACAGGTTTAAATCGTTTGCATTCGAAAAATCGCTAAATATTATTACGAATTCGTCTGAACCTATCCTTGCTAAGGTGTCGGTTTTTCTCAATATTTTAGACAATTGTCTGGCTATCTTGATTAAAATTATGTCGCCGGCTTTATGGCCTAATTTTTCATTTAAATTTTTAAAATGTCCTATGTCTAAAATTAAGACAGATGCAAGTTTTTTATCTCTCCGCGCCCTGTCTATCGCCTGTTGTGCCCTGTCTAAAAAAAGCGCCCTGTTTGCTATTTTCGTCAGATTGTCATGCAGCGGAAGATTTATGAGTTTTTCCGTTTTTTCGCTTTCTTCGAAGGCATACCCTATATCGAGGCATGCCTCCTTTAGCAGATTTACGATTTCTTTGGAAAAGAAATTCTTTTTTTCCGAATATACGGTTAAAATGTATATCACCTCTTCGTATTTTTTTATCGGGAATACCGCGGCGGAATTTATTATGCCGCTTTTTTTGTAAAATTCCCAGAAGGGCTTTAAAGATTTGCGTTTAAAAACATCCTGAATTACCTGTATTTTTCCCATTCTTGCGCATTTTGCCCCGCCGCCTTTTCCAAGCAGGTCTTTGGTGTCTAGGGATATGGATTGGTTTTTAACGGAAGGGATATTTTTGCGTTTTTTAAATTGGGCGGTGATTACAAACCTATTTCCTTTTTTATCCACCCTTCCCGCCCATACGGTCGGCGCGCCCGTTACCCTGACTAATATTTTGCACGCATAATCCAGCAGGGCTTCAGGGTCGGGATTTTTTATAATAGACCGGTTTATCTCGGAAAGAGCTTTATAAAAATCTCTGATAAGCATTTCGGAGTTTTTTGCTTTTTCTATTTCGCTTATATCCGGCGCGTTATTCTTTTTCTTGTTCTTAGGGACAGGCATCTTTAATTAGATTTATTTAAAAATATATTTTTATTATATCATATATATTAAAAGTTTATTATTTAAGATTTATCTAATAAACCTCGGTTCTGTTCCTTCCGCTATTTTTTGCCTTATAGAGGGCATCGTCGGCTCTTTTTATAAAAGACATTTCGTATTCGTTTTCGGTAAGCGCCGCGATGCCGAAACTTAAAGTGACCCTTACGCCTTCAGACGAAAAATAGCGCAATTCCGCCTGCGTTCTCAATTTTTCGGCTAACAAGTACGCATCTTTAGAAGAAGCGTAAGGAGCGATTATCAAAAACTCTTCGCCGCCCCACCGTATTAAATAATCCCCGCTCCTTATGTTCCTCATTATCAGCGAAACCATATCTTTCAGTACCTCGTCGCCTGTTACATGCCCATATTTATCGTTTACTTCTTTAAAAAAGTCCAGGTCGAACATTATGGCGGAAAGGGGATACTTGTACCTTTTTGCCCTTTCGATTTCTTTTGAGATAATATCTTTGTATTTGTTTCTGTTATACGCGCCGGTTAAAGAATCTACTTCCGACAGTCTCTTAAGTTCCTTTTCCATTTTAACCCTGTCGGTTATATCTCTTGCGATACATACCCCTACGGGGGGTTGGCCCGGGATTTTATATATGCGGCTGGTAACTTCAAGCGGTATTATCTTTCCGTATTTTGTTTTAATTTCGGCGGGATAAGTCATCGTACCTTTTTCGAATAAAAGCTTCATCATGTTTAATATATCTTTTTTATCCGCATTTATAACGTCGAGATGGCTTAATTTTAAAAATTCGTTTTTAGAATAACCCAGCGTTTTAAAGTCATGTCGTTTACCTCTATGAAGTATCTTGGAACCGCATCGGGGGCAAATTCGGTTACGTAAGCCAAATCGTATATATTGTCGAAGATTAGTTAAACCTTGTGTAAAGCTTTTCTATCTCCTTATTTTTCTTATTTGAATAGATAATAAGAAATAATATGAAATAAATAAATCTTGTATAATATACATAATATAATTTAATATACATATTTATTTAAGACGTTAGGGCGGAAGGGCGGGGATAATTAGGCCGCCGAAAATAATTAAAGCAGATTAAAATCTTACTTAGTTGAAAATTACTCCGCCTAATTGCTATAATGCATAACTTGATGAGATAAACGCAGCATTAACAATTAGCATTTAAAAATTTAAGTTTTGG
>JAKAQP010000058.1 GCA_021822485.1 bacterium
TGCATCTGCATTTATATCTATATTACCGTTATCGCCGCAGCAAACGCCGCCCGCTTCTGCATTGTTATTATAAACCGGCAGAAGAATCCCTGTACCCGTGATAAAAGTTCTTGTCATAAAGTTTCGATTTGTTATTTTTAAAATATTTCCCGTTAAGAGCTTCTCCGACTATTAAAACCGCCATATTTTTTATCGAAAATTCTTCGGCTTTTTTAACTACGTCTTTTAATTTGCAGTTTATCAAAAACTGGCTTTTTAAAGACACGTCCTTGGCTATAAGGCACGGCGTATCTTCGCTGTAAGATTCAAGCAGGTCTTCGGATACGGACTTTATGAGCCCGAAGCTTAAATATATAGCCATAGTGGCTCCGTGTTTCGCAAGGCTTTTTATATCCTGTCCTTCGGGCATCCTGCCGGTCCTTCCTTCGCCTCTGCAAAATATAACGGTTTGCGAAACGTCCGGCAGGGTCAAAATAGATTTATTTGCGGCGCTTGCTGCAAAAGCGGCGGTAACCCCTGGTATAATTTCATATTCCGCGCCCATTTTTTCCAGATAAGCCATCTGTTCGTTTATTGCGGAATAAATAGACGAGTCTCCGGCATGCAGTATGGAAATTACTTTCATTCCGCGCTTTTTATCTTTTTCGTCTCTACAGTTTCTGACGTTTTTTCCGTCTTTAGCCGAGATTGAAACTCCGCTGCCGTTATTGTTTTCGTTTAAACTTAAAATATTTTCGACTTTAGTTTTTATTTCTTCAAAATTAAAGCTTTTTATATCTATTAACTCGGCGCCCTTTTTGATAATCTTAAGCATTAAAGGATTAATTAAAGAACCTGCGTAAAAAACGGCATCCGATTTTTTTAATATTTTTGCGGCTTTGACGGTCAGCAGTTCAGGGTCTCCGGGACCTGCTGACACAAAATATATTTTAGATTTTAAAAATTTATTATTCATATAATATTTATATCCTCATAAAAACACGCCTATTAAAATTGAAAAATAATCGAAATTCAAATCTGTTTTTCTTGCAAAATCTTTTACGACTTCCGATTTTTCTATTAGATACAGTTTCATTTTATCGTTTTCGTTCTCTCCGTATATGCCCCCTAAAACATCTTTAAATGCTTCCATAATATTTTTTACACAGCTTCCAGCTTTCATAAAAACTATAATTTGCGGCTGTGAAAGTTTGGACTTATCGGCTATAAACTTTATTTCCGCTTTTAATTCGCCTATGCTTTTTTTAAGCGGCACCGATATTAAAACGCTCGCATTTTTAGCTATGTACGGTTCTTCAAGCAGTCCGAAAGAATACAAAAAAGAAGAAACGCCGTTAATAATAAAAATATTTATAGTAAAATTCTCATCCTCAATTTCCTTTAAAGCGGCGTGAATTCCGAAATAGGTACTGTAAAAAGCAGGGTCCCCAAGAGTAACGTATGAGACGCACGAAACGCTTTCGTTTGTCAATTTTTCATAAATTTTTAAAGCGTTTTCCCTGTATAAATCTTTATTTTTGCCGGTCGAACGTTTCATTTCGACCGGCAAAGGAATAAGCCTGTTTTCGTCGATACCGCCTAAACCGGCAAATTTTACCGCGCTTTTAATTATATCGTAAGCGGTTTTGTTTTTGCCTCCGCAGACGTCTGGATAAAATATATAGTCGCTTTTAATCACGGCGTTTATTGCTTTTACGGTAAGAAGCTCCGGATCTCCGGGTCCGACTCCTACCACGAACAGAGTTTTTTGTCCGCCTCCGCTACCGCTCATTTTTGCCGCTCCCGCCGTGTTCAATGCCGTAATTTAAATCGTTTGCGCCGTCTTCTTCATTTGCGTTTAATCCGCTAAATTCATCATCGGACTTAGGCGCTCCTATAGTTTTATTCCTTACTTTTATTTTAGGCATTTTAGAATTTAATTCTTCGCTTTTTTTATCGTCTCTATTTTCTATTTTAAATGTCATATTTCTTTTTTTGCCCGCAGTTTCTGCTTCCGGCTTAACTTCGGTTTTGCGTTCCTTTTCGGCCCCGGTTTTAGCAAGCTGACTTGACTCAGGTTTTATCTTAATCTCCGTCTTAGTTCCGGCATTCAGGTTTAAAAACTTTTTGACTATTTTAACGACGTAAATCTGGTTTAAAGCTTGAAAGTATGAGGTTTCGCCGATAGATTTCAGCCTTGAAACGCTTAAGGAAACCATTTCGTATTTAAGCCCGGTGTTTTTAATAAAATTAATTACCGCATATAAAGTTTCTATCGTGACGGCGTTAACTACGATAACTCCGTTCTCTTTCAGTATGTTTAAAGATTCTTTCAATATTCCGTCTATGTTTTCGGCTCCGCCGCCCCCTATAAAAACGGAATCCGGATTAACGCCTTTTAATTTTAAATTTAAACGGCTTTTTATAACGTCCGGAAGTTCGCCTAATATCGGCTCTATGTTATTTCTTCCGAATTTTTTTATATTTCTTTTTAGATTTTCAATTTTCTGCTTATTTTTATCGATAGAATAAACTTTGCCCCTGAAAGCGAGCCCTGCAGCTTCTATGCTGACGCTTCCGCTTCCGCAGCCTGCGTCTATTATAACGGAATCCTCTTTAATCTCCATCATGCCGAGGCTGACCGACCTTATCTCTTTTTTCGTAGGCTCTCCCGAAGCGTGTATATATCTGTCGTCCTCTATGCCCAATATTATATTTCTATTTATATTGACATTAACGGCATCTTCGGCGTTTGCGGCCGTTCCCGCGCAATTAAACTTGTTATTATAATTATTGTTATCCTTGCTTTTACTTTCCGCATGGTTTTCGGCATTCAAAGATTTAGTTTTGTTTTTTTGATTTTTTTCCTTTAATATAACGATATTTTTTTTACCGCTTATATCTTCCAAAATCTCTTTCGTAAAGTTTTTATATATTTTTTCGTTTTTAGAACATAATTCCGTCAGGACATAAAATTCAAAATTTTCTAAAATACCTTTTTCTTCAAGTTCGCCGTAAATTTTATCCGGAGTATTTATTTCATCGGTATATATCCCTATTATTTTTTCGGAATTAAGAACTGGATGCAGGCAGTCAAAACTTCTTCCGTGAAGGCTTAATATATAAGCATGCGTCATTGGAATTTTTAATTTTGAAAATCCTATCTGCATATAACTTATTGCCGGATATATTTCTATAAACCTTTTTTCGTTTTCTTTTAATCCGCTGATTATGGTGCCGCCGATACCGAAAAAATTAGGGTCTCCGTTTGCAAGTATTAAGATATTTTTTTCCCCGAGATTATCTTTAACGTAATCTTCGATAAATTTTATTTTGCCGTCGTAAAATATCTGCGCATTGTTTAAGCGGGTAATATTTCCGTTATTTTCCAAAACTAAACTTTTCTTTTCGGTCGATATCTGCTCCCTGACCCAAATAAGAAGCGGTGCATCTTCTTTTTTTGCAAACACGGCATCTATTCTGTTTTTTTTATCCGCAAACATTTCTAAAATCTGTTTTCTTGCAATATCCTGATAGCATGGAGAAACTCCTACTATGTAGACTTTCTTAGACGTTTTTGCCATATTTTACAATCTCTCCCTTTTTATTTCGTTTCCGCAGTAATCGATAAGTACTATTTCTATACCTATTTTTATATCTATCGAATTTCCGCCTTCTGCCTTAACATTAATATCGGCTTCGGTTTCGGCTCCAAAACCGCGGTCTGCGCCGTTATCGTCTTTATCGGCGTTTTTTACGATATTATGCAATTTTTCGGCGGCTTTTTTTAATAATTTGCTTAAAATATCGCCCGAATAAATATTAAAATCATCCGAAGTTATATATCCGAAAGCTTCCCGCGAAGTATTAGAGTTAATTATAAGCCCGTAAATACGCTCCGCATCGTTTTCGCTATACTTTTTAACCGCTTCTTTTGCGGTTTCCGCAAGAAAACCTAAATCTAATGCAGTATATTTAGCATTAGTGTTTCTTGCGCCATGGGCAATTTTAACGATTTTCCCGAATTGTCCTGCAAATATAATATTTTTAATTCCCGTTCCGGAAACTTTTCTTAAAGAATACGAAACATAGTCGCCTATTTCTATAAAACTTTCCCTGCAGATATTTTTAAATATTCTTAACGCCGCTTTTTCGCTGAATCTTCCAGGCGTAAAAACGCAGACGTCTATTTTATTTGCTTTTAAAAAACTTAAGCACGCTTTAATAGTTTCGAGCCATGCCTTGGTAGATATGGGAACAACGTACCCCGATGTTCCTAGTATGCTTATGCCTCCTTCGATGCCGAGCCTCTGATTTAAAGTCCGTTCCGCAATTTTTTCTCCTTCCGGCACATAAAGTACCGAAAAAAATATTTTCCCGTCGTAGCCGCCGTAATCGCGTTTATCTTTTGCGCCCGTCTTCAATTCTAATATTTTTAACTTTAATTCTTCTTCGGCGGCCGATTTTATCATTTTATAAGGAACCGGATTTATTGCCGAAAATCCCGCTTTTACAGGCAGTCCCTTTCTCTTAACTATCCCTATGCCTTTAGACGATGCAAAAATTATCGCCGAACCTGCGCATAAAGGACATTTTATTATATTATAAACCAAGAATTTTTCATAATATTTTTTAAAGCTTTTTACGGCATTTTTATCTTTTTTATCTATAACCGTAAAATCGGCGCAAATTTCAATCCCCCCAGTTACGTCCGCAAAATCGTCCCCCGAGTCCTTTATTAAAACGGATTTTGAAATAATATATTCGTCGTCCGACTTTAATTTGAATTTCGATAACGATGCAACTTTTAAAGAGGCATTTTCGCCGCCCGGCATTTTTATTTCGACGGAATTAAATTTTACGTCTTCAAAATAGTATCTTATAGACGCTTTTACCGCCGCCGCGCTTGTACTGCCGGTGGAAAAACCTTTTCTTAAGCCTGAAACGGGTCCGCCTGCCGTTCTTACAATAGATGTTTCCGTTTCCGCCGGTTTCATCAGAAAGAAGTCCCCACGGTAAAATTAACTCCTCCCGCCGGCCAGTAAGGTTCCCTCGTAAGAATAAAGCCGTACGAAAAACTTATCGGCCCTATCGGCGAAAGATACATTATGCCCACTCCCGCAGATTTATAAAGCGCTAAAGGCCTTACGTCCGACGTATCCAAAAAAACGTTGCCTCCGTCCTGAAAAATAAAAAAATTAATACTTTTATAAACGGGTATATTGAGCTGAAGATTATAATTTTCCATAACGTCTCCGCCTATAGGATAGCCGTATGGATTTAAGTTTACGAGTCCTATAGAATCCTGAGGGAAACCTCTGACGGTCGTTCTTCCGCCGAGAAAAAACCTTTCGTTTATCGGCACCTGGGAGGTCGGCGACAGCGGCCTGATATAGCCTAATCTTGCTCCTATAAGAAAATCCGTGTTATATACGAAAGGAATATATTCTTCCGAATGAAAATAAATTTTAAAAAAGTTAATCTGGGAATCTATCAGAAAATTGGAATAAGAAAAAC
>JAKAQP010000059.1 GCA_021822485.1 bacterium
CCTTCGCACATAGGGCAGTGTTCCAGAAACGTAGAGACGAGGCTGTTGCCCGTTCTTTTCCTCGTCATTTCTACGAGACCGAGTTCGGTTATTTTATTTATGGTAGTTTTAACCCTGTCTTTCTTAAGGCATTCTTCAAGCGTTCTGTAAACTTTTTCTTTATCCGACTCTTTATTCATATCTATAAAATCTATAACTATAATTCCGCCGATATTTCTCAGCCTCAGCTGGAACGCAATTTCCTTTGCGGATTCTAAGTTGGTTTTTAAAATAGTATCGTCGAAATTTCTTTTGCCTACGAATTTTCCTGTATTTACGTCGATAGCCGTAAGGGCTTCCGCATGGTCAATGATTATATAACCGCCGGATTTAAGCCATACTTTTTTATTTAAGGCTTTAGCTATTTCCTTTTCTATGCCGTATGTATCAAAGAGCGATACGCCGTTTTTATTTTTATAAAGCTGGAGTATATCTAAATATTCCGGCGATTGAATCGAAAGGAAATTGATAATATTTTGGTATTCGTCTTTATCGTTTATAATTATTTTATCGAATTTTTTATTCAGGAAATCTCTTAGAACCCTTAAAGAAAGGCTTATATCTTTAAATATAAGTTTAGGCGCTTTTGCTTCGGCCTGTTTTTTATATATATCGCTCCACAGGTTCGTAAGAAATTTAATATCTCTTTCTATGTCTATTTCGGATGCGTTTTCGGCAGCGGTTCTTATAATAAAGCCCGTTCCTTCTTTTCTGTATTTTTTAACTAAGCTTTTCAGCCTTTTTTTCTCTTCGTCGCTTTCGATTTTTCTTGAAATTCCTATAGACGAAGACGTCGGCATATATACCAGAAATCTTCCCGGCAGGGAGATATGGCTCGTTACTCTTGCGCCTTTGGTTTTTACGGGTTCTTTTGCTATTTGAACCAGTATCTCCTGGTTTTTTTTAATCAGCTGGTCTATTGTAAGATGATTTTTTTTGCCTTTTCTAGCTTTATGGTTCTTTTTTTCCGTTTCTATAACGTTGTTATCGCCTTTATCGTTTAAGCCGCTTTCAGATTCAAAAAAATAGTAATCGGTATTTTCTATTTCGTAAAAATCCCCCGCATAAAGAAACGCAGATTTTTCCCATCCTATATCTATAAAAGATGCCTGAATTCCCGGAAGCACCTGAGTTACCTTTCCTTTATAAATATTTCCGTGCTTAGGAGTAGATTCGTCCCGCTCTATAAATATTTCCGTAAGTATCCCGTCTTCCATCAAAGCTATTCTAGTTTCAAAATCGTCTTTACTTACGACAAGTTCGGTAGTCAAATTTATCTCCGTATGTATCTAATTTTATTAATTTATTAATTATATATTATCAGTTTATAATATTTTATCATATTTACGGTTAAGTTTTTATAAATTTATGCGGATATATAATATATATTTTTATAATATTTTTTTTATTTGGATTTTTTTAAACAATATATGATATGATATAATAAAAAGCAATTAATTAATTTTTTATGTTTTAAAAAAAGAGGATATATATTATGGACGAAAATGTGGTGTTATGTACGGTATGCAGCTGGCGGAGCGTCTGCAAAAAGAAATACAGCGTTTCCGGAATTGAAATTTTTAACTGTCCGGATTTTTCTAGGGATGTTTCAATTACTATTTCCGGCATAGAAGAACTTATGAATTTTATTAATAATTTTAAAAACGACAGGTTGAATTAATTTGAAAAAAGATAAAATTACCGCGGTAATAGTTTTTTTAACAGTTATATTTATCGTTTTCGTTTTTGGACTTTATATAGGTAAAAAGTTTTCTTCTAAAAGTTCTAAAGAGGGAATAATAAAAAAATCTGCGTTAAAAAAAAGAAACGAATCTTTTTTTCAAGGAAACGGTAAAACGCAAAACGGCGGCATTGCGGCAGGCTCTGTCGATAAGATAAAGTTTGCGCCGATTTCCAAACTTTCCGCTTTAAAAAAAGGAAAAGCCGGAAAAAAATTAAAAAAACCCGCGGAGAAAAATAAAACCGAGAAAACCGCTCCGGTAAAACCAGTCGTAAAAACTAAGATAGTGTACGTAAAAAAGCCCGTATATATTTACAAGTATAAATATATAAAGAAATCTCGGCCTAATCCTTTTAATTCTAAAGTTTACTATACGATACAGGTAGCGGCTCTTTCAAAATATTCACAGGCTAAAGCTATGGCGGATAAATTAAATTCCATGGGTTTTTTTGCCTATATAATTCCTATTTCCGTCAACGGAAAATCCGGAAAAGCCGTTTACCAACAGGTCAGGGTAGGAAAGTTCGCTACCGAAAAAGGAGCAAAGTCGGTAGAAGGCGTAATTGCCCAAAAATTTAAAGTAAAGCCTTACGTAATAAAAGTAGATTAGAATAAATAACATATTTTAAAATCTATTTTTATAGCTCAGCAATATTCTTTTTTACTTTTCTATTTTTACTTCTTGACACTTTTTTAAAAATAATATATATTAATTAATAATCATTACTAATTTTAAATTCGTTAATCTAAATAATAATCAGGAGGTATTTTTATGTGCGAAAATTACGAAGAATTTGAAATTGCCGCACTAGGCAAACCCGTTCCTTCTTTTGGGGAAATTAACACTTACGAACCTAAAACGGGCGGATTCGGAAAATTCAGCTTAGAAGAAGCTAAAAAAGATAAGAAATGGACTGTTTTGATATTTTATCCTGCGGATTTTACTTTCGTATGCCCGACTGAACTTGCGGATTATGCGGAAAAACAAGAAGAGATAGAAAAAATGGGCGGACGCATAGTTTCCGTCAGCACGGACACGCATTTTGTCCATATGGCTTGGCAGAGAGACGAAAAACTTTTAGAAAACGTAAAGTTTTCTATGGGAGCCGATCCGACCGGAAAAGTTTCGAGGCTGTTCGACGTTTATGACGAAGCGTCCGGACTTGCATTAAGAGGTACTTTTATTATTAATCCCGAAGGAGTTCTCGTTGCGTCCGAAGTCAATTTTTATAACGTGGGAAGAAACGCAGACGAACTGGTCAGAAAATTAGAAGCCAACATATATGTTGCGACCCATACCGATGAAGTATGTCCGGCAAAGTGGCATAAGGGCGGAAAAACTATTAAACCTGGACCAAATACGGTAGGTAAAGTTTACGAAGCATTGAATAAATAATTAATTTTTACCCTCGCCCGCAGCAGGTTGTTATCATACTTGCTGCGGGTATCCGGTTTTAATTTTTCATTTAATTATATAGACGACGTAATATCGTAAACTCTTTTATAAGCCTCTTCGACGCCGCCGAGGTCTCTCCTGAACCTGTCTTTATCGACTTTTTCTAACGTTACTTTATCCCATAGCCGCATAGTATCGGGAGTTATTTCGTCGGCAAGCATAACTTTTCCGTTTAAAACGCCGAATTCAAGTTTGTAATCTACCAGCATTAGTCCGTTTTTATCAAAAAAATCTTTTAAAATTTCGTTGACCGCAAGGGCAATTTTTTTTGCTTCTTCTACATCTTCCGGTTTTCCAAGGTCGAATGCTTTAATGTAGGTATCGTTTATAAACGGGTCGCCGAGCTCGTCGCTTTTAAAGCACATCTCGACTACGGGCGAAAGAAGTTTAACGCCTTCTTCCACGCCCATTTTTTTTGCAAGGCTTCCGGCGGTATAGTTTCTGACTATAAATTCGACCGGGAGCATTTTTAAGTGATGGACAAGCATTTCCCTCTCGGATAATTTTTCGATAAAATGACTTTCGATACCTTTGCTTTTAAGCAGTTTAAAAAGAGAAGAGGAAATGGCATTATTGAATTCTCCTTTCTGCATAATGGTTCCTTTTTTCTGCCCGTTAAAAGCGGTTGCGTCGTCTTTAAAATACGTCACTAATTTTGTTTCGTCGCTGTCGTAAACGTAAAGGATTTTAGCTTTGCCTTCGTAAATTTTTTTCATAAACACCTCCTATGTTTATAAAAATTTAAGTTAAATTAATGCATATATTTTAAATCTAAATTAATTTAAAATCAATTTAAATTACGTTAAAATAATGCTAAAATAAAGATATAAATTAAAAAATATAACTTAAGAAATATGCGGAGCAATAATAACAAAGTACTTGTATATGCCGTTATAATATCGGTTATAGTTCATTCGGCGCTTATTTTATTTTTATTGGAATATCTTAACCACCCTAATAAACATAAAAAAATACACAAATATACCAAGCCTATTCTGGTAGAGCCGTATAAATTTATTAAAAATTTTAAAAAACTTAAAATTAAAAATCCTAAATATGCGAGTATTATGCCGCACTACGCCAAGAAAAACACGAGGCTTAACGCGCCGGCTTCTTCGGTAAGTTCTCCGCCGCCTACGGCTTCTTACGCCCCCCCCGCTTTTTCTAACAGGAATTATGCAAATAATTACAATAGGCGGGTAAATGCGCCGAGATATCGCAGAGTTATCAGCAATTCGCATATAATTTCCGACAACAATTCAGTTCGTCCAAGGCACAGACGCAGACTTAGCAATCTTTTTCCCATGGGAAAGTTTTTTAACCAAACCGCGCCTAAAGTTGTCGGGCAGGGAATAAAAAACCCGTCGCACGGAATAAAAACGGCTACGGTAAACCTTAATACTACTACTATAAAATATGCCTCTTATTTGCTTGGCGTAAAAAACAAAATAGAAAATGTTTGGGAATATCCTTACAGGGCAAGAAGAGATGGCCTGTCGGGAGTTCTTGTTATAGAATTTTCCATAAACAGCAACGGTTCGCTGCACGGCGCAACTATTTTAAGATCTTCCGGAAAAAAAATATTAGACAAGGCGGCGGTTCGGGCTATATATAATGCGGCAAAATACAATCCCTTCCCACGTCAATGGACGATAAAAAGACTTAATATCGTAGGTACTTTTATTTACAGGCTTTCCGGTTTTTACGTTTACTGACGATATTATTATATATTTATCGTATTTATTTTATTTTTAATTTGTTTTATGTTATCTTAATATAAATAATTAATGGCGTATATATAATTTAAGAATTATAGGAGATTTCGCTTTATGAAAATATCCATAGTCGGCACGGGCTACGTAGGTCTCGTTACGGGGGTATGCCTTGCCGATTCCGGCAACACAGTTTACTGCGTAGATAACGACGAAAGCAAAATTAAATCGTTAAAATCCGGTATTATTCCTATATACGAACCGGGCCTTAAAGAGCTTACCGATAAAAACGTCAAACTTGGAAGGCTTTATTTTACGAAAGATTTGAAAGAAGCGGTAAAAAAAACCGACGCCGTGTTTATTGCCGTCGGTACTCCTCCCCAGGATAACGGAGAAGCGGATTTGTCCAACGTATTTAAGGTAGCCGAAACCGTTGCCGGTACTATAGACTGTTTTAAGGCGGTAGTCGTAAAAAGCACCGTACCGGTTGGAACCTGCAGAAAAGTCGAAAGCATAATATCCAAAAAAACCAAAAACT
>JAKAQP010000021.1 GCA_021822485.1 bacterium
CGGAATCAAAAAAAGAACCGCTATGCAGTCGGTTATAAATCCGGGAATAAAAAACAGCACTCCGGCGATAAAGTAAGCCGCCGATTTAATAAAATTTTTATTTAAAATTTTTCCTTTTGAAAAATCGTATAGCGCATTTTGAAAAGCCGCATATTTAATTCTTTTAGTTATTACGTAACCTGCTATACTAAATAAAATCAAAAGGCCGGCTGTTTCGGCATAGCCCAATCTTTCGGCTATTTCTATAAATACGTAAATTTCTAAAAATATATCTATAACTATTGCAAAAAAAATTTTTCCAAATAAACCCATAATTTAATATACAACGAATTTAAATAATAATCAAATTTGAATTTTATTTGAATCGATTTTAAAAATATTTTTGCCGCCCGCATATTCATATATAATTTTTAATCCGTGTTTTTCTATTATTTGTTTTGTTATATACAAACCTAGTCCGAAGCCGTCTTTGTTTTTTGCGTTAATATCTTTTGCAAAAGGCTCAAACATAGCGTCTTCGGAAATAGAAGGTTTTGCGCCTTCGTTTATTATGCTCAAAACGCCTTTTTCTATGCTTACGACGACGGCCGATTTCTCGTCGGTTTTAAATTTAACCGCATTATCCAATAAATTTTTTATAGCTATGCTAAGCAGTTCGCAATCCGCTTTAACCGTATAATTCGGATTATCGAAAATAACGTTTATAACGCCGTCGTTTTTTACGAAAAGCAGTTCGGTCGCCCTGTCGATTACGTCTTTTAAACCGCAGGCGGTCATATTTAAAATTTCGCTTCCGGCCGCTATTTTTTCAGCTGCGAAAAGTTCGTTTATAAGCATTTCAAGCCTGTTAAAAATGTCAGTGAATATTCTTTTTTTATTTCCGTCTTCGTCTTTTAATAATTCGAGGGCAATTTTTCCTTTAGTAATAGGCGTTTTTAATTCATGGGCTATGTTTCTTATAAACCAAACTCTAGTATTCATGGTTTTTTTAAGATTATCGACAGCTTCTTTAAATTCTTTCGCCAAAAAACCTATCTCATCCTTTCTTGAAGCATAGCCGCCTAAATCGACGTATATATTTCCGTTTTTAAATTCTTCTATATTGTCCCTTAATTTTTTAAGAGGCCTTATAGAGCGGAATATACTGATATATAAAAGAATAAGTACGACGTTTAAACCTATCCATGCTACCAATAAAACGTTCTGCCTTTCGTTTATGCCCGAAATTCTTTGCAATAAAAGATTAGTTGTTCCTGTTTTAGACTTGAAATATAAATACTTATTTCCGTCTAAGCTTAGTAAATTAAGCGTATAATTAAGGCGGGGAGGATTTCTTTTTAATATAATTTTGCCGTTTTTTAATATCTTATCGATATTTTTTTTATTTTTTATTAAATTAACGCCGAACATTCCCACGTCTTTCAATTTATTTTTTTTAACCAGAAGCACGGCTTTTCTAAGAAATTTGAAAGTTTCGACGCGGTTTATTATTTTATGCGCAAATAAATAGAAAAAAAGCAGTACCGCAAAAGACAGAATAAAAACTATATTTATTTTAAACAATACGGAGTGCCTGTTAATTTTCATCGCAGTAAAATTTATATCCGTAACCCCTTATGGACTTAATGTATTTTGGATTTCGCGGGTCATCCCCTATTTTTTTTCTTATTCTTCCTATCAAAACGTCTACCGTCCTGTCTATGCTCTCATAGCTCATAGTTTTAATGTTTTCCAAAATATAGTCCCTAGTAATAACGTTTCCTTTATTTTTATATAAAAGCAAAAAAAGTTCGTATTCCGCTGAGGTTAAGTCGACGGTTTTTCCGTTTTTTTTAATAAGCATTTTGTTTTCGTCTATTTCAAAGCCGCCGCCGGTATCAACCTCATTATTGCCGGTAAAATTGCTTTTATTAGACGCTTTTCTTCTGATTACCGCTCTGATTCTCGCGACAAGCTCTCGCGGATTGTAGGGCTTTGCGACGTAATCGTCGGCACCTATTTCAAGTCCCGTTACTATGTCGGAATAATCGCCCCTTGCCGAAGAAATAATTATCGGAAGACCGTATAACTGCGAAACCGATTTGCATACTTCTAATCCGTCGGAGTCCGGTAACGTCAGGTCTAAAATTAAAAGGTCAAAGCCGTCTGCGTTCTCTTTTAAAGCGTTAAGTCCGCCTTCCGCAGTTTCAAAATTTACCAGCTCTATATTAAATTTGTAAAGATATTCTTTTAAGAGTTCGGCAATTTCTTTGTCGTCTTCAATCATTATAACTTTTGTCATAATATTTAATGATAGTATGTAAAATAAAAAAAATTGTTAAAATTTAGCGTGCCTTAAAGGATATAATATAATAAATATCGAATTAAATTGCATTACTATATTAATTTGATAAATTAGACGGCGGAAGCGGCCGCATTAAATTAATATAATGATAGCAAATAACGCAGCCGCTTCGCAGAATTTAAAATTAACCGTTCCGGATGCCGATTAATACTAATAATACCAATCGATATTCAATAAAGAGATATTATTCGGACATATTTTCTTTCATTGCCTTAATTTTTTTGTTCAACATTTTTTTCATAAACTCAAGACGTTTAATTTTACCTAAAATTCTGTTCTTCATCATTTGCACAAATTTATTTCTCTGTTTCGGCGTTAAAACGCTGAAGAATTTTTGAAAAAAGTTTGCTTTAATTTCGGCCATATTTTTAACTTTATTCGTAATACCGGATACGAAAACGCTTTTGTCGAACGTGCCGGATTTCATTGCCGCAAGCAGCGGATTTCCAAAGTTTCCCATATTTGATTTGAAAGCTTTAAATTCCTGGCGTTTAAACAGCATAATTTGATGAAACTGATTTTGATTTAAATGCAATTTCTTTTTGAGCATAAAAACATTAAACATTCCTATTCTCATCCACATATTCATTTTACCGCGGCGCATAAATTTATGCCCCATAAAATTATGATTTTGCATGCCTTGAAACGCAAAAGCTTTTCCCGCAAAATACGTTCCCGTAAAAATAAATGCCAACAAAAACATAAACAGGAAAAAAAATTTAGACTTTTTCATTTTAAATCTCTCCTTTAAATTAAAAGTTAAATAAAATTAAATTAAAAATAAATGAATAATTTCGACTGGCAATATTTAAATGAAACGGCTAAAATTATTCATGAAATAATTATATCGTATTAATGTTAATTTAAAATAAATATTGCGTAAACGATTAAATTTTTATTTTTATAGTTTTATTGCGTAAAAAAAATATATTTTCGTTTATAAAACATTTATTTTTTATTAATATTCCTTTGATAAAGTATAATAAATATATCTGCAATTTTTGGTTTTCCTTGAGTTTGAATTTTTATATTTTAAGAAATATAATATAGAAATTATAAAGTTGAAATACTATATTTAGAGTATAATTTAAAATGAGGTATATCATGAAACGCTTTATCGTTTACTTATTATTTGCTGTATTTTTTGTAACCGCGTCCGGCGCATACGTTTTTACAAACTCAAAGCCGGCTCAGGCGGGTGTATTCATCGGCATCTCGACGCCTAACTTTGCTTTTTCTTTCGGACAGGGGCTTAACGCTTATTACGCTCCTTCTTTCCAGAGTTATATTTACGGCTATAACGGATTTTATTACAGGTGGTATAACGGAGGATGGGTTTATGCAAGCGTTTATTCGGGGCCGTGGTTTCCGTTAACTCCGGCAATGGTTCTGCCCGCTCCTTTAGTTTACGGTCCTCCGCCCCCCGTAGTTATGTATAAGCCGTATTTTTTTTGGTGGAGGCTTCATGTCGCTCCATGGTACCGCGAATATCATCCGGGCTGGTGGGCAAGGCATCATATGTATCTCAGGCATTATAGAGCGTGGCGCGCTTACGCCCCCCGGTTTTATGCGACACATCCCTTTTATAAAGAAAAAATGAGGCGGATATTTCGTCAAAGAATGATAAACAGATTTCAGCGCCGCAGAATAATTAACCAACATCGCAGGATTATGCATCAGAGAAAGATTATCCGGCGTTTTAGGCGCAAACGCAATGGACGTTAATTCAACATTAATGAGCATACTGAAAATCAGGCGATTTTGATTCTACTGATAAACTTAAAGAGTTTCATATTAAATTAGGCGAAAGATTTATCGTAGTAGCGGATAGAGTAGAAACTATGTCAAAAGACAAATTTGCTCCGGCAGGCTAGCCGCAGTAGCTAAACAAACTCAGCGATAAAATATTAAACGAAGGCGGCATAAACAGTTTATAGAAAGCAATAAAGCAAACTGCTTTAAATTATCAAAAGCAAAATCCTGACAACGCGCATGACGCAGAACAGCTTATCCTTTAGGTAGTTAATAATTTACCTAAATATTGTAACGGAGTTATTTTACTGCCCTGAATCAGCAAATATGTTTTTTTAAAACAGCCGCCTTGACGGTATCATCCAGATATCCGGTTCTGCAATCTTGCCTATTCTGTCGCCGTTATAAACTAAAATACCGCCGCTCCATAATTTGCCGAGACCGTCAGCTACGGCTTTCATAGGTCTTAAATCGGAAGGGGTTACCGTACTGCGATTTTTGATTTCAATCCCTATTATTCTTTCATTTATTTTCAAAAGAATATCAAGTTCTAATCCTGAGCGGGTTCTATAAAAATACATTGAGACAGGTTTCTGCATTGTTTTTATCCATTTGTAGATTTCGGAAATTACCAAAGTTTCAAATATATCACCGGAAATCACGTCGCCCCAAAAGCCCGTCATCTGCCTTAATAAACCAATGTCAAGCCAGTAAATCTTCGGGGTTTTTACAGCCGAACTCGTTATATTAGTTCCGTAAGGTTGAAGCAGTATAGTTTGATAAGATATTTTCAGATATTCTAAATATCTCTTTGATGTATCTACGCTTATACCGACATCTCGAGCCAGTTCGGAATAATTGAGGAGTTTTGCATTTCTTAAAGCCGATATTGTTTGAAATTTTTTAAAAGGTTCCAAATCTTCAATCCTTGATAAATCTGCAAGATCTCTTTCTAAATATGTATAAGTATAATCTCTGAGCCATTTTTGCCTTTCATATGTATGATTAATACTTAAAAGGAACGGCATTCCGCCCCATCTTAATAAGTGTTCCTGAGCTTCTTTTAATTTTATATCTTCTTCGCCTATTAAAACAGATGGAAGACTTTCCATAAGCTTTTGAAAATCTTCTTCCTCAAAGATGCGGTCTATAAGAGGCGGTTTAATAATTTTAGCTCCTGGTCCGGCATATATCTCGGACATCATTAAAGGCCACAGTTCATAAAGCGATATTCTTCCCGCAAGCGATTCCCTTATCTTTTTCAATAAAAGAATTTGGCTTGAACCGAGAATTACTTGAAAATTGAGATTTCCTCCGTCATAGGCATATTTAACCTTTTCGAACAGCGAAGGTTCTTTCTGCGCTTCGTCAAGTATAGCTTTGCCTATATCTTTATGCCAGTTTGAGGCCGTAATCTGCGAAATGCCGTCCCGTATTTCCGGAGAATCCAGATTGATATAACGCAACGTATTGTATTTATTTTTTGCAAGAGTGGTTTTTCCGGTCTGACGAGCGCCGGTTATTAAGACGATTTTTCTTTCTTTTTCGGAAGGCAGAAAATTGTATATCGCTCTAAAATACTGTAAATTTTCGCTCATAATCTTAAATTTTACAGTATATTTTAGGAAATGTCAAAATTTATTTCAATAAATCAGGCAACATTTTTGCTAAAGCCTATTCGGAATTAATGCCGCCAAAGAGCCGGATTAGTATTAAGTAAATTGCTTCACATCTTACTGTTTTACCAATAGCCGAATCCCAAATATTTTCTTTATAAAGCATAGCATCGTATCTCATTTTAGATTTTTTTAAGGCATAAAGTTTTACGAAATCGTTAAGCGATATCATAACGAATAACAATTCTGGCCATAATATTTCTATCCTGTAATACACGTTTTTATCGGAACATACTTTAAAAACCATTTCATTTTATCATAATCCATACCGTTATCGACAAATTCAATGTCTCTATCGCCCATTAAAGCGTGTCTTAAATCATAGCAAACACCCATAACTCTGTTCATTACGGATTCGTAAAAAATATTTTCGTTCTCACCCCACATTATATCGTGAAAAGTTAAATAAATATGTCCTCATTTTTAAATGTTACAAAAATTTAACAGAAACGTCATAAAATTGTAACATTAGTTTGATAGAATTTTAATTAATAATAAAATTAAGGTTGTTTATTCAGTTTAATTTAAGAGGAGGAATTATTAATGGAATCTGCTAAAGATTTAAGGAATAACCTGCTTAATAAGGTTGACGACATCGACCTTGTAAGGCATCATTTCAGGACGATGTTTACGGCCGGAATGGGTTTTTTTACGGATGCTTACGACCTTTTCATAATCGGGGTCGTTATTGCTCTGCTTACTCCGATATGGCACTTAACGACGCCGGAAATTGCGCTGCTGGGAAGTTCGTCTTTAATTGCTGCGGCGCTTGGAGCATATATTTTTGGAAGGGTTTCGGATATTTTCGGCAGAAAAGCTATTTACGGCTTGGAAGTTTTAATCTTAACGATAGGAGCTATAGGTTCCGCTTTTTCACAGGATATTACCCAGCTTATAATATGGAGGATAGTTTTAGGTATCGGAATCGGCGGCGACTATCCGATAAGCGCGATAATAATGAGCGAATATTCAAACAGGAAAGACAGGGGAAAATTAGTCTCCATGGTTTTTTCTCTTCAAGGAATAGGATTGGTAGTCGGTCCTATGGTGGCTATTCTTATTATAATGCTTGGAGTACCGCACGATATGGCATGGAGAATATTGCTCGGCTTAGGCGCTATACCTGCCGCAAGCGTAATATATTTAAGAAGAAAGATTAAAGAGACGCCTTATTACAGCCTAAGTGCAAAAGGGGATGTTTCGGGAACGGTTGCTGCTATTAACGATATAACCGGTTCTAAAATAGTAGCCGCCGAACCAAAAAAATCCGAAAATGGAAACGGCGTCAAATTAAAAACAAAATGGACGGATATGTTTACCTATCCAAATAATTTAAGGCTTCTAGGAACAGCGGGTTCATGGTTTTTGTTAGACTGGGCTTTTTACGGAAATTCTATAAGCTGGCCGCTCGTTATGAAATCTATTATGCCTCACGGCAGTTTTATCCAAGGCCTTGCTTTATCCACGATAGTTTTTATAGTTTTTGCGGCGCCGTTTTACTGGGTAGCGGCATTCAGCATGGATAAATTAGGAAGGAAATTTATACAGACCGTAGGATTTATCGGTATGGCGGTTGCCTATCTTATCATTTCTTTTACGAGTTTCGGCGGATATGAACTTATTCCGGCAGTGTTTATGCTGGTATTCGGTATGAGTTATATATTTACCGAATTTGGACCAAACGTAACGACCTTCGTTTATCCGGCGGAAGTATTTCCGACTCCCATAAGAGGGTTAGGCGACGGCATTTCGGCAGGAAGCGGAAAATTCGGCGCATTTCTTGGTACCCTGCTATTTCCGTTCTTAATGGTCGCTTTTAAAGTCAAAGGAACATTCTTGATACTTGCGGTAATTGCGATTTTAGGCGCTATACTTACCACCTTTGCTTTGCCTGAGACTAAAGAAATGTCTTTAAGAGAAGTCAACCAAGAAGACAAATACATAGAAGAAGACAAAATATCGGTTGCGGCTTCAGCGGCGACGCATAAAGCTTAATTTTATATGATATTATGATATAATTAATACATTAATATATACGTAAGAAAATTTTAAAACAAATTATTAAAATTTAATTAAGTTAAGGCGAATGGACTAATGAGATATTCAAAAGCTGATACGCACATACATACAAGCTACAGCGACGGAAATAATTCACCGGAAGATATTGTCGAGGCGGCGGCGGGAAAACTTAACGTAATTGCCGTCACAGACCACAACAGGATTAAAGGCGCATTTAAGGCTAAAGAATATGCGTTAAAAAATAGTTTTTTAGAAGTCGACGTTATTATCGGCGAAGAGGTATCTACTAAAAACGGACATATAGTAGGTCTTTTTTTAGAAAACAAGATAATACCCGGTAAGACGGCTCAGGAAACGATAGACGAAATACACTCGCAAGGGGGGCTGGCAATTGCCCCCCATCCTTATTATTTCGTTTCTTACGCGGAAAAAGGATATCAGCCGGTAAGAAAACTTTTATACGAATTAGATTTCGATGCAATAGAAGTTATTAATAATTCCAGCACTTTTTCTATTTTTTCCAATGCGGCGGCTTCTTTGGCAAACGTGTCCATCGGGCTTCCTCAGCTTGGAGTAAGCGACGCCCACAGAAGCGATTTTATAGGCAAGGGCTATACCGGTTTTTACGGAAAAACAGCCTTAGATTTAAAGTCGCAGATAAAGGAAAAGAGAACCACCGCTCATTTCAACCATTATTCCTTTCAGGAGTTTAAACTCAATACCGTTCAGTCCGCAAAATCTTTTTATTTTTATTTCTTCGGAAATAAGGACGGCGGCAAAGACGCCGCATAAAGAGATATCGTTGTAAAACTATAAATTGTCTCGGTTAATTTCAGGCGGCAAATCTTTGAGATTTAGGTATGACTCACCTTTATCTAAAAATCTTTATTCCATTATAGCATAGCTGAAATATAAATTCCTGAAAATTGAATAAATTCTAAATATTTGATAAAGTAAAACTTATAGCAGTAAAAATACACTGTCTATAAATAATTTAATTGTTGAGAATAATAAATTTATGTCAAATGTTCTTATAGCTACGGGCAATGCCCATAAGTTTCAAGAAATTGAAGTTATAATGGGGAAATTTGCCGATTTAAGTTTAAATTTAGTTTATTTGGATAAAAGTTATCGGGTTGAGATAGTCGAAGACCGCGAAACTTACGAAGAAAACGCAAAAATTAAGGTTGAGGGCTACCTGAAATTTTTGGAAGAAAATCCGGAGTTAAGGACGGAATTGAATCTTGATTTTATAGTCGGCGAGGATTCGGGGCTTGAGGTCGAGTGCTTAGAGGGCGCTCCTGGGCTTTTTACGGCAAGGTATGCGGGCGAAAATGCCTCCGATATTGCGAACATAGAGAAACTTCTTAACGGCATGGAGTTTAAAAAGGAATGCGCGGAAAACAGGCGCGCTAAATTTGTCTGCTATGCTTGTCTTTACGATGTAAAAAAAAATAGTTTCGAGTATTTTTACGGAGAATTAAAAGGTTTAATTGCGGAAGAAATAAGCGGGACGAAGGGTTTCGGCTACGACCCTGTTTTTATAGTGCCTCAGTTTAATAAAACGGCGGCGCAGATAGGCGCGGAGGAAAAAAACGCAATATCGCATAGAGCGGCTGCTTTCGGAAAAGTCGCAGAGGCGATAAAAAATCGGCGATCTTAAAATAAGCGCGGCGACTGAATTAGATTCTGTTACCGTCACAAATTCGAAGCGATGAAGAGAACAGATTGTTTCGTCGTCAAGGCGAAGCAATCTTCGCATGAGAGGCGGTATAATATTTATCGAACTATATGGAATGGATAAAAAACTCATTAATGAATTTGAAATGATTTTGGGAAAAGATAGGGTTCTGTCAGAAACCGAGGAACTTCTATGTTATTCCTATGACGCAACGTCGAAGGATTTTATGCCGGATGCCGTCGTATTTCCGCTTAATGCGGAAGAAATATCTAAAATCGTAAAATTGTGTTTAAAATATAATAATACTCCTATCGTCGGAAGGGGTTCGGGAAGCGGATTTTCGGGCGGGAGCCTGCCTTTAAAAGGCGGCGTCGTGGTTTCGTTTACGAAAATGAACAGGATTCTGGAATTAGACGAAGAGAATATGTTCGTTACCATCGAACCGGGCGTTATAAACGCCGACCTTAAGTCTTACCTTTCCGAAAAGGGATACTTTTATCCGCCCGACCCTGCAAGCTACGAGTTTTCGACGATAGGCGGCAACGTCGCCGAGTGTTCAGGAGGACCCGCCGCCGTAAAATACGGCGTTACCAAAGATTACGTCGCTGCGCTTGAAGTTATAACCGGAGAAGGCGAAATTATATACACCGGCTCAAAAACCGTTAAAAATGTTTCGGGATATAATCTTACCCAGCTTTTTACAGGTTCGGAAGGCACGCTCGGTCTTTTTTCAAAAATTATGCTTAAAATTTTATCGAAACCGGAAGCAAATTCCCTTATCTTAGTGTCGTTCAACGATATTAATAACGGATTTAACGCCGCAATTTCTCTTTTGAAGCTGAGAAACAGACCGTCTATGCTAGAATTTATGGACAAATCTTCCATAGAATCCGTCAAAAGTATTTTTAAAAGCGATATAATAAAAATAACGGGTAATTTTCTGTTCATTATAGAAGCCGATGGTTCTAAGGAAGAGGTAACGAAATCTATAAACGAGTATAAAAATATATTAGAAGAATTTTCTCCGGTTTTCCTTTTCGCGTCGGAAAAAAGCGAAGACAAAAAAGTTATAATGGATGCAAGGAAAGCCGTATCGCCTTCTTTAAGAAAATACGGCGACCTTAAAATCAATAACGATATTGCCGTTCCGATTAATAAAATTCCGGATATGCTTCCTTTTCTAGAAGAAACTTCAAAAAAGTACGGAATTCCTATTATAAATTTCGGACATTTCGGGGACGGCAATATTCACGTAAATATTATGCTGGATAAAAGCAATGCCGAAATGGTCGAAAAAGGCGGAAAAGCAAAATACGACGTATTAAAAAAGACCGTCGAACTTGGCGGCAGTTTGTCCGGTGAACACGGAATCGGGCTTGAAAAGAAAGAGTTTATGAAACTGAAATACGACGATTATTATATGAATCTCTTAAAAAACATTAAAAAAGTTTTCGACCCGCAAAATATAATTAATCCGGGAAAAATATTTTAAAATAATTTAATTTGATTGAATTAAATATTGATAATATAGTCATGTTTTTCCCGTATATTTGAATGTGTTTCATTATTGGAAATGCACGATTTTTTGTAAAATAAAAAATATAAATGGAGTTTTTTTAGTTGTCATCCGAAAATAAAACCTATCTTAATTGCGTTCATTGCGGAAAATGCCTGCCGGTTTGCCCTTCTTACAATATTGGTTTTAACGAGTTTTTAAGTCCTAGAGGCAGGGTGCGCATAGTTTTAACCGATTATACGGACAGTCTTCCTTTAAAAGCCGGCAAGGTGCAGGAATCGATGTCGTTATGCCTTATGTGCGGAAGATGCGAAAAAGTATGTCCAAACGACGTTAATCTAGTAGAACTTGTTGCGAACGAAAAAATAAAACTGGAAGAGTTTACAAACAAAAGTTTTTCTTCCGATAAATTAGCGTTAAATATTCTTAAAAATAAAAGAGAAATTTTATTAAAAACCGCCTTAAAAATTGCCAATATTCCATTTGTAAAAAAATTGTCCGGCAGAAATTCGCCGATGCCCGAAGGTAAATCTTTTATCGGAAAGAGAGACCTTATATTTAATGCCGATACTTCGTTGGAAAAATCGCCGTCTCCGTCCCTTAAGAACGGGAAAGCTATAAGGCAATCAGCCGTTGAGGACGATAAAAATATTTTTAAAGTCGGATATTTCAGCGGATGCGTTTTTAACGGCATATATCCTCAGATATCTATCGATACCGTAGCTTCTTTGACTAAAAACGGAGTCGAAGTCTTTGTTCCCAAAATGCAGGGATGCTGCGGATTGCCTTTTATATCGAGTGGCGGCTTAAAGTCGTTCAAGGAACTTGCCGTTAATAACGCTTTGGCTTTTAAAGGCAAAAAATTAGATTATATAGTAACGTCATGCGCTTCCTGTTCATATTCTATCAATAAGCTTTATCCGAAGTATTTTAATGAAAATGACGAAAATTATACCGAGATTTTGGATTTTTCCAAAAAATTAATCAGTATTTGGTCTTTTTTTAATCAACTTAAAAAAAACGGCTTCGAGATAAAAAAAGGAAAATTGGATAATGAAGCCGAAGCAGTATTTCATATTCCGTGCCATCTTTCAAATATGCCGGATTTTAAGCCGGCTACCGTTTATGAAAAATTAATAGGAGAGCCGGGTTTAATTGCGGATAAAATCGAAGGATTAAAACTAAAGCCGTTAAGATATAACTATTGCTGCGGTAACGGCGGTATGTTTAACGTCGGGCATTATGAATTGTCCAAAAAAATTACGAAACGAAAATTTGAAGAGATTAAAGAAGCGGCTCCGCAAGAAATATTAACGTCGTGCTCGGGATGCCTATTTTCATTAAAAGACCAGAGCGGAATTTTAAAGCATAACCAAAGTATTCCGGTAAACCACTTAATAGGTATTTATGCACGCAGTTTGCGGAGCTAAAAATGATTTTATTGCTGCGGCAACGGAAAATAGCGCGGATTTATTAGCATAGTTACGGCATTTCTTACCTTTTTTATCTTTACGGGAAGCGTGCCCGCAAGTTCCCCGTCGCACTGATAATATATTAATTTATCCGTTGAAACGTCTGTCGAAGCTATAATTACTTCATCATCTTTTTTATAAAAATCTGGATCGTTTGAATATTTTTCATAGAATATCAATGACTTAAATATAGAAAAAATTACGTCGGCAGTTCCAGCGGCAGTTTTTACCGTCCTTATATGAAACTTATCGTCTAAAGGCGAATTTTTAGGGAATATTTTAAAAGGCCCTCCGTAATAGCGTATGTTTGAAACGATAATTTCTTTTGCGCAGGTAATTTTTTCGGCATTTTTTTCCATACATAAATCGTAAAATTTATATTTTTTCGTCATTTTTATTATGTTTAAGATATAACTTATATATTTAGTCGAATTATTATAAATTCTTCTTTTATTGTTTCTTATTTTTTCTTCCATATTTTTAACTACGAAAGCATCAAGCCCTACGCCGGTCATGGCAAAAAAAAATCTTTCGTTTGCTTGTCCTAAACCTATTTTGACTGGTTTATATACATTTAGGATTTCAGGGAGGGCTTTTTTTAAAGAATGCGGAGTTTTATTTTCCATTGCGAAAAGATTAACCGTGCCCATAGGTAAATGCGCGATTGGAATTTCCGAATATACTAAAGTATTTATGACATAGTTTAAACTGCCGTCGCCTCCGGCGACTAAAACTGCATCGTAGGAATTTTCGATATTTTCTTTTTCTATTGAGGTTTCCAGTATATTTAGAATATCTGCCGAAATATTTTTAAGTTTGAAAAAACTTAATATATATGATAGTTTTTTTTCCGAAAAACGGCCCGATTTAGGATTATAAATAATTAACACTTTTTTGAAATTCATATTGTTTAATTTTATTAAATGTATCGATTATTTGCAACGGTTTAAATAACTCATATCAATAGATTTGACTTTATCTATATGCTCTATTATAATGTAAATGAGTAAAAGTAATAAAAATATAACCAAATATAACGGTTAAATATATTTAATTCGGAGTTTATATGCACCATACAAACACTAATATTTTTGATAAAAAAGTGTATATACCGTATATGTCGGATGCGGCATACGCGTTAAGCGCCGCATTTAGAAGATGTGGAGTCGATTCTGCGGTTATGGACGAGCCGGACGAGTCCACGCTAGATTTCGGACTTAAGTTTACCAACGGAAACGAATGTATGCCCTGTTTCGTTACTACCGGAGATATTATTAAAGTTATCGAAAAGCCGGATTTCGATGCAAAAAAATCGGCTTTTTTTATGCCGACTTCGCCGGGACCATGCAAATTCGGGCAATATAACAGACTGCACGAAATGGTTCTCGATAATTTAGGCTATACGGATGTAGAATTTTTAGTCCCAAGCGCTAAAAAATCATATACAGACTTTATAGGCGATAAAGCCACTCTTTTTAGAAGAGTTGCATGGCAGGGTTGCGTTGCCGTAGATACTCTCGAAAAAGCTCTGTACAGGGTAAGGCCGTATGAAACTACAAAAGGCGATACGGTTTCCGTTTACAGGGAATGCATAAATATTGTGGTAGAGTCAACAGAGAAGGGCAAAGATATTTACGATACCATGGCGATATGCGCAAAAAAATTCGAAAGAATTCCCAGAAAAGATGAAGACAGACCGCTAATAGGCATTGTAGGCGAAATATTTTTAAGGCTAAATAAGTTTACCAACAATTTTACCATAGAAAAAGTCGAAGCGCTTGGAGGTGAAGTCTCCGTCGTGCCGACGTATAAATGGATAACCTTTACTACCTATGAATACGCGGTAAACGCTTTAAGAAGCAGGAAAGTAAAAGATATTTTTTTAAGTTTTCTGGTTAATTATTACCAGAGAAAAGACGAAACGGGCATGTTTAAACCGTTCAAAAAACTGCTGAGAAACCATAAAGAAACCAGCATAAAAGATATACTTTCTTATTCAAAAAAATATCTTGATTTGTCGCTTGGAGGCGAAGCTATTCTTACAGTGGGCGAATCCGTCGATTTTGCAAAAAAAGGGTATTCGGGCGTAATAAGCATTCATCCTTTTCACTGCATGCCCGGTTCCATAGTTCAGATAGTATCAAAAAAATTCAGGGAAGACCTTAATAATTTTCCATGGATAAATTTATGGTTCGACGGACAGGAGAGTACTAATTTAATGCTCAGGCTTGAAGCATTTATGCATCAGGCAAGACAATGGAAGGGGGTCAAAAATGAATTTCAGGAAGCAGCGTAAGTCAAATAGATTTTTAATTATTTTTCTGTTATCCTTAATTTTAAATTTATTTATAAGTGGCGGTTTTTTCGTCAAATATTCATTTGCAGATAATTCAGGCAGTTCTTCCGTCGAGAGCATTTTCAACAGAATTAAATCGGGGGTCGTTCATATAGAAGTCTTAGGCTATGCACGACTTAAGAACGGCGCTATCATGCCGGAAGAAGATATAGGCACGGGGTTTTTTATAAACAAAAACGGCGATATACTTACAAATTTTCACGTTGTAGGAAACGCGGGCAAGATTTTTATCAGTTTTCTTAAGTATAAAAATATAAGGGCAAGCATCGTAGGAACCGACCCCATGTCGGATATTGCGGTTATACATATAAACCCCGCGGGTAAAATTATAAAGCCTTTAACTTTAGGCGATTCAAATGACATTAGAGTAGGCGAAAGAGTAATTGCGGTAGGTAATCCGTATAATCTTTACCAGACCGTTACGACCGGAATAGTAAGCGGTTTAAAACGGTCTTTGTTTTTTCCTTCGGCAAGATTTTACGGAAATATAATTCAGACGGACGCCGCGATTAATCCGGGAAATTCGGGAGGTCCGCTCGTCGATTATAACGGCCGCGTTATCGGCATAAACACGGCAAAACTTGCTAACAATGCCCAGAATATTGGCTTCGCCATTCCTATTAACCTTGCTAAAAGAGATATACCCGAATTAATAAAGTACGGCAGGGTTATCCGGCCATGGCTTGGTATAGAAGCTATAAAATTAACTAAAAGCGTTGCAGTTTTGCTCGGCATAAAATACGTCGATAAAGGGTTGCTTATAGAAAAAGTATTTCCTAACAGCCCCGCTTTTACAGCAGGTTTGGTTGCCGGAAAAAAAATTATAGCCATGAAAAATATTAATTACATAATAGGCGGAGATATAATAACAAGGTTAAACGGAGAAAAAGTCTATTCTTTTTCACGGCTTGAAAAACTAATAAGCTCATTTATACCGGGGCAGATTGTTACGCTTAAAATTCACAGAGGAAAAATAGTGAAATTTGTTAAAGTCAGGTTAGCGAGCGTCCCTTCGGGTTTATCCTGATATATAAATAAAATAGAGGTTTAGTTAATGTTTTTGACGGAAAAGAAAGATGTAAAAGAAATAGGCGAAGCTTTAAAAAAATATAAAAAAATCGGCGTCGTAGGTTGCGCTTCCTGCGCCTCTGTCTGCCTTACCGGCGGCAGCAGGGAAGTGAAAGAAATGAAAAAGCACTTGGAAGCGTTAGGCAAAGAGGTTACGTTTACTATATCAATAGACGAACCATGCGATAAAAGGGTATTAAAGGAAGATATCCGTTTTGTAGAAGACGAGCTGAAAGAAACCGAAGCCGTAGTCGTTTTATCCTGCGGAACCGGCGTGCAGACTATAGGAGATTTCATACAAAAGAAGGTAGTTTCCGGAACGGACAGTAAGTATATAGCGCAGACTGAACACATAGGGGAATATTACGCTTTATGCGGGGGATGCGACGCATGCAGGTTGAATTTTACCGGAGGAGTATGCACTATCACTTTATGCCCGAAAGGCCTTTTAAACGGTCCTTGCGAAGGACATAACGGCAATAATTGCGAAGTATTCGAAGATAAAGAATGTGTATTCGTTAAATCATACGATCTTTTGAAAAAATATTCCGAAGAAGACAATCTTAATAAAATTTTTGAACCCAGAGACTACGGTCATTCTACTACAAGAACAAAAATATAATTTATCTGAAATATAACCGATACATATGCAGATTATACCGCAAATAGAAACTCCCGTTAGCAAAAACTACTCCATTTTTGAAGAAAATTTAATTAAATTATTAAATGCCGTTGAAAAAGATCCTCAATACGGCGCAAGGACGGATAATTCTTTACCGCAGATAATTATAGAGCAAAATTTCGGTTTTAATGCTTTATTATTGTGCAGGGATTTAAAAGAAAATCATAAAATCAAAACGGCATACGCTTTTAACATGAGGGATAAAAACAGGATATCCCTTCTGTCCGATTTAATTACGCTTAAACAGCTCGGGTTAAAAGACATAATAGTTTTTGAAGGAGTTCATCCCCTAAAAACCGAATTTAAATCGGCAAAACCCGTTTATGATATCGATATTTTGGGACTCGGTTTAATGTTGAAAAGAGGACTAATGAACGATATTCCGTCGGATTTATTTAATTTTGGAGCGGTAATCGGAGCGTCCGCCGCGGTCGATTTTTTAAAAGTAAAAAAACTTGTAGAAATAGGAACGGATAGTTTTTTTATTAATTACGCAGAAGTAAATCCGGACGAAAGCATAATAAAATATATAAAATCAAACAATAAAAAGTTGTTTTTAATCGTAAAAGAATTAAGCATAAAAGGTTCTTTAAACGATTTTATTAAAACAATAGATAATTTAGGCTTAGACGGCGTTATAATTAAAATTATGGATGAGAGTTCAAATGTTTTTACCCGAAAATAAAGAAAGAATTAAAAAAAAATGGCTAAAAGCAATTTATTCGTAAACGGCTCTGAAGGCGATAAGGCTATAGTATTAGGAAACGAAGCTATTGCGCGCGGTGCATTGGAAGCCGGTATAGGATATGCTTCTATGTACCCCGGCACTCCCGCCTCCGAAATAATAGCCGTTTTGGATAAGAATAAAAAACACGTCGAAAATTTATATACGGAATTCAGCCTTAACGAGCATATATCATTACACGGAGCGATAGGAGCTTCATGGTCCGGCATAAGATCGCTTTGCGCAATGAAAAACGTAGGATTAAACGTTGCAAGCGAGCCCGCGCAGTTTTTGGCTTATACCGGCGTAAAAGCCGGTTTAGTGCTTGCTATAGGATCAGACCCCGGAGCGCCCAGCAGTTCTAACGAGCAGGACGACAGATGGTACAGCCTCCATACTTATATGCCTATTATGGAGCCTTCAAATATACAAGAAGCAAAAGATTTTACGAAAGACGCTTTCGACGTGTCCGAAGAATTTTCTTTCGGAATTATTTTAATGGCGCCGTCCCGCTTGTGCCATAATGCCGGAGTCCTCCGTTTCGGCAATATAAGGGATAGAAAAAATATTAAAGGTAATTTTAAAAAAGATCCCGAAAATTATTTAAATCTTTTTAGCCTTGCGGTTAAAAATCATGCCAAATATCTTGAAAGAAACGAATTATTAAAAAAATATCTTATTGAATCAAAATTTAATAAAATCATTAATGACGGACAATCAAAAATAGGCTTTATATCTTCCGGCGTTATTTATGCGCATTTAATGGAAGCTTTTGATATATTGGGGGTGTATGACCATAAAATATTAAAATTAGGGTTTTCTTTTCCTATATCTAACGAACTGATTAAAAGATTTTTTGAAGGTCTCGAAAAAGTAGTTGTAGTAGAAGAAGCAGAAGGTTTTTTGGAATTTCAGATTAAAAAGATAGCTTACGAAACGGGCTTTAAAGGCAGTATATACGGCAAAGAATTTTTTAGCAGAACCGGCGAGATTACATTGGACGACGTTATTTCCGGAGTAAGCAGATTTCTTGAAAAACCTCTGCCAGTATCTTTCGATTTTGCAGCAAAAAAAGATAAGGAACTGTCCGATAAATTACCCCAAAGGTCGGGAACATTCTGCATAGGATGTCCGCACCGCGCAACTTTTTATTCTATCCTTAAAGCCGTCGGATTTTCAAATACCGATGAAAAAGAAAGAGACGTCGTAATAGCCGGCGACATAGGCTGCTATACCCTCGGTCTTTTACCGCCGTACAATGCGATGGATTTTTTAACCTGTATGAATGCAGGGCTAAGTATAGGCCAGGCTATAAGCAATTTTGACAAAAGCAAAAAAGTAATAGCATTAGTCGGCGATTCCACTTTTTATCATTCAGGAATTCCTGTTCTCCTAAATGCGGTTCAAAACGGAGCGGATATTCTTTATATTATTCTGGACAACAGTTGGACGGCTATGACCGGACATCAGAAGACGCCTTCGACGCAAAAAGATATAGACGGCAAACCGTCGGCAAACGTTTTAAACTTGAAAGATTTGGTGAAATCTCTCGGAGTTTCTTATGTTAAAAGCTTGGATCCGAACAGCGTTAAGAGATTTTCCGCCCAGATTAAAAGCGCGCTTAAAGAACCGGGTGTAAAAGTTTTAATAGCTAAAAGAGAATGTATTTTGCAGGAGATCAGAAGAAATAAAAGCCTGTTTAAAAACGACCCTAAAGTTGCGGAAACGGGGGAGTCTTTATACGAGATTCAAAAATCCAGATGCGTAAAATGCAACGAATGTTTCGTAGAACTTGCCTGTCCGGCGATTATTCTAAAAAAAGACGAAGATACGGGCGGCGATTATTACTATATAGATCCGGCATCTTGCGTAAAATGCGGAGTCTGCTATGAAATATGTCCTAACAGCGCAATACGTAAAGTAGAATTTGATTTAAAATCGGAGTTTAAAATAGACGGTAAATCGTTAGAAATAGCAATATAAAATATGAAAAAATTTAATATAGCAATAGTAGGTTTGGGAGGTCAGGGCATTATCACCATGGGAACGGTGATGAAAAATGCGGCTCTGAATTCGGATTTGCAGGACGTTTCGGGTTCCGAAAGAAGGGGCGGAGCGCAAAGAGAAGGCTACGTAGAAACTTTCGTAAAATATATTTTTTACGAAAATGCGGCTGAAATGAATAGTCCGCGAAAAAATATGCATTCGCCTATGATAGAATCCGGAGGCGCAAATGCTTTAATATCTTTAGAGCCGTTAGAAACTTTGAGAGGCATAAAATACTTAAACAAAAATTCGATAGTTATTTTTAACAAAACGCCATATATTCCCATAAGCGTAAGAATGGGCAAGACTAAATATCCCGAAATATCTTTTATAGTTTCTGAACTTCAAAAAGTTACAAAACATATATATTATTACGATATTGACGCTATTTCGTTAGAAAAATTTAATGCTTTGACGCAAAAAAATATAATCGCTTTAGGCATACTGTTCGCAAAAGCAGATATTCCAATAGAAAGGTCTGCCGTGGAAAGCGTTCTTGCCGAAGGTAAAGGAGCCGAAAATAATTTAAAAGCCTTTGCCTTAGGATTAAATCTTTAAGTCATATAAACGTCGGTATATTTATTTATCCATTACTGCAATTATAAATGAAAGAAAAAGACGAATTAAACAAGCTGATTGAAGATATAAATTATTTTGTTTCAGGCAATAAAGAAAGTTTTGTATTTATTTCCTCCGCATCCGATTTTTTTAATAAAATTCCCTCTGTAACGCAGGATAATAGTATGAGTTCACATTTGAATAACGAGATAGTATATCCCGATAAGCGGGAAGCATTAGGATTTTTACGGGAAGTAAAAGTCGATAAATGCATAAAATGCGCATTGAGCAAAACAAGAAAAAATATAGTTTTCGGCGAGGGAAATTCCGAAAGCAGACTTATGTTTATAGGGGAGGCTCCGGGCGCCGAAGAAGATAATACCGGAAGACCTTTTGTAGGCAGAGCGGGTCAGCTTCTTACAAAGATAATAGAATCCATAAATCTTAAAAGAGAAGAAGTTTATATCGCTAATATAATAAAATGCAGGCCCCCTGAAAACAGAAACCCTATGGAAAACGAGATAGCTTCATGCGCACCCTTTCTTAAAGAGCAGATAGCTATAATAAGACCTCAAATAATCTGCACTCTAGGGAAATTTTCAACCGAATTTATTATAGGAGAAGGCAAAGGCTCTATATCTTCGGTCAGAGGAAAAACTTATAATTATGACGGAATAACCGTGATACCTACTTATCACCCTTCTTATTTGCTTAGAAACCCTTCGGCTAAAAAAGAAACTTGGGAAGATATGAAAAAAATAAGGGAATTGTATTTTAAATAAATGTAGTATAATATAAATATAATAAAAATTAATAATAATAGGTCTAATGGTTTATTTTGCGGATTTTTTAATATTCATAGCTTTTATACTTGTTATAACGGATTTTTTTGCTATGAGTTACGGCGTTTTTACAAGCGCAGGCGCTATACTTTTCGTCATCGGCACTATAATTCTATTTTATATAGTGCATAACGTACCGATATTTTTCATAAGAATCGTCCTTCCTACCTACGTTACCCTTACGGTTTTCGTCTCAATTTTTGCATATCTCGGATATAAAGCCTATAAATCGAAAGTGAAAACCGGAGAGTCTCTTTTATTAAATCAAACCGGCGAAGTAATTTCGGACGTAAATCCTAATAAAGACGGGAAAATTTTAATTAACGGCGAATTGTGGACTGCTTATTCGGATTATACTATATTGAAAGGAAACAAAGTTAATGTAGTCAAAGTTGACGGAAAGCTGAGACTTAAAGTTAAACCTGAAGAAGCCTAAATATAAATCTTTAACTCAATCAATAGAATAAAAATTCGGCTATTTTAGCCAGTATTTAAATATCATATAACTATAATCTTAAAAGGAGAATAAAATGGGAGACAGCGCAATTTTTTTTGCGGTCGTTATAATAGTCGCAATTATCGTTATTTTAAATGCGGTAAGAATAATAGCGGAATATGACAGGGCGGTAATATTCAGGCTTGGCAGGGCAATAAAAATCAAAGGACCCGGTTTAATCCTTCTTTGGCCGGTAATAGACAGAATGGTAAGAGTGACCCTAAGGATAATTACCCTCGACGTACCCGCGCAGGACGTTATTACAAAAGATAACGTAACTTTAAAAATAAGCGCAGTCGTATATTATAAAGTAGTCGACCCGCTTAATGCAATCGTACAGGTTTACGATTATAATTATGCCGTATCCCAACTGGCGCAGACTACCTTAAGAAGCGTATGCGGCGAAGGAGAACTCGATAAACTTTTATCGGAAAGAGAAAAGATTAATATGGAAATCCAGGACATACTCGATAAACACACCGGGCCATGGGGCGTTAAAGTAACCGTTGTTGAGCTCAAACAGATAGATATGCCGCAGGATATGCAGAGAGCTATGGCAAGACAGGCTGAAGCAGAAAGGGACAGAAGGGCAAAGATAATTAACGCAGACGGAGAATTTCAGGCGGCGCAAAGATTAAGCGACGCGGCTAAAATTATAGCTGAAAATCCTATGGCTCTTCAGCTGAGATATTTGCAGACGTTGAACGAAATTTCATCTACGAATAATACTACCATGATAATGCCGATACCATTAGATATTATAAGGGAAGTAGGTAAAAGTTTAAGCGGAAATGCTCAAAAATAATAAATATTGTAAACATTTAATATAATAAATATAAATAATTGAAAAAGGAGGTATTAATTATGGAATTAGGAATGATAGGCCTTGGAAAGATGGGGATGAATATGGTTTTCAGACTGCTTGAAGGCGGACATGAAGTAGTAGTTTTCAACAGAACATTATCTAAAGAAGAGATAGCAATCAACAAAGGCGCTATAGGTTCAAATTCCATAAAGGAGTTTGTTTCTAAGTTAACCTCTCCGAGAGTAATTTGGCTTATGGTTCCTGCAGGAAAGCCTACGGACGATATGCTTAACGAAGTTTTGCAATACACGCAAAACGGAGACATAGTTATAGACGGCGGTAATTCTTACTATAAAGATTCGATAAGAAGGGCAAAAGTATGCGCCGATAAAAATGTTAAGTTTATGGATTGCGGTACGAGCGGCGGCATATGGGGATTAAAAAACGGCTACTGTTCTATGATAGGCGGCGACGAAGAAACTTTTAAACACTGCGAACCTATATTTAAAACGCTTGCTCCCGAAAACGGTTACATGCACACCGGACCGCACGGCGCCGGACATTTTGTTAAGATGGTTCATAACGCCATAGAATACGGCATGATGGAAGCATACGCCGAGGGCTTTGAAATTATGAAGGCCAGCGATTTCGATATTGACCTTACTAAAGTTTCCGATTTATGGAATCATGCTTCCGTAGTTCGCTCATGGCTGTTAGAGCTTGCTCATAACGCGCTCAAGGAAGATCCTGAACTTAACGGACTTAAACCAATAGTTGATGATTCAGGCGAAGGAAGATGGACTCTGCAAGAAGCTATAGACAGAGCCGTTCCTGCCCCAGTCCTTGCAGATTCCGTTTTTATGCGCTTCAGGTCGAGACAGGAAAATTCTTTTGCCGCACGAATGCTTGCCGCTTTAAGACACCAGTTTGGCGGACATCCTATACATTAATAAAATGTAAAAAATCGTAATCAAAATAAAATTAAAGAGGTCATATTATGTTTATCGACGTAAGCATGGAAATAACGGACGGTATGTTGCACTGGCCGAGCGATCCCGCTATAGAGATAGATAATTATTCTCAGATAAAAAAAGGGGCTGCGGCAAACAACAGTAAAATCACCTGCGGGGTTCATACCGGTACGCATATAGATGCTCCAAAACATTTTGTCGATGACGGAATCGGAATAGACAAACTCGACTTAAATAAGCTTATCGGTCATTGCAGGGTTATAAAAGTGCCCTCAAGCATTTCGCCTATATCTAAAGAATTTATAGAACTTTTAAATATAAAAAAGGGCGATAGGCTGCTTTTTAAAACAAAAAATTCGGAGTGGATAAACAGCGGAGATAAAAATTTCCATACCGATTATATTTATGTAAATCCGGAAGCGTCGAAATATATGGTTGAAAAAGGCGTAGTGCTTGTCGGGGTCGATTACCTTTCCGTAGAAGGTTACCACATAGGTCACGATACTCACAAAACTCTGCTCGGTGCCGGCGTAGTAGTTATAGAAGGGCTTAATCTTTTTAACGTAGAACCTGGAGAATATAATTTGACGGCTCTTCCCGTAAAAATTAAAGATTCAAACGGAGCTCCCGCAAGAGTTATTTTGCAGAAATAAAAAATCGGAAATAAAAAAAATAATAAAATTTAGCGCGTCTAAAAATATAGATAAGTAAATAAAGTAAAGCACATTGAAACCGTGCTGCATATATTATATTACGGAGAAAAAATGGCAGATTTAAAACCATCTATAATTGTAATTTTCGGCGCAAGCGGAGACCTTGCCCATATAAAAATATTTCCCGCTCTTTATAGTTTATGGGAAGAAGGTTTTTTTCCGGAATCGTTCGCGTTAGTTGGTTTTGCAAGGACAAAAATGAACGACGAAGAATTTCGAAAATCGATATTTGTTTCGTTAAATAGTCATTGCAGGAAAAGGCCTATTCAAGAGGAAGATTTTTTAAAGTTTTCAAAACACATTTATTATTTGCCTTCATTATACGACAAAGTTGAAAGTTATACCGAATTAGGTAAATTTATAACTTCTAAAGCTAACGAATATAAAATTCAAAAAAACATTGTATATTATCTTTCTACTCCTCCGAGCGTTTACAACGATGCCATAGAAGGTATAAAAAAAGCGGACTTAATTTCTGAAAACTTTAAGGGGGAAGGTTTTTCTAAGATAGTTATCGAAAAACCTTTCGGATACGACTATAAAAGCGCAAAGGAACTCAACGAACATCTGTTGTCCGTGTTTAAAGAGGAAGACATATACAGGATAGATCATTATCTCGGCAAAGAAACGGTTCAAAATATTCTTGCGTTCAGGTTTTCGAACGCGATATTCGAACCTATTTGGAACAATAAATATATAGACCACGTGCAGATATCCGCATTAGAATCTATCGGCGTTGGACTAAGAGCCGGGTATTTCGACAAATCCGGAACCATAAGAGATATGATGCAAAATCACATGATGCAGCTGCTTTCGTTAGTAGCGATAGAGCCGCCGGCTTTGTTCGATGCCGACGATATAAGGAACGAAAAGGTAAAGTTATTAAAAAGCGTAAGGCCTCTAAGTCTTAACGATGTTAAAAAATTTACCGTCAGGGGGCAATACGACAGGGGTGCGATTGATAACAAGCAGGTTGTAGGCTACAAGGAAGAAGAAGGGATAAACGCAAATTCTATTACCGATACGTATGCGGCTATGAAACTATACGTCGATAATTATAGGTGGGCTGGAGTTCCTTTTTATTTAAGAGCC
>JAKAQP010000060.1 GCA_021822485.1 bacterium
TAGATAAGCTCATTAACGGAGCTACGAATAAGCTTACAAAAGATTTAATATCGTTTTTGATATATACGGGTTGCAGAAAAGGCGAAGCCCTTAATTTAAAATGGGACGACGTGGACTTAAAGAACGGAGTTATTGCTATTAAGGCGACTAAGACACGCTACGATAGGCATATTCCTATTTCCGCCCCATTGGAAGCCGTTTTAACCGGCATTGAAAGAAATCAAGACTGTTTATACGTATTTAATCGAAACGGAGCAAAATTGACAGATTTTAAGCGTTCTTTTCATACCGCTTGCCGCAATGCCGGATTAAAAGATTTGCATATCCACGACTTAAGGCACGTATTTGCAAGCGCGCTTACCATGAATGACGTATCGCTTTATAAGACGGGAATACTCTTGGGACACCGGACGCCGAACATGACCCAGAGATACGCTCATTTAAAACCCAGCGAATTAAAAAAAGAGATAGAAAAGGCGTTCGGCAAGAAAAACGAAGAGGGAGAGGAAGAAATCAAAAGAGAGGAATACGAAAAAGCTTTGGAGATTATAAGGAAATACGAAAAAAGCGGCGGTAAATAATTACGCCGAGAGTCTTATTTCAGACGTAGAATTTGTAACAAATTATGTTACGCCGTAACGTATTGCTTTACGTTAGTAACATAATTTGTTACATTCGCAACGTATTTTTTTACGGTATTACGTCGAGAAAGCGGTTGACGACGTGCGGAATAAAAACGGTTAATGTTTTATAGTCTGCCCGACAGTTTCAAAGCTTTAAAGCGAAAATTTGAAAGGATTTTTAAGGTTTGGTCAGGCTAAAAGCGGATTTTTTATAATTAACGGTGAGAATAAAGTTACTTAGAAAACTTTTAACTCCTAATAATACGACATGCAAGTTTGGCATAAAATCTATTAATACGTCGTTAATTTCTATGTTGTTGGTTTTAAAGCATAATGTATGCGCATATGCAGTAGTTATGCCGTTGCCGGTGCTTATTGTTTTACGGATACCGGCTTGTAAATTATGACCAAGTAGCGGAGCGTATTCAGCTGGAATCGCGCATTCATCGGCGCCGGTATCGATTAAGCCGTATACTTTAATCGATAATTTTGTATGCGGATTATGAATTGTAACCGGCAACCAGGGTCTGGCTATATCGTTATCGTTAAATTTTGTAAAAGGAATATAGGTGGAAGTCATCAGTAAATCTGCACCATATCCTTAGTAGGAATATATGTAATGACGGGTTCTTTATATCCTTCCCGTTGCGCTTCATCGTAAGCTTCTTTAGGACTGTCGCCGAAACCGATTATGGTAGAATCTTCAAAACTTTTCAACGCCACGTATTTTCCGGCAAGGTCGTTATTTTTTATTAGAACTTGGATCATTTTAGCCTCTCTTAAAATTTACAACTCTATATAATAAATATAGCACTATACTGAAAGATAATCAAGCTAAGCGGCGTAAATAAAATTTCCCACAATACTATAATCGGAACTTTTCGCCTAAAAATCGACCATAAAACCGTAAAATTTTATCGTTTTTTTATTATTGCTTGCCTCTTTACTTCCGAAAATAGATTATAGTAGGAAGTAGATTTATTTAGCATATTTAATGCAATATTTCGATAAATATGCTAAAATAAAACTATGAAATGCAAAGTAGAAAACTGCGAAAATAAAATATTTGCTAAAGATTACTGCATGGCTCATTACAATAGGCTACGCAGACACAATTCTATCGAAAAATTAAAAGCAGGACGCAAAAGAGATTTAAAGCGTCAGGCGGCATTGTCTTTCTTTCCCGAACTGTCGGAACGAACTTTGCAAAAATTTTGGAATTATATAAAGATATGCGATACATTAGATATTGACGAAGTTAAAATAATAAAAAACAATACAAGACCCAACGGTTCTCTTTCTATTTCGAGATTGGAAAATATCGCAAAGTCGATGTTCGCAACTAGAATAATATCCGAAGCAAAAAACAAAGATATCTGAAAACGCCCGTTTTTTAAATTTATCTATTTTTATAAATGAAAAATCCTTTCTAATTTGCGTTTTAAGGCTCGGAAACTTATCTTTAGGTAAAAAACCATTAACGGTTTTCAAAACTGGCTTAAATCGAATAATAATCGTTTTTACGGCTATATTTCGCAATCAACGTCGCAGTCGTCCCAGTACGGGATTATTTTTTTAAATATTAAATCTTTTTTTATGGTTGGAAATAAAAATTATTAAAATATAAACCGTCCTAAAATCGATTTTAAGGGCGTTTTATGACTAAATCAAAAACCAAAGTCATTAAAGATCAAATTTGGAAGAATTTTCATACGACATGGGGAATAAGCGGTATATAACTAATAACTAAAACGGCAACGCCTATAATTTTTACATTTTTTATATTATAGGTTTCCTGTGTAGATTCAATTTCATCTATGTTTCTATCTTCAAGCTCTTTATTGTCGTAATTAAAAAGTTTAAGTGCTTTTACTCCACCTTGAAATTCTACCGCAAGAATTTGTCCATCGTGATTTTTTGTTGGCTTTATTTTATCGTTAAATAGCACTATAACGGTATCTTTTGGCTTTATAATTTCATTAAGCGACTCGTCTGGCATTTCATACGCATATATAGGTTTGCCTTTAAATTGCTCTAAAAGTTCAGGAAATACATATACTTTTTTTTTAAAATCCGGTAGCAAATTAAATTCTTCAACTGCCGGACGTGATGAAAATAATTTTTTCGATATGTTAAAAGTTAATAATTCGACTAATTCGGATTTTTGATTATCGGCAGCAATAAAATAATTAATATCCACCATTAAGGCATTTGCTATTTTAGATAAAGTCGCTCCAGAAATATTAACGCCTGCCTCAATTTTAGATAGATGTTCTTGCGATATTCCTGCTTTTAGAGCTAAATCTTTTTGCTTTAAACCGTTTTTTATCCGCAGATATTTTATTTTTTCGCCTAAGCCGAATATTTTACTAAAGGTTCTTGACATATATTTAAAATAATTAAATTAAAAAATTATATATCTAAATTATATATTAGTAAGATTTAAAAATAAAGAATTTATTTTCCAACCAGACTAAAAAAGCACCGCAGGTTAAAACCCGCTTGCGGTTTTCTCAATATCAAAGGCGAGCGAAGCGGAGGCTTTGGGTATTGAGCAGAAGCGTTAAAATATTTTATTACTTTTAAAAAATATTAAAAAAGTTCTTGACAATATATATTTTGAATATATAATAAGTATATATACATTTAAAATATATAAATTAAAAATGAAAAAATCAAAAATTAATATTGTGTAAATTTTAAAAAAAAGGAGGACTTGTTATGCAATTAGCGTTAGAAGCAACGAGCAATTCAATCTATTCCAGAATTGACGGATTAGATTCGAAAGAAGCTTTGGAATTAACCTCTCTTAAGGCTAATCCGCTCATTTGCAAAAATTTTACGTTTAAATCCCTTGACAAAGACAAAACCGGCTTCACAGGAGTTATGGCAAATAACTCGATGTCGCCTATAATAAACGAAAACGATATCTTTACCGGCTCTTTTTTTACAAATCCCGAAGACTTTACCGAAGGCAAGCTTTACGTCGTTTATTTAAAGGACGACTTTTCAATCTACGTTGCCGTCAAAAAAGTATTTAGGGGCAACTTGGGCGAACTTGTCTTAAAATCAAGCGGCGGCAATTACAAAGACATTCGTATAAATTGTAATCCGGAAGAAATAATCATAGCAAGGTTAACGTCTTTATACAGAATTTTTTAAAAGGAGCTTTTATGTTAGTCGCTAATAAAACTACTACTGATACTAAAAATACTATCGGTTTGCCTGATATGCAATATTTAACGGTAAAACAAGCCGCATTGTATATGAATATTTCAAAAGAATACCTCTACGCTTTAGCCAGAGCCAAAAGAATTAGGCATATAAAAATAGGAGCAAAGACCTTGTTTGCAATTAAGGACGTAGATGAATTTCTAAAGTCTAAAACGGTAGAGCCAGAAGAACAAGTTTGTATAAATAAAGGCTACAAAAATTACGCCTATAGCAAACAGGACGCCGATTTAATCAGAAACGCCGTATTAAGGGCTACGATGAGGTAACAAAGAACAAACCTAAACAAACGGAGTAATAAGGAACAAAGAACAAATTAACAAAGGAGCGGTTATGGATAAAACCTGCAAAAACTGCGTATATAAAATATACGACGACGAAAAAGGAAAATATGCCTGCGAAATGGATGTTAAGCACAGATATAGACACGATTATTTTTTGCGAGGCGTTCGAAAGTGCGATAGACGTATGAAGCTAAATAAAGGTCGGATAATAATTTACGGAGATACGTTCAGGAATAACGCCGTCGCAAGAAATATTTTCGCAAAATCGGAATACGACGACGAGCAGGACGAGTATTTCATCGTTTTTAATTCTATGGAAGATAGAAATAAAATCATAGGCGAGCTCTGCAATAATAAAATAGTTTACAGAATTTCAAGATAACAACGGTTTTGCTTGGATATCGATAGGATAATAAGGTTTAAACGGATTGCGGAAATTGTTTTTTATCTGCCGCAAGAAATTTTACAAATTGCGGATAATGAACTATCCCGCATTAAAATTTTATCAAACTCCGACATCGAGAAACTCATCGCCGGCGCTACAAATAAGTTGACTAAAGATTTAATTACTTTTTTAATTTATACCGGTTGCCGCAAAGGCGAGGCTCTTAACTTAAAATGGGACGACATGGATTTACAGAACGACGTAATAGCTATAAAAGGGACTAAAACGAAGTATGATAGGTATATTCCAGTATCTAAACCGTTAAAAGAACTGTTAAGCGGCATTAAAAAAGAGAAAGTGCTTGTGGACAATTTGTCCACAGCTAAAAAAGGCAGCTGTTTGTATGTGAACTCCTCGGACATAAGACGACGCAGATGACTAAGAGGTATAACCACTTAGTGCCAAGTACGTTAAGAAAGGCGGTTAACGATGTATGGGACAAGAAATAGAACAGATTTTTAAATTTTATTGATAACCTGTCTTAAATTAAAAATTAAGATTGGAGTTATTATGACTGATTCAATTTCCACCCTGCATAATATCTCTCCGCCCCTTTTAGAAACCTGCACGGCATTTAAAATGTTTTTATCCAGTCTGTCTGCCCAGTACGGAGCAAGTTCGCAATGAGAGGAACCGGTTACAGGGTCTTCCGGTATGCCGAATTTCGGCGCAAAAAACGGCCTTATAAGCGCTAAGGAAGAAAGTTAATGAAAAGGAGGTGGGCTAAATAGAAATTAAAAATGCCAGGAAATAATGGTTTATG
>JAKAQP010000061.1:0-1217 GCA_021822485.1 bacterium
CCGTAAAAACAGACAAAAGCGATATTTAATTTTAAGGCTTCTTTTTTTATAATATTCTTAAAAACCGGCGATTCCGCAAATGCGTCAAAACCGTCAAAGCTCATCTATTTTATTTACCTTTTCGGACTTGCAATATATTTTTTTAATTTAATTTTCACCCATTTTATATTAGAATCGTATTGTAAAGCTTTCTGAAGACTGACTATGCCGAGCGAAGGAAAACCGAGCCTGTATAACGCCACTCCCATGCGCGCCCATGCAAGAGCAAAATGCGGCTTAATTATAATTGCCTTTTGAAAATGTTGTATAGCATCATAATAGTATTTACCTTTCATAGCGCCTAAGCCTTTATTATACTGAAACTTAGCGCTGTGGACGTTTACCGCCGCCATTTTAGCGGCAAAAGAGTTTTTTGAAAATGCTATCAAAGACAGCATTAAAATTAAACCTAAAACAATAATTTTTTTCATTTTTGCCTCCATTTTTTTTGTTTTTGAGCCGTTAGGAAAGGGAAAAGGCGTCAAATTAATTTTCGATGGTTTTTTAAGGAAAATAAACCCGACGCCTTTTCCTTTATGACTCCTTATACTCTATTTTCCCGTTTATTATTTATTATTATGCACTATAAATATGCTTAAGTCAATTCGACTGCGCACGCTTGCCGCTGAAAATCAGACTTGCGACCACTTTAAAGATTTTAAAACGGCTTCGCGCCATTTAGCGTACAAAGCATTTCTTGAATTATCGCTTATTTGCGGGTTATATATTTTTTCGGTTTTTTTAAATCCGCGGAACATATCGTCCGTCCAAAAATCGGCGCTCACGGCGCTTAACCCTGCTATTCCAAAAGCGGTCATTTCCGTAAAAGCCGCTTTTTCAACGGTCATATTTAAAATGTCGGACTGAAACTGCATTAAAAAATCATTCTCGCTTGCCTTGCCGTCGACCCTTAATTTAAATTTAGACGAATCGAATTTTATTTTTAAAATATTTTCAAATTCCGTTACTACGTCTTTTGTCTGATAGGCTAAAGATTCTAATCCAGCCCTTATTATATGATTTTTGCCGGCCGCTCCCGTTAATCCTATTATAAGCCCTCTTGCGTCGGGATCCCAGTACGGCGCGCCGAGACCGGATAAAGCCGGAACGAAATATACGCCTTCATTGGAAATAAGGCTTTTTGCTATATCGGATGATTCATCGACAGTTTTTAAGAT
>JAKAQP010000061.1:1317-5282 GCA_021822485.1 bacterium
AAATTCTCGCAAATTGGGGCGGTTCTTCTGCACTGCCATACAATTGCGTTATAAACCGGTTTCCCCGTTTTTTTATTCCAGACCACCGAGGTTTCCCTCTGATTTGTAATGCCTATGGAAGTTATATTATAAGAACCGCAATATTCAAGAGTTTCGTTTAATACTTTAACCGCGGTATTTAATATGTCGTGAGGATTCTGTTCAACCCATGCAGGTTTTGGATGTATCTGCGGAAATTCTTTATAAGAGGAATATATAATTTCTCCGTTTTTATCGAAAGCTATCGCCCTGTTGCCGGTCGTTCCTAAATCCAGCGCAATAACAGCTTTTTCCAAAATAAAACCTCTTTTATTTTTTAATTATTTTAATATCTATTCTTATTTATTATTTTATTATGTAGATTGCAATATATTATTATATTTATTTTCAGCCTCTTTTAAATATAAATCATATGATTTTCCGGTTTTTATAAGTTCTTCCGTCGTTAATTCCTGCGGTCTTTTATTTAAGTCTATGTTTAAATCCGAAAAAATTTTTTCTTTTACGTCCGGCGGAATACCGAAAAATGAAGCATATATAGAATTTTTTAATTTTTTTCTTCTAAGTTTAAATATCTGATGAACGAAATAGTTGAAAAATTGAGAGCTTGCCGCCCAATTATAATCTTCGTCGTTAAAATATCGGGGAACCAACCTTAAAACTGTCGAATCTACTTTTGGAACGGGATTAAAATTTACCTTGCCGACTTCAAAAAGCCTTGTTATGTCAAAATTTAATCCGGCAATAACGCTCAATGCCCCTCTTTGCGAATCGTTTTCCTGCGAATAAAGCCTTTCGGCAAATTCTTTCTGAAACATTAACGTCAAATCGCAAAAAACGTCTTTATATTTTATGAATTTATCTATTATCGGACTCGAAATTTCGTATGGAAGATTCGATATAACCCTTAATTTAGAGTTAAGAGTTTTACTTAAAGAATAATAATCGAATTTTAATGCATCCTCATTGACTATTTTTAAAAAACGGCTATTTTCGTTACCGTCTCTGCCGCCTTTAACCTTATCGAAACCGATTGACTTCCCTTTAATAAAATTATAATAAAAAGAATCTATTTCTATAACGGTAAAATTGTTAACCCTGCCGAAGATTAATTCCGTTAAAATGCCCTCGCCGGGGCCTATTTCGATGACGTCGTCGGACTCCGAAAAATTGCATGAATCGACAATATCTCTGGCAATTTCTTTATTCGTCAAAAAATTTTGCCCGAAAACTACTTTATTTCTTTTTGGTTCTTTACCCATAATCGCAGTTTACAACTCCCAGGACGGATCTGCATTGATATCTAAAAATTCGCTTCGCCGAACCGAAGGGTCTATCGCATTTTTAAAAAATCCGGCATAGCCTATCATAGCCGCGTTATCCGTAGTATATTTAACGGAGGGGAAAAATATTTTTAGACCGGATTCATCCCCTCTTTCTTTAAACATGCTTCTTATTCTGGAATTTGCCGAAACTCCGCCGGAAACGGCCACGTTTTTAAGTTTAAAAGCCCCGCATGCCGCAGAAGTTTTTTTAAAAAGAATTTCCGAAACCGCTTCCCTTAACGAAGCTAAAATATCGTAAACAATATCTTCTTTTATATTTTTTGGACCGCCGTTTTCGTCTATCGTATTTATTACCGCAGTTTTAAGTCCGCTGAAACTCATATTAAGGTCGTTGCTGCGTATCATAGGCAGAGGAAATTTAAATGCACGTTTATCGCCTTTTTCCGCAAGTTCATCTACTATCTTACCGCCGGGATATCCAAATCCAAGATAGTTGGAAACCTTGTCGAAAAGTTCGCCGCATGCATCATCCCTTGTTTTGCCTATAAGTCTTATATCGCTATGAGAATTAACCAAATAAAGATGGGTATGCCCTCCGGAAATAACGAGAGCCGCAAAAGGAAATATTCCTTTATTTTCTTTAATATCTAAAAAAGGACTGAAAATATGTCCTTCTATATGATTGACAGGCACTATGGGTATATTTAAAGCATAAGATATAGTTTTTGCGCACATAAGACCTATCAGAAGAGAACCTACAAGTCCCGGTCCGGCTGTAGCGGACACGAGACCGATGCCCTCCATAGATATTTTAGCTTCCGACAAAGCAATTCTAAAAGCAGGAAGAAAAGCTTTTATATGATTCCTGGATGCAAGCTCCGGAACTACGCCGCCGTATATTCCGTGAACGTAATCCTGGGAATAGATAATATTCGATAATATGCTTATTTTTACGCTGTCTTTTTCGGAATTTTCCTTTGAAAGAACGGCGCAGGAAAAATCGTCGCAACTTGATTCAAATGCTAAATTAATCATCCGCCATCTTTATTTTGAAAGTCCGTTTATAGCCTTTTGCGATAGTTCCGCCGCTTTAGTGCCGGGATATTTTGCTATTGCCTGCCTGAAAAGAATAGAAGCGTCCGACGGGTCGGAAACTTTCATAAAACCCATGCCCTGCAAATATATAGACATTGGCACGTCGGGGTTTTTAGGATATAACTGCGAAAATTTATGGAATTCAAGTATGGAAACGGGGTATTTTTTTAGTTTAAAATTGGCGTAAGCTTTGTAAAACATGGCATCGGCAGAATATTTAGACTGAGGATATTTATTTAAAAAATTACGCAAAGAAGTTAAAGCGGAATTATATTTCTTTTTTTTGAACTGCGACATAGCTTCGTTAAAGCCGTATTCCATAGAACTTTCTTTTTTTACTAACGACGATCTTACGCTTGGTTTTTTAATAGAGCTTATGGAAGGTACAGCCTTGCCTGTTTTTACTAGTTTTAGTAATTTAATAAGCTGTTTATTTACCATTAAGCGGTATTCCCTGAATTTCTTGTTTAGAACGTCCAGCTTATGGTGTTCTACTTCGTATTTACCGTAAATATTCCTAATCTTAGCGCTTAACGAAGAAATAGCCACTCCGTTATTTGCAGTGTTCAACTGCATTTGGCTGATTTTTTTTTCTGCGTATTGTTGATTTTGAGATAATTCGGCCGTTTTTTTGTTCAGTTTTCTCACCTGAACTTTTAAACGGTGAAAGGAATCGGGTTCCATAGGAGCGCATCCGGCAAGAATAGAAGTTACGAAAATCAAAAAGAGAGAAATAAGAATAAAAACTTTCAATTTACTTTTATTTTTTAGGTATACGGCATTTTTATCTTCATATTTATTCATAATTTTTCTCCCGTTTGCATTTATTTAATTTAATCACAAAAAAGATTTTTTTTCAATAAGACGATTTCATAGTCCACTGTGCATCGTAATAATTGTTCATTTCAGGAAATAACTTAGGCGTCAGCCTCATCATTCCGCTTTCGTTTATATCTATCATGTAAAGTTCTTCTCTTCCGGCAATTTCGGTATCGAAAGAAATAATTCTAGAATCCCTAGTCCAAGCCGGATGATTTGCGCTGTAAGGAGTATCCGTAACCTGTCTTTCGTCGGAACCGTCGGCATTCATAATGCATATTTCGAGAGCGCCGTTAATAAAAGAAGCAAACGCTATTTTTTTTCCGTTGGGCGACCATGCGGGACTTGTATTATAACCTCCCTCGTCGTAGGTCAATCTGCGCTTGTCGCTGCCGTTTGCGTTCATTACGTAAATTTGCGGACTACCTCCCCTATCCGATACAAAAGCAATTCTGTTGCCGTGCGGAGAAAACGAAGGCGAAGTATTAATACCATCCATAAACGTCAACTGTTTCAAACCACCGCCGTTAACGTTAACCATATATATTTCGGTATTAATATGGTCGGGGGTTAAAGAAACGGCTAATTTATTTCCGTCGGGCGACCATGCGACGTAGTCGGCAGGACCGGGCAAATTAAGTTTCACGGTTGTTCCGGTTTTTAAGTTTTTTATAAAAACTGCGGGGTCTCCGTCCTTAAAAGAAACGTAAGCAACTTTACTGCCGT
>JAKAQP010000022.1 GCA_021822485.1 bacterium
TATCGGAAGCGGTTTTTTAAAATCTCTGCCTTTAAAAGCGTATATTTTTTTTACCGCGTTGTCGTTCAAAGCGTTTCCGCCTATTGCGTAAGATGTTTCCGTCGGATATATTATTATGCCGGAATTCTTAAGATGCTCTTTGATTAAATCATAGTCTTTATCGCTTAATGCGTTGAATTCATAAATGTTTACCATACTTTATTCTTTATAATATTTATAATATGTACTTTATTTAAAAATTTATAGCTTTGTTTGTTTCTAATTATTTTTCTTCATTTTTATGATTTTCGCCGTCTTCGTGGGATGAAACTATGACGTAAACGCCGCAAAGAGTAATGAAAATTCCGACCCATCTCATCAAAGGAACCGGCTCGTTAAGCGCAACGGCGGCAAGTATTACCGTCAACACGATGCCGATACTGATAAAAGGGTATGCGACCGAAAGGTCGATTTTAGAAAGCGTTTTTATCCAGAAAAACATGGAAATTAAATAGAGAATTATTCCCAATACAACAAACTTGTTCATAAAAATAATAGTAAGTATCTTTACCGCTTTATATATTACGGCATATTTTTTGTATTTTAACGGATGCGCGGATAATGACGAAACTGAGCTTTTACCGCTTAAACTTCCGGCAGCGTTTTTAATATTTATCATTCCGTATTTCATAGATAACTGCGCAAAAACGCCGGTTAAAATACTTATTAAAAGATTAAGCAGTACTTGAGGTTTGAATTTTATTAAAGGCATAAATTATATTGATTAATTATCGCTTAAAGAATTAATTTAAAGTTTTACCTATGTCTTTCCTGTAATATTTATCTTTAAAATCTATCATTTCCGCAATACCGTAAACCGCTTGCATTATATTTTTTTCTTTACCTTTTGCGCAGATGTTTAAAACTCTGCCGCCGTCGGTTAAGTATTTTCCGCCGGTTATTTTTGTTCCTGCGTGAAAAATATAGTATTCTACGCCATTTTTATTGAAAAGCCCGGAATGATGAAGATTTTTATCGAAAATTATTTCGTATCCGGTTTTATAATCCTTAGGGTATCCGCCGGAAGCGAGAACGAGGCATATGGACTTATTATCGTCGAAAATCAGTTTATAATCTTTTAAATTTTCGTTTACTACGTTTAAAAACAGTTCTATTATATCCGATTCAAGCCTTATAAGTATGGCCTGAGTCTCAGGATCTCCGAATCTTACGTTAAATTCGAGGACATATATATCTTCACCCTTTATAATTAGTCCGGCGTATAGCACCCCTTTATATTTTACCCCTTCTTTTTTTAATCCTTCCAGCGTAGGTTCTATGACATTTTTGTTTATTTTGTTAATTAAGTCTTCGGAAACATACGGGTTCGGCGTAACGGCGCCCATGCCGCCGGTATTTTCTCCGGTATCTCCGTCTCCGATTTTTTTGTAATCCATGCTGGTAATTAACGGCTTATACGATATTCCGTCAGTAACTATCATATAAGAAAGTTCAAACCCGTCTAAATAATCTTCTATAACGACCGTCTCTCCGCTTTTGCCGAATATTTTGTCGATTAATATAGATTTCAGTATTTTATCGGATTCCACTGCGTCTTTTGAAATGAAAACGCCTTTTCCTGCCGCAAGCCCGCTTGCTTTTATAACTAAAGGATGCGGCTTATTTTTGACGTAATTTTCGGCTTCGCTTAAATCGTCGAAAGATTTGTATCCTGCAGTTTTTATATTATATTTTTTAAGAAAATCTTTAGAAAATTTTTTCGACGACTCTAAAAGCGCGGCTTTTTTGTCGGGTCCGAATATTTTAAGCCCTGCAGAAGTAAATTCATCGGCTATGCCTATTGATAAAGGTATTTCGGGACCTACTACGGTTAAGTCTATTTTATTTTTTAAAGCAAAATCAAGAAGCCCTTTTACATCGTCCTGTTTAATAGGAACGTTAATCGCAATGGTTTCGGCCCCGCCGTTTCCGGGTGCGCAGTAAATTTCTGTTTCTATTTTTGATTTTTTAACGGCATAGGCTATGGCATTTTCCCTGCCGCCGGAACCGATTATTAATATTTTCATTTTATTATTTTCCATTTTCAAAAAGAGAGCAGATTTATTTAATGCTTAAAATGCCGTATGCCGGTAAAAATCATTGGTATATTAAATTTATTTGCCGCATCTATAACTTCTTCGTCCCTGATAGAGCCTCCCGGTTGTATTATCCCGTTTACGCCGATTTCTGCGGCATATTCGACTGAATCTTTAAACGGGAAAAAGCCGTCCGATGCCATGACGAAACCTTTTATTTCGCCGTATGCGTTTTTCATTTTTTCATGAGCAAATACCGCGCTGTCGATTCTGGACATCTGTCCCGCACCTATGCCGGCGGTAGCGCCGTTTTTCGCATACACTATCGCGTTAGATTTAACGTGTTTTGCAATTTTCCAGGCAAATAAAAGGTCATTTAATACCGATTCCGGCATTTTAACGCCGGTTACCGTTTTGAAATTAGACGTATCGTCGGATGCATCGTCCGTTTCCTGTATTAATATTCCTCCCGAAGCCGTTCTCAGAGACGGATAACCTTTAAAACTTTCCGTAATTTTCTTGTCGTAACGTATTATTATAGTATTTTTTTTTGTTTCAAGTATATTTAATGCTTCCTTGTCGTAATCCGGAGCCAGTATTATTTCTACGAAAAAAGGTTTAATTTCGAGAGCGGTATCTTTATCTAATTTTTTATTGAATACTATTATGCCGCCGTAAGAAGAAACTTCGTCGGTTTGTCTTGCTTTTAAAAAGGCATCTTTTTGGGAGACGGAACTTAAAGCGGCTCCGCATGGATTGGTATGCTTAATGATAGCGGAAAAAAATTCTTTTTTCTTATTTCCTTCAAAATCTTTAATAATTCCGAGCGCCGAATCTATGTCTAGCAAATTATTGTAAGATATTTCTTTGCCGGAAAGTTTTTCAAAAGGCATCGAACGGTCTTTTGAATAAAAAGCCGCTTTTTGATGAGGATTTTCGCCGTATCTTAGATTGAATTTTTTTTTTATGTTTATATTAATTTCTTCCGTATTTTCTTTGTAAAAATCTGTATTGACGGAGGAAGATTGTGATTCTGCATCCTGATTTAAAAAACCGGCTATAGCCGAATCGTATTCCGAGGTTAGTTTAAATGTTTCATATGCGTAGAGCTTTCTGAGTTCCAGCGGAATTTTTTCTTTATTTTTAAGGAAAGTAATTATATCTTCGTAAAATGAGGTGTCAATTACGACCGTCACGTCTTTAAAATTTTTTGCCGCCGCTCTTAACAGGGAAACGCCGCCTATGTCTATAAATTCAAGTTTTTCGTCGAAAGTTATATCTTTGTCTTTCATTTCTTTAAAAGGATAAAGATTTACTATTACGAAATCTATGGGTGTTATTCCGTTTTTTATCATATCGTCTCTGTGATTTTCGTTGTTTCTTATTGATAGTATGCCGCCGAAAACCGCAGGATGCAGAGTTTTAACCCTTCCGTCCAAAATTTCCGGAAAGCCGGTTATTTCTTCAATTTTTTTTAATTTATTAATTCCGGCCGATTTTAAAAATTTATAAGTATTTCCAGTTGCTATTACCGTATAGCCGGCAATTTCCAAATGCGTCGCCAGCTCCGTTATTTGTGTCTTATCGTAAACGGAAATAAGGGCATACTTAGTTTTTTGCATTATTTGAATACCTTTTTATTTTAATTTGATTTTAAAATATATATTATATATATTAGAATATATAAAAAAATTTATTATATTCTACTAATTTTAATTATTTATTTCAATATAAATAATAATTTTACGGGGAGAAGGGGAGGTTATTAAATGAAAAAAATAAAAATTGCGCTTCTTGCATTTATACTTTTAGTCGCGATAAATTTTTTAAGCGGATGCGCGCTTTTGGTGGTAGGCGGACTTGCCGGGACCACCGGATATTTAGCGGCAAAGCAGGGGTACGGCGTACAGTCTCCCGTTACAAAAAAGTAACAAAAGCAAATTTAACGAGGCGGATTTTTACTGAAATTAGTACCGCAATCCGATTATGTACGGCACCGCCGCGGTATTAACCGCAATATGAATATTAAATTAATGGAGAAATTTTATGGCAATTACCGTTATAGGTTCTATAGCAATAGACGACATCGAAACTCCTTTCGAAAAAACAGGTGATATTCTCGGAGGTTCGGCGACATATTTTTCTATGGCGGCGTCATTTTTAACGGACGTAAAAATTATAGGAACGGTCGGCAAAGATTTCGACAAAAAACATTTAAACGTTTTTAAAGGCAGATCTATAAATATTAAAAATATCAAGACCGAGGACGGCAAAACTTTCAGGTGGAAGGGCAGATACGGTTACGATATGTCCGACCCCGAAACTATAATGACTGAACTCGGCGTATTTTCTTCATTTAAACCGGTTGTTCCCCATGATTCTAAAAACGATATGCTGTTTCTTGCAAATATAGATCCCGAAATACAGTTTGATGCCCTTAAACAGATGGATTCTCCGAAACTTTCCGCTCTTGACACTATGAATTTTTGGATAGACGGTAAAAAAGAAAAACTTATAAATATTCTTAAATTAACCGATATATTTATAATCAACGAATCCGAGGCGAGGCTTTTAACGGGGAAATCTTCAATTTTCGACTGCGCCGAAATTATTTTTAAATACGGTGCAAAGATATTGATTTTAAAAAGGGGAGCATACGGTGCCACGATGTTTTTTGAAAATAAATTTTTTATGGTTCCGGCATATCCTTTGGAAAACGTCGTAGATCCCACGGGAGCGGGCGATTCTTTTGCCGGCGGTTTTCTCGGCTATATGGATAATACGGGAGATATGTCTTTTGAAAATCTTAAAAAAGCGCTCGTGTTTGGGAATATTATGGCTTCGTTTGCCGTCGAAGGTTTTTCCGTAAACAGATTTTTGACTATACGGATGGACGAAATTAAAGAAAGATTTAAAAAATTCAGGGAAATGACGTATTTTGAAGAGCTTAACGCATAAAAGTCCTTGCAGTTTATTTTTTATTTAAATTAACCCATTAATAATATTTTATATTTATCTTATTTATTATGGAATACATTGGAAAAAAAAGCTTTTTAAAGTTTGTTATATTATTGTTAATTGCGACGGTAATTTTTCCTTTACTGTCCGGTTGCGGAATGTCGGCGGTTTCTAAAAAAAACGAACTTAAATCGAATCTTTATTACAGACTCGGCGTAGGTTTTTATCAGAACGGCAATTATATAAAAGCAATGCAGGAATTTATAAGGGCTAAAATGCTTTATCAATATTCCGCTAAAAATTATAACGCTATAGGTATAATATATATGAAAACCGACCGCGAGAACAGAGCCATAAAAAACTTTAAGAAGGCCGTAAAAATAAATCCTCAATTTTCGGATGCATATTATAATCTTGGTTTAATATACATAAAAAAGAAAAATTTCCGTCAGGCAAAAATATTCCTAAAAAAAGCATTGAAAAATCCGTTTTACAACAAACCTTACGAAAGCTATACTCAGCTTGCAAAAATATATATTGCCGAGAATAAAATTAAAAAAGCGGAAAAAATATTGACGGTATCTATGCTAATCGACAAAAATTATTTTTTGGCTTATTATTATTTAGGAAAATGTATGCTTTTAGAAAACAATCTGCCTGCAGGGCTGTATTATTTTAAGAAAACATTAGATGCGAACATGTTTTTTATCCCTGCAAAATATTACGAAGGCTTGATATATTTTAAACAAAAAAGATATAATAAAGCAAAATATATATTTTCTTCGGTGTATGATGCAAGCAAGGCAGATAAATACAGAGCAGAATCTTTAAAATATATTAAAAAAATCCTTATCTTGTTAAATAAATAGGGTGCATATTTATGGAAAACGAAGATTCCTATTATGAAACCGTCGGAGAATATCTAAAGACAAGCAGGAAGTCTTGCGGGCTTGAAAAGGCGGACATTTCAAAAACGACCAAAATCAATGCGTCTTATATAGAAGCTATAGAAAACGATGATTTTTCCTTGTTTTCTTCGCCGCAGCTGCTGAAAGGATACGTTAAACTTCTTGCAAAAACGGTAAATGCCGATGAAAAAAAAGCGGTTTCTTTATTGGAATCGGAATTAAAAAGCAATTTTAACGGCAAAGTAGTCGAAGATATAATCGGAGAAAAATTTAAAGAAGAAATAAAAAGATCCCAAAGTTTCCGCAGAAAATTTTTATTCGTATTATTCGGCGGAATTTTAATTATTATTTTATCTTATGTTTCGTTAAAATTATACGGCTATATAAAAACATTAAGAACCGAAACGCGTAGCGCTTCTACGTCACTTAATTCTTCAACCGCCGCGAATTCTTTTAAAAAAAAACTTAGCAACAAGATAAACGGTTCTCAAAAGAAATACGGCGTACTTCTCAAGGGAGAAATAGTAAAAAAGACGTGGGTAGCGGTTAAAATAGACAAAAGGCATATAAAAACATCTATGCTTTATCCGGGAGAGTCTAAGATTTGGAAAGCGAACAAGAGATTATGGATTAAAATAGGAAACGCCGGCGGTATTATATTGAATTATAACGGCAAAGATATTGGAAAACCGGGCAAAGAAAGGCAGGTCGTAATTTTGTTTTTCCCTCCGAAAAAGAAAAAATAGCGGAAAACCGAAAGACTATATCTTTTTCCTGCTTTTAACGGTATAACCTATTTTATCGAATATAAAAGAAAGTATCAGTAAAATTATTCCGATTGCCGATATAATAAGCGCAAGATAGTTATCCTCTATATTTATATTAAATCCCTGTAAACCCCAGTAGATTCCAAAGCTCAAGAGCAGAACGGACGCCAGCCCTTTCATCCAATGGGACGGTATTTTCTTAAAATATTTTCTTAAGTAAACCGACAGCAGTATAACTATCATTGAACCCAAGGCAAGAGCCGATATTACCGAAAGCCACTGTTTGTCGGTAACGGCAAAAGGAACTGCCACCACTGCTACTTCGAACGCTTCTATTATTACGGCATTTAGCGCAACGATAAAGGATTTAAAAGAGCATTTTTGATGTTTTATCATAGCGCTTTCAGCTTTTTTAAAAAGCGGTTTTTCTCCTATTTTTTTTGAAAACGGAGTTAAATAAAATACAAAACTTATCAGTTTATACGAAAAGTATAAACCGACGGCTAAAAGTACCCCGCCTATTATTAATTTGACGGTAGTTATAGGAACGGTTTTAATTATAGTTACTCCGCCTATAAAAAGAACGAACAGCGTTCCGACGAATCCTATCAGCGCGCCGGCTAATGCGCTGGAAAGCCCCACGTCTTCCCCGACTATGAAAACTATAGCCGATACTTCGCTCAGTTCTACTATGGCAACGGAAAATACGGCTATAAATATTAAAATGCTGAAATTCATAATATATAAATTATACCAGAGTTTTAAAAAAAATTGGATATAAAAATCTTTATTGACTTTTTTATCGTTAAGTAATAAGCTAAATAAATCTAAGAATTATACATTTGCATTTGTTTATCCAAGAGATGTATAATTTTAATAATATTATTTATTAAGGAGGTTACATTATGGCAGTATCGTCAAACAAAACACTTGATGCGAGCGGGTTATCATGCCCTCTTCCTATCGTTAAAACAAAAAAAGAAATCGACACCATGTCTTCAGGGCAGGTTCTTGAGGTAATCTCGACGGATCCGGGTTCAAAAAACGACATGTCGGCGTGGTGCAACAGGACTGGAAACAAGCTGTTGGAATCTTCGGAAGAAGGCGGAAAATTTAAATTTTACGTCCAGAAATCTTAAGTATGCGTTTTAAACCACAAAAAGCGGCCTTTTAAAAAAAGTCACACCTTAATTAAAAAGGCGTAATTGAGAGTCCGCATATAAATAAAGCTTAATTTGCAATTTATATCTAGAGGCGGAATTGTTTTGCAATTTCGCCTTTTTTTTAAACACGGTACCGGAATTGAATTACGGTACCGTCACAATATTGATTTATCCTCTTATTTCTCTTATTTTAAAACTTGCTTGTTTTTTGCTAAACGTTATAGTTATAGAAGATAGATGTCGAATAAAAACAATAAAAATAAAGAACCTTCCAAGCTTAACGAAGCAGGAAGAATGTCTTTCGTCGAACATTTTTCCGAACTAAGAAAAAGGATTATATATGTATTTATAGCGATAGTAATCTGCACGGGGTTTTCATGGCATTTATCGTATAAGGCTATAAATATCATAGAAACTCCTTTGGAAAAGCCCACATATATAACATATTTTGCCGGATACGCAAAAAAAATTATAAAGAAAAAAATACCTTTCGTTTATTATTCGTTCGGATTAAATAAAACTCCTAAAAAATTTCAAAAACATATTCTGCACTATTCAAAACCGCTTGAGCCGTTTTTTATGCAGGTTAAGGTTTCTCTTATTCTGGGGCTTATGATTGCATTTCCTTTTATTCTGTTTGAGTTCTGGCAGTTTATAAAGCCGGGGCTTTTAAAAAAAGAAAGAATGTATCTTTTGCCTTTTTTATTTTTCGGTACGCTTTTTTTTATTTCCGGCGCAGTTTTTATGGTTTTTTATATATGGCCTGCAGTTATTAATTTTTCTTTAAGCTATCAAAGTCCGAATCTTTCGCCGTTAATAAACCTGACGCATTATATTGATTTTGCGCTTAGGCTTGGTTTAATATTCGGTTTAATATTCGAACTGCCGCTTGTTTCTGCGCTGTTTTCTCTTGCCGGTATATTGAAGCCTAAGTTTTTAAAAAAATACCGCAAATATGCGCTTCTTATGAGCCTTATAATAGCGGCTTTTCATGCCGATATAGTGACTATGTTTTTTATAGCCGTACCGCTTTACTCTATGTACGAAATCAGCATTCTTATATCTTCTTTTATATGGAGATTTAAAAAACGGGACGGTTTAACCGCCTAAAATGGAATGTTTACGTATTTCTATATAAAATCCAGTATTTTTATATAGCCGTTAAATAATTCAAATATTATGCCGTCCACCTTTATTACATTGTCCGTACAGTTTACGCAGTTGTTCAAAATATCCCCTATGGATTTTTGCCTGTTGAATACCATAGCCTTATGTTTCGCCGAATCTTTTTCCTTCTCAAGCGAATTTCTCGAAATATTAAGCGTGAAATAGCAGTTTAAATAACCCTTGTTTTTTGAATTTTTATTCTTGAATTCACGTTTGTTAATATCTAACAGGTTAATATCTCTCAATAAAAATTTAGGCTGTTCGTTTAACGGTCCGCAGGGGGATATTATTTTTATTATTTCCGACAGTTCTCTGCCGGAAAGCAGTTCTATATCTATTTCTTCATCGTAGCAGTATGACGATGTCGTTTTTCCCGCTTTGCGATCGCCGTTTGCCGTTTTATTATATTCGGAAGCGTTATTTACTACCGCGTCTATAAAATTTTCGGTATCGTAGCCTTTTTTCAAAGTCAATCCGCAAGCCATTTTATGTCCGCCGAATTTTATAAAAAAAGATTCGTATTGTTTTAAAAAAGCGTATATATCTATATCTCCGCATGACCTGGCGGAACCTATATATACTTTTTCTTTGTAACCTGTGAGCAGTAAAACCGGTTTTTTGAAATAATCGGAAATCTTGGAGGAAACAATACCTATTACTCCGGGGTGCCACGATTCGCCTTTTAGTATAATTATAGGAAGCGATTTTTCCGATACTTTGGATTTCTCTTCTATTAAATTCATAGCTTCCGTAAAGCACGCGTCTTCAAGCTGCTGCCTTTTTCTGTTAAAAGATTCAAGTTCCTGGGCGAGGTTAAAAGCAGTTTTTTGGTCGTTTTGCGTTAAAAGTTCTACGGCTATGGAAGGGTCGCCGACTCTGCCTGCCGCATTAATTTTAGGCGCGATTTTCCATGCTATGTCGGACTCGTTTACGTTATCAAAATGCAGACCGCATATTCGTCTCAGTTCTTTTATGCCTGGACCGGGGTTTTCATTTAATATCTGCAGTCCGTAACGGGTAAGAATTCTGTTATCGCCGTACATAGGAACTATATCCGCTACTATGCCGAGGCAGACTATATCGAGATAATCTTTGAGGTTAGGGCATCTGTCTAATAATTCTTCTTTTACTAAAATTTTTCTTATAGCGATTCCAAGGTTAAAGGCTATGCCGACGCCGGGTAAAAATTTAAAAGGAAACTTATCTCCTTTACGTTTTGGATTTAATATGGCGAATGCAGGCGGAAGTATTTCTTCTTCTCCGTTTAAAGGCACTTCATGGTGGTCGCATATTATTACGTCGATATTCTTGGAATTTGCATGCGCAACCTCTTTAACGCCCGTTATTCCAAGATCTACGGCTATAATCAGCGATAGCGGTTTGCCTCCCTTATCGTTTATCTCCGAATATATTTCGTCTATCGGGTCAATGCCGAGACCGTAGCCGTCTTTAATTCTGTCCGGAAGTTTATAAAAAACAGAATGATTATCGGTATCCGCATTTTTTTTTAATATTTTTTTTAATTCCCTCAGAAAAGAAACCAGAAAAGAAGTAGCCGTTATTCCGTCCACGTCGTAATCGCCGTATATGCAAATCGATTCTTCTTCCAAAAGCGCTTTTGTAATGCGCTTAACGGCTTTATCCATATCGGATATGAGAAACGGGTCGTTGAGATATTTTAAAGAAGGGTTAAGATAGTTATCTATAAAGCAGGATAAATTGGTTTTTAAGATATCGCCGCAATCTTCGTTTTCGAGGTTTCTTTCTTTATAAAATAGATCAGAATTTAACTGGGAAATTATTCTTTTGGATATAAGCGACGATGCGGTACTGCTCAGGTATAAAGGCAAATGTTCTTTTAAATATCTATATACATATTCTTTTTCCATATTTTAATTTATCGATTTAATTGATTTATGTATACCTTTTACTTATAATGTTTCTCGTTTAGAATAACCATAATGGGGCTTGCTATAAATATCGACGAATAAGTTCCTATTAAAACCCCAATAAGCAGAGTAAAGGCAAAATCGTGAAGAACTATGCCACCGAGGAAAAAAAGGGACAATACGACCAATACTACGGTAAGAGAAGTGACCACCGTCCTGGTCAAGACCTCGTTGATGCTTATGTTAACTAAACCTTTTAAATCTATATGTTTTGTCTTTTCGGTTTCTATTTTTAGATTTTCCCTTATTCTGTCGAAGACGACCACCTTGTCCGTAAGGGAGTATCCTGCAACCGTAAGCACCGCAGTTATGACGAGCAGAGTTATCTCTTTCTGGAAGATAAATATAACTCCCAGCAAAGCAAGGACGTCATGTCCAAGACCTATAGCCGCCGCTAAACCGAATCTGAATTCAAAACGCCAAGTTATATATAATATTATGGCTATAATAGCTATGATAATTGCTATAACAGCGTCTTTAGCAAGTTTTTTTCCTACCGAAGGACCTATCATTTCACTGCTGACAACTTTTGGAGGGTTTTTCATAAAAGATTTTTTTATCACTTTTTTAATTTTTGCGGTATATGCATTTAAATCTTTTGCCATAGCTTTAGTCTGTATTATAATATCGTTCTTCCCTTTGATTTTAACGATTTTAACGTCTTTAAAACCGGCGGGAATCAAGACTTTTCTTACGGACGAAATTGATATTTTATGTTTGAACGCAAGCTGCATTGATAAACCGCCCGTGAAATCTATTCCTATCCTTGCAGTGCCGGCTATCATAGTTATTATTTCAATAATGCCGAATATAACCAGAATGGACGAAAGGACAAAAGAATATTTTCTTTTGCCTATAAAATTGTAATGCGTATTTTTTATAAATTCCAATTTTTACTCCTTTCCGTTTTTATTTATAATCGTTAAATACTTAATTTCTTAAGTTCTTTTTTGTTAGAAATTATATCGAATATAACCTTCGTACCAACTAATGAAGTGAAAAGATTTATGAGTATGCCCAGAGAAAGCGTTACCGCAAAACCTTTTACCGGACCGGAACCGAAATAGAAAAGAACAGCGGCGGTAATAAGAGCGGTGACGTGAGAATCCAATATGGTAAAAAAAGCTTTGTTATATCCGTTTTCTATAGCGATTACGACGGGTTTACCTTCCCTTAATTCTTCTCTTATCCTTTCGAATATAAGAACGTTGGAATCGACCGACATACCGATGGTAAGTATAATACCGGCTATACCCGGCAGGGTAAGCGTCGCCCCGAAAAGCGAAAGGGCAGCCATAAGAAAAAGAACGTTTTCCAATAATGCGAAATCGGCAATTAAGCCTGAAAATTTATAATAAAATACCATAAACAGAATAACAAGTACGGTACCGACTATCGCCGCAAGTATTCCGTCGTGAATAGAGTCCGCTCCTAGAGTAGGTCCGACGGTATTATTTTGTATTATTTTTACCGGAGCGGGAAGTGCGCCGGAACGTAAAGCTATTGCAAGATTATCCGCCTGCGCTATAGTGAAATGTCCCGAAATAGAAGCATTACCTCCAAGTATAGGTTCTTCTATTACCGGTGCGGAAATAACGTTACGGTCTAATATAATCGCAAGCCTTTTTCCCGTATATTTTGTAGTGATTTTGGCGAAAAGCAGGGTCCCCGCAGAATTTAAAGAAACTCCCACTTCAGGCTGATTATACTGATTCATCTGGACGTTTGCGCTTGAAATAGCGGAACCGTCCATCAGTACCGTTTTCTTTAAAAGATAAGGTATTTTTGTAGTTTTATGGGTGTACTTATTATATTTTATATGATATAAGATTTCGTCGCCTTTAGGTATTTTACCGTTCAATGCTTTTACTATACTGTGTTTGTCGTCGACTAATTTAAAAGTAAGCCTTGCCGTTTTTCCTATTAATTTAATAGCCTGTTTGACGTTTTTAACTCCGGGCAGTTCCACGACTATTAAATTTTTTCCCTGCCTTGCTATTTTAGGAGCTACGAGTCCGAACTGGTCGATCCTGTTTCTCATTACTTCCACGGCTCCGCTCACCGCTTCTTTTTTATACAAAGAAAGCGCCGACGGTTTAAAACTGATTATATCATTGGATAAATTTAACGAAACATGGTGATTTTTAATATATCTTTTAAGAGCGGATAAGCCGGATTTATTTTTAAGAATACTGCTGCTTAATACTATATAATTATTTTTGAAAGTTAAATCAGATGTTTTTCCAATCTTTTTTGATTCGACGAAAGATTTTATGTCGGCATAATCTTTGTATAATTTTTCTTTCACGGCTTTTCCGGTTTCTACTTTTTCTATTAGATAAACGCCTCCCTGGAGATCCAGTCCAAGATGCATTTCGGCGTTGCCTATTACCGCTTTCCACCATTCCGGCGTATTTTGATAGACGGACGGTATTATAGAAAAAACAGATATTAGAATTAATACCGATATTAAAATAACTCTGGTTTTAACGGGTTTCATCAAGCCTCACCATAAAAATAATCGTTAATATTTAAATTAAAAAATTTAATGAATAATAAATCAAATATATATAATTATAGGTAAATTAATGTTAGAAAGTTTACGAATTATATATTTTTATATGTTACTGCTTATTTGCGGTTTTGGTAGCAATCGCACTTTTTGTAATTTTTATCTTAACGTCTTTTGCGATTTCTATAGTAAAAAGCTGGTCGGCTATTCCGGTAATAACTCCGAATATGCCTCCCGTAGTCAATACTTCGTCGCCTACTTTAAGAGATTCTATCATCTTTTTATGCTCTTTTGTTCGTTTTTGCTGGGGAAGTATTACCAATAAGTAAAAAATAGCGACTATGGCAATAAGCGGCGCAAAACTTTCCAGCGTCGATTCCCATCCGCCGCCCGTCTTTGCCGGTGCGCCGCCTGCGGCATAAGCAGATTTAATCTTTAAAACATTTAATAAATCGGATAAAACGGATAAAATTTTCATTCCTGCTCCTTTAACTTTAGTTTTTAAATTTATTTTGCAATTTAATATATTATATTTATATTGAAAGAAAGTCAAAACAAAGATGAATATTTTTTAAAAAAATCGCAAAAATCGCCGTTTTTAACGGTATTTCTTATTTTGGCGATTAAATCTTGATAATAATGCAGATTATGCAGGGTTAAAAGCCTCTGAGCAAAGATTTCTTTACTCATGAAAGCGTGTCTTACGTAAGCCGCGCTGAAGTTTTTACAGCAAAAACAGCCGCATTCCGGGTCTATGGGCGAAGTATCCGATTTATATGCGGAATTTTTAATGTTTACGGTTCCTTCGGAAGTGAAAATGAAACCGTTTCTGGCGTTTCTCGTCGGCAGTACGCAGTCAAACATATCGATACCTTGCGATACGGCTTTAACGATATCGGAAGGAGTGCCGACGCCCATAAGGTAGCGGGGTTTGTTTTCCGGAAGATTCGATGCCGAAATTTCAAGCATTCTCAGCATAGTTTCTTTAGATTCGCCTACCGCCAAACCTCCTACCGCATAACCGTCAGCGTTTAAGTCCGACATTGTGCGTGCCGATTTTTCCCTTAAATCTTCAAAAAAATTACCCTGTGTTATAAGAAAAAGCAGATTATCCCGCCGATAATTTTTTTTAGCTTCGATAGATTTCCATGCCCATTCCAGTGTTATTTCTAAATCCTTTTCCGCCTTTTCTTTTTTTACGCCGGGTCCCGAAAAAACGTCAAGCTGCATCATTATATCGGAATCAAGAACGCTCTGTATTTCTATTACCCGTTCCGGCGTAAAAAAGTGCGTTTCGCCGTCTATATGCGACATGAATTCAACGCCGTTTTCTTTTATTTTCGCAAATTTTGCGAGACTGAAAATCTGGAATCCCCCGGAATCCGTCAATATAGAACCTTTATACCTAGTAAAATTTCTTAAAGAGGCGAATTTTTCGATTACATCCGTTCCCGGTCTTAAAAATAGATGATACGTATTGGAAAGCATAATTTTAAAGCCTTCGTCGTATAACTCAAAAGGAGAAAGAGACTTAACCGTTCCTATAGTTCCTACCGGCATAAAAACCGGCGTTTCTATGGTTCCGTTTTTAGTTTCCAGTAATCCGGTTCTTGCCTTGGTTGCCGTATCTTTTGCAGTTATTTTAAAAGTCATTGTTTTGTTTTATTTTTTATATATTTTTATATATTATAAAGATACATCGCGTCTCCGTAACTGAACAGGGAATAATCGTTTCTTAAAGCCTCCTCGTAAACGGCTTTTGTTTTGTCTATGCCTATAAGCGCGCATATCATAATATAAAGCGACGACTTAGGCTGATGAAAATTAGTTATCAGATTTTTAGTTGCTTTAAATTTATAACCGGGATATATATATAAAGACGTTTCTTCGTTTTTAACGGGATTTATAAAGCAGCCGCCGTTTTTATTTTCGACCGCAGCCGATTCTAACGACCTTACCGCCGAAGTTCCCGTAATTATTATTTTGTTTCCGGATTTTATCGTTCCGTTCACTATATCCGCAGTTTCTTTTGTTACGGTATAAGTTTCCTTATGTATTTTGTGTTTCCTTATATCTTCCGTTCTTACCGGCAAAAAAGTGCCGAGGCCTATATTTAGCGAAACATCCGTAAAAATACCGCCTTTTTCTTTTATGGAATTTATAATTTTTTCGGTAAAATGGAGTCCCGCGGTAGGCGCAGCTACCGATAAACCGGCTGAATCGTCTGCATAAACGGTTTGATAGTATATATCATCTTTTTCGTCCGCCGGCCGCTTTATATAAGGCGGCAGAGGAATTGCGGCGCATTTTTCGAAAATATAATCATAATCGCTTTTGGTTTCTATAGATATTTCATAAAGCCCGCCACCGCAATTTTTTTCCGCCGTCATATAAATTTTTTCGGCTATTTCTATTTTTTCGTTTTCTTTTATAGTTTTGTGCGCTTTTACAAGAGATTTAAGTTTTAAAGGAAAATAAATATCTGCGGGAAATTCCGTAATAAATATTTCGACTTTGCCGCCCGAACCCCTTTTCCCTAAAATTCTGGCTTTTTTTACGCTGGAATTATTGACGACTACGACATCGTTTTTTTCGATATAATCGGTTATATCGAAAAATTTTTTATGCGTAATTTTAAAATTTTTTACGTCGACCGCCATAAGATTGGCTTCTTCTCTGTTTGTTTTTGGATATTTTGCTATTTTTTCAGCATCAAATTTGTAATCGAACAGATCTATTTTCATATAAATCTATATTATACAATAACTTTTGGAAAAATTGGAAAATAATTATTTTCTACTTTAACCCTGCATTAGAAAAAGGTGTAGGATTAACTTTACGCAAAATCTTTTATCGTTAATTGTTTCTTTTGGTATGCGTGAAATAAAATCTGACACCTTTTTCTAGTCATTATCATTATAATATATTCGGGATGTTTTTTTGTTGTTCTATTGAAGGGTTAAAGTTCTATTATGGAAATACTGAGGCAAAAAGGTATATAATAATATATGCAATTTCTCTATATGTATTTAATTAAAGTTTATTTTTTAAATTTTTTAATTTACCGTTATGGCTTTAAATTATAATTTGTCCGAAATAATCGGGCATAAAAAACAGATAGATTTTTTAAACGGGCTTTATATTTCGCAAAGGATGCCGTCAGGACTTCTGTTTTACGGACAAAAGAATATAGGAAAAAATATTACGGCGCTGTCCTTTGCCGCCTCTGTTTTATGCGGCGATTATGCGGAAAATTTTCAAGCCGCCGCCGCTTCTTCGTCTTTGAATTTTTGCGGTAAATGTCCATCTTGCCTCTCCGTTTTAAACGGTATGAATCAAAATATTTTTACGGTCGAGTCGTCGGGGAATTCTATAAAGATAGAAACAATTCATCAAATTACATCTTTTTTGTCTCTTAAACCGCAGTATCCGACTCACAGGTTTATAATCATAAACGATGCTTCGGCTATGAACCCTTCGGCATCTAACGCCCTCCTTAAGATACTTGAAGAACCGCAGGAAAAAACCGTTTTTATTCTTATAACGTCAAGTCCCGGTATGCTTGCGCCTACGATTGTATCTAGATGTATTTTGCTATGTTTCGCTCCTATTTCCGATGAAATTTTATCCGGCACGGTTAAATTAACATATCCCGATATAAAAGATGATAAATTAAAGATTTTTTTAAAACTTGCCAGAGGAAGTTATTCCGGTTTTATAAGGCTGATAGAAGGCGGATATTTAGAAAAAAGAGATTTTTTGATTAATAACGTATTTGAAAAACTTTTTTACGAATTTAAAAAAAGGGGAGATATTTACGGTATTTCTGCAGAATTTGCATCAAAATTTACGTTTCAGGAAAAAGTTTCCAAAAGCAAAGCCGCAAAGAAAAAAAACGGCGGCGGCATTATAGATGCCGAAGCAAAAGACGCTGCTGCAGATGAAGACGAAGACAAAGACAAAACATACATTTTCGAGCTTATTTTATTTATATTCAGAGATATTTATATTTATAGTTTGTTAAAAAATGAAGAAATATTGTATAATGAAGACATTGCAGGAGAAATAAAAAAATTTGCTTTTGAAAGCGGAGCGTCTCCGGAGGATATAAGGCATATGATAGAAACTACGGTTTTACATATAGAAAAAATAAACAGTTATAATTTAAATAAATCGATATCTATAGACTCGTACTTCTCAAACCTTATATCTGCTTGAATTAATAAAACTAAACCAATAAAATATGAGAACCGTAGAAGTAAAAATATTTAATACCGGCGATACTATAGAGTGTATTTCCAGAATTCCCAATCTTATGCCCGAAGATAAGGTGGTAATAGATTTGGAGGGAAATATTCACATAGGAGTCATAATAGGAGAAACTAAAGTATTTACGGAAGATGCCGCCGCTTTAACGCAGAAGCCGTCTTTTTTTATAATTAGAAAGCTTTTTCCTTTCGAAACGGGCGATAAATTTATATACTACAAAACGGAAAAAGAAGGTTACTGTTTTTGTAAAAAAAATGCGGAACAGCTTGGTTTGGAGATGAAACTGCTGAAAGTGAAATATGCCGCCGCAGACAATAAACTGATATTTTATTACAGTGCCGAGGAAAGGGTAGATTTTAGGGAGTTAGTTAAGATTCTGGCTTCCAAATTCCACATAAGAATAGAAATGCGCCAGATTAATATCCGCGACGAATGTAAAATATTAGGCGGAATAGGCATTTGCGGAAGAATTTGCTGCTGCACTTCCGTGATAGGCGAAATGAATCCGGTAACTTCTAAAATTACTAAACTGCAGTGCCAAAATACAAGTAAATATGTCGGTTATTGCGGCAGACTCTTATGCTGTCTCGCTTTTGACCCGCCTACGAAAGGCGAATGCGACGGGGATGAAAAACAGTCTTTGGAAAAACAGGCTGAAAGCGTCTCCGCTTCCGACAGTTCCGATAATCCCCCGGATTCTCAATAAGTTAATATACATAATATAATATACAAATGATATAAAAATATAAATAAACATTAATAATATAAAGATAAAGGCGGCTTTTAATTATTTAATAATAACGACATGAAGAACGATTATTTTTACGTTACCACCCCTATTTATTACGTAAACGATAAACCGCATATAGGGCATGCATATTCTACTATAATAGCCGATACAATTGCCAGGTTTAAAAGATTATGCGGATATAAAACATTTTTTTTAACGGGAACGGACGAACATGGTTTGAAAATAGAAAAAGAAGCCGATTCCAGGGGGATAACGCCTAAACAGCTTGCCGATTCCGTTCATATAAAATTTAAAGAACTTTTTAACGCTATAGATATATCTTACGACAGATTTATCAGGACTACGGATGAAGACCATATAAGAACTGTAAAGATTGCGTTTAAAAAGATGGCGGCAAACGGAGACATATATCTTTCCGAATATGAAGGATGGTACTGTACTCCTTGCGAGACTTTCCTTACGGAAAAGTCGCTTTTAGAAGGCGAAAAATGTCCTCAGTGCGGAAGGCCTACTTCAAAAATAAAAGAAAAAACCTATTACTTAAAATTAAAAAAATATGAAAAACAGCTCCTTGATTATATAGAAAACAACCCCGACTTTATAAAGCCGGATTTTAGAAGAAACGAAGTTTTATCTTTCGTAAAGGAAGGTTTGGAAGATTTAAGCATTTCGAGAATGTCTTTTAAATGGGGGATTCCTGTTCCCGACGATGAAAAGCACGTTATATATGTTTGGTTCGACGCTCTTTTAAATTACCTGACCGGAATAGGATACGAAGATTATCTTAACGGAAAAAATCCAGATTTTCCGGTTTTTTTTAAAACGGCAAACCATATCGTAGGCAAAGATATATTAAGGTTTCATGCAGTTTACTGGCCTATTATGCTTTTCTCTCTCGGACTCGAACCGCCAAAGTCGGTTACCGCCCACGGCTGGTGGCTGACCGAAGGCAGAAAAATGTCTAAATCTATAGGAAACGCGGTTGACCCGATATCATTAATCAAAACATACGGTTCCGATTCGCTCCGCTTTTATCTTTTAAGCGAAATAACGCTCGGTTTGGACGGAGATTTTAATACCGATAATTTTATACTTAGATACAATTCCGCTCTTGCGAACGACCTTGGAAACTTAGTTTCGAGAACCGCCGCAATGCTCAATAAATATACCGGAGGGAATGTTCCCGGGACGGATTCTTCGTCCGAAGACGACGGCATATTAAAGACGGCCGCAGATATATTGAAAAATTTAAACAAAAGATACGACGAATACGGCTTTGCTAAAATATTAGAAGACGTATTTAAATTTATAAATATATTAAATAAATATATCAACGATTCTGCGCCTTGGAAATTAAACGCTGACGACTCGGAACAAAAAAGAAAATTGTTGAATATACTAAGAACGGCTTCCGTTTCTATTTATTATATTTCTTATCTAATCTATCCTTTTATGCCGGAAACTTCACGAAAAATTAACGATATATTTAACATTCAGCCTTTCGATGCTCCGGGTTTTTCGGCAGGAGCCGAAAGTGTTGCGGACGTTTGCGGTAACATTTTTAAAGACGGATTGCGGATAGCCGAAAAAGCCGAAATTATGTTTCCTAAAATAAATACCGATAAAAATATTAAAAAATGAGCATTTAATCATATTAATCGTATACAATTCTATGATAGATTCGCACTGCCACCTTGAAATGCACGAGTTTGACGGCGATCTTGACGTCGTTTTGTCAAGGATGTCCGAAAACGGCGTAACGCATGCGGTTTCTATCGGTTCTTTGGCTCAGCATGAAAGAATCGATAAGACTATAGAAATAATTAATTCGCACGTCAATATATTTACTACTCTCGGAGTCCATCCAAAAAGCCCTTACCGAGATATTGCCGATATAGCGGAAAAGTTTGAAAAATATTATTCCGAAAATAAAAATAAAATCATAGCCGTAGGAGAAATCGGATTAGATTATTTTCTGCCGGAAGCATCTAAAGAAAAAATAGAAGAAATTAAAATAAAACAGAAAGAACTTTTTAGATTTCAGCTTAAAATTGCCTCGTCCAAAGGCTTGCCGGTTATAATTCATATAAGAGACGCATATGAGGATTCGATAGAGATTTTAAAAGAATATGCAAAAAGTCCCGACGGTTTTTTCGGCGGAGTTATACACTGCTTTTCCTCTTCCGATAAGGCGTTAGCCGATGAATTAATAAAAATGGGTTTTTTTATTTCCTTTTCCGGAAATATAACATACAAAAAAAATGAAGGACTAAGAGAAGTATCTAAAATAATACCTTCCGAAAAAATTATAATAGAAACCGACAGCCCGTTTCTCGCGCCTCAAGCTTTCAGGGGTAAAAGAAACGAGCCTTCTTACGTGCGGTTCGTTTTGGAAACCGTAGCGGCTCAAAAATGCGCGGAAATAAAAATAATAGACGATTTAACAGTCCAGAATACCGTTAATATTTTTTCACTTGAAGGCGTGGACGGATTTTACCCTGCAGTTGCATATAAAATAAGAAACTCCGTTTACGTAAATCTTACGAATAAATGCACCAACAGATGTACTTTCTGCCCTAAATATCAGGGCGGCAAAAGCAATTTCTGCGTGCAGGGATACAATCTTAAACTTAAAAAAGAACCTTCCGTGAGTGAAGTCTTATCCTCTATTTTTCGTTATTACGATTTTAAAGAAGTAGTATTCTGCGGACTTGGAGAACCTACCTTGCGCATAGAAACCTTAAAGGAAGTTGCCGCAACAATTAAAAAAGGCTCTTACAGAACCGATTCGGCGGATATAAAAATAAGGCTCGATACCGACGGACTTGCAAACGCGGTTTACGGACGCAACATAGCATCGGAATTTAAAAATATTATAGATTCCGTGAGCATAAGCTTAAATGCGCAGAGTTCGGAACTATACGATGCTATATGCGATCCCAAACTTGCTTCAAAAGGGATAAAGCCTTATAATGCCGTTATAGATTTTGTAAAAGAATCGAAAAAATATATTAAAAACGTGACCGTTACGGCAATAGACCTTCCTGGCGTCGATATAGCGTTTATTGAAAATTTTGCAAAAAATCTTGGAGTAAATTTTAAACTCAGACATTATAATAACGTAGGTTAATAAGGAAAAAAAATAAAATGGAAAAAGTTTTAGTGTCGGAAATAACGGAAAATCAAAAAGTAGATTCAACTTTTCTTGTAAAAAGCAAATCTCAGGCTATGGGTAAAACCGGAAAACCTTACGTTTATTTAAAACTGTCCGATAAAGCCGGCGAAATTAAGGGATATATTTGGGATAACGTCGATAAACTCGCACCGCTTTTTGAAACAGGCGATATAATAAAGGTAAAATCAAAAAGTTCGCTGTTTCAAAACGAACTTCAGCTAAACATTACGGAAATAGAAAAAATAGATTCTAAAAATCTTGCCGCCGAAGATGCCGCTCTTTTTTTTAAATCCTCGAAGAACGATATAGAATCTATGTATAACGATTTAAAAACCGTTTTAAAGGAAAATTTAACCGATGAATATATTATACGGCTCGTCGATAAATTTTTGGAAGACGAAAACTACGTAAAGCTTTTAAAAACGCTTCCGGCGGCAAAATCTATACATCACGCATATATAGGGGGGCTTCTTGAGCATACGTTGAGTATGCTCAAAATAGGGGTTTTCCTTGCCGAGCATTATAAAAAATACGTTATAAAGGACGTTCTTCTGACGGCTATATTTCTTCATGACGCTGGTAAAATAGAAGAACTTAAAATCAAGAACAACGTAACGGAATATTCGGATGAAGGGAGGCTTTTGGGTCATATAGTATTAGGTTCGTCTGCAGTTGATAGAAAAATATCTGAAATAAACGGATTTCCGGAAAATTTAAAACTGATTTTAATCCACAGCATAATATCCCATCACGGAGAGATGGAATACGGTTCGCCTAAAAGACCTAAAACTACGGAAGCTTTTCTTCTTCATTACATAGACAACATGGACTCTAAGGTTAATCAGATAGCAGATTTTATAGAAAACGGGGATAACGCTTTATGGAGCCAGTATTCAAAGCCGCTTGACAGATATCTGTTAAATTCCCTGCTGTTTTTAAAGAGTTGATAAATAAAAATATTAGATAAATAAAAAATAATTTTTTTAATAAATGTGGTATAATATTTGTACGTTTTTATATATTTTTATAAGCAGTTAAGATAAAAATATATAAAAATTGCTCTGTGTAATTTTTGTTATAATGGGGGCGCAACGGTTTCGACGGTGATATTAAGGCTTTAAGCTGCATGCCGAGGATGCTTTGTAGGCTCGTTAATCATTCAAAGCAAAACATAATCGCAGATAACTACGATTACGCATTAGCCGCTTAATCGGCTAACGTCTTTGAAATTTCTACCTGCAAAATTCAAAGGCGACAACTGCAGGGTATAAGTTTGGCGTGTCCTTTTCGTCAAATCAGAATCTTTAAAAGGACGGCGAAGAAAGGTTTTGTTTATTCTTTGCTTTCGTAAGCCGTATTTAAAGAATAAACTAAGCATGTAGAAGCTTTAGTTTTAAATCTTCGGACGCGGGTTCGACTCCCGCCGCCTCCACCATGATTTTTTTAACAAACGTAATAGCAACGCCGGATTTAAGTCCGGCAATACCGCAAATTAATATATGTCAAATCCGCTTGCCGGACAGAAAATAAAAATAGTAGCAGATAACAGAAAAGCTTCTTTTCTTTATGAAATTATCGAAAAGTATGAAGCCGGAATATCGCTTTACGGTCCCGAAATAAAATCTATAAAAGCCGGCAAAGCAAATATTTCCGACGGTTACGTTGTCATAAAAGACGGAGAAGCGCTTTTGTTGAACGTGCATATAAGCCCCTACGAAAAGGCCAACAGGGAAAACAAAGACCCCCTCAGAACGAGAGTTTTACTTTTACATAAGCATGAAATTTTAAAACTGTTAGGCAAAATAAAAGAAAAAAACTTAACGGTAGTTCCTCTAAAAATTTATCTAAAATCAGGCAGGGCAAAAGTAGAAATAGCATTGGTAAAAGGAAAAAAGAATTACGACAAAAGAGCTTCTATTAAGGAAAAAGAAAATAAAAGAGAGGTAGAAAGAGCGATTAAGAGCAGATCGTTAAATCGTTAAAATAAAATTTATTTATTTTAATTATTATATTATAATATACGTTAAATAAAAATTTCATAAAATAAGGAGGTATATCTTAATGAACGGTTGCCGCAAACGCAGTTTTATATTTCCGTTTTTAATAATAGCGTTTATTTCCGCGTGTATTTTTTTAATCGGCATTAAACATGCACAGGCAAGGACAAAAAAAGCTTATAATTTTAATTTAAAAGTTCTTAATCCGACTTTATCCGGATACAACAATTTTTCGCTAAAAAATTTCAGGGGTCACGTAGTAGTCGTTAATTTTTGGGCAACGTGGTGTCCGCCATGCAGAGCGGAAATACCTATGATTAAAAAATTTTA
>JAKAQP010000062.1 GCA_021822485.1 bacterium
GCCTGTCACGCCGGAGGTCGCGGGTTCGATCCCCGTCGGCCCCGCCACTTTTTAAAAGCCTTATAAAAATACTTCAAAAATTTCCACTTTTATTTAATTTTTGATATAATTATAAAATTTACAATAATTATTTATCGTTATTTTATATTTGCGAGAGTGGCGAAACTGGTATACGCACTGGACTTAGAATCCAGCGGAGCAATCCTTGGGGGTTCGAGTCCCCCCTTTCGCACCATATAATATATTATAATATATAAGCTATTTTATTTTTATTATATTTTTTTAGGAGGTTAGCGGTATGTCGGGTCATAGCAAATGGAGCACGATTAAAAGAAAAAAGGGAGCGATAGACGCAAAAAGAGGCAGAATTTTTACTAATATAATTAGGGAAATAATTACCAGCACGAGAATAGGCGGGAAAGATATTTCGTCCAATCCGCGCTTAAGGCTTGCGATAGATGAAGCAAAAGCAAACAATATGCCTAAAGAAAACATAGAAAGGGCAATTAAAAAAGGAGCCGGAGAGCTTGAAGGGGAAACCTACGAAGAGATAATATACGAAGGATACGGACCCGCCGGCGTCGCTCTTCTTATAGAAACTCTGACCGACAACAGAAACAGGACGGTATCGGAAGTTAGGCACGCTCTTTCGAGACACGGCGGAAGTTTAGGCGAGTCCGGATGCGTTATGTGGATGTTTAATAAAAAAGGCGTAATGGGGTTCGATGCGGCGTCTAATACCGAGGACGCTATTATGGAAATAGCTTTGGAAGCCGGAGCGGAAGACGTAAAAACCGAAGATGACGAAATTTTGGTTTACAGCGACGTAAAAGATTTCGAGAGCGTAAAATCCGCCTTTGAAGCAAAAGGCATAAAAGAAAAATTTTCGGAAATTTCGTATATTCCGCAGACTAATATCGAACTTAAAGGCAAGGAATCCGACCAGATGATTAAACTTATGGATGCGATAGATGAAATAGAAGGCATCCAGAATGTTTATGCAAATTTTGAATTGCAGGAACAGCAAGATTAAATTTTAATTTTTTTTATGCTTTATGGGCTATCGAATTTTAGGGGTTGACCCCGGGTCGAGATTTACCGGTTGGGCGGTTTTGGATCTTCCGTCCTTTGGAAGACCTTTTGAATTATCTTCATGCGGCTTAATAGACGTAAGAAATAAAACATTTCCATATAATTTATCTAAACTATACTCGGAGCTTAAAGAAATAGCCGTAGAATATTCTCCCGATATAATGTCCTTAGAATCCGTATTTTCCGGCATAAATCCGTCTTCGTTAATAAAGCTTGCTCAGGCTCGCGGCATCATATGCATGCTCTCTTCGGATTTGGATATAAAGCTCAGGGAATATCCGCCGAGGTTTGTTAAAAAAAGTATCGCCGGCAGCGGAAGCGCAGATAAAAACCGAATGAAAGAAGCTCTTAAAGTCATATGCTCTTCTTCCGGCGCTTACGGGGTATCGGAATTTTTAAGCGGCAAAATTAACGATAATATATCGGACGCGCTGGCAATAGCAATATGCTGCGCGACGGATATGAATAATTTTATAAACGCTTAATATCTTAATTTAATATTATATATATTCATATATAGAATATGTATATAAATAAATAAACGATAAAATAAATACGGCACTAAAATACGATACTATGATAGCTTATCTTCACGGAAACGTCATATACAGGGACCCTGAAAGGTCGCTGATTATACTGGAAGTAAACGGCGTAGGCTACGAAGTTTACGTTCCGATGCTTAATTTTAACGGAGCATCTTTTTACGGAGCAAACGAAAGCGGCGGAAAACAGCTCAGCCTGTTTATTTACACTTATGTCAGGGAAGACAGGATAACCCTTTACGGTTTTAACGGAACATTAGAAAGAGACGTATTTTCGCTTCTCTTGGACGTTAAAGACGTCGGACCAAAACTTGCCGTTACTATACTCTCAAATATAAATGCATCCAGCCTTATAAATATTCTTACTACGCAGGATATATCGGCTCTTTGTTCCATAAAAGGCATAGGGCAGTCTAAAGCCGAAAGAATTATAATGGAACTCAAAAATAAAATCCTTAAAAAGACATCTCTCTATAACGATATAAACGCAAACGAACTGCATGTGAACGCACCGGAAAACTCAAATTATGCTCCGACCGCTGATATTAACGCAAATGAAAGCAAAAGCAAAAACGGAAGCAAAACCGAAAAAAGCGAAGATGAAAATAAAAAAGCCGGCGATAAAACGTCAAAAGGAAAAACGGCTGAAACAAAAGAAAAACAGCCGTCCGATATAATAATGGAGTCTGCCCTTGCGCTTGAAGCACTCGGTTATTCAAGACTCGATTCATTCAATATCGCGGGCAAAGTCTTCGGCATCGGTAAAACCGAAGGCGTAATATTCACAGAAACCGAAGATTTAATGCGGGAGTGTTTAAAATATATTTATTCTCAAAAAAAATTATAAAAATATCGACGTAAACCATGACTTCTTTTAAAAAAGAGTTTAAAAAAGAAACCGATACTTTATTAGACGGCAAGCCGGAAACAGCCTCTTCTTACGTATCGCCTGAAAAAAAAGAATCGGTCGATTTCGACAATCCCGTAAGACCCCTGTCTTTCGACGAATATATAGGACAGAAAAAACTTAAAGAAAACCTTTTGATTTTCATTAACGCATCAAAAAAAAGAGCGGAAAAAATCGGACATTACGACCTCGACCATCTGCTGTTTTTCGGTCCCCCCGGTCTCGGCAAAACGACCCTTGCCGGCATTATAGCAAAAGAACTCGGCGTCAATATTAAAATCACCTCAGGGCCGTCCATAGAAAAAGCCGGCGACGTAGCGGCTCTTTTGTCCGCCGTTTCTAACGGCGACATAATTTTTATCGACGAAATACACCGCCTTCCTAAACCGGCCGCCGAAATGCTTTATCCGGCGATGGAAGATTTTAAGCTCGACATTATTATAGGCGAGGGAGCGACCGCCAAGTCTATAAGAATAAATCTGCCGAGGTTTACGTTAGTCGGGGCTACTACGCGGGCAGGCCTCATACCGTCTCCGCTGAGAGACAGGTTCGGCTTTTCGGCGCGCTTGGAATATTACGATACCGACGAACTTTCCGTCATAGTAACCAGAAGCGCAAAACTATACGGAATCGGAATAGAAAGCGAAGCCGCAATGGAAATAGCCCGCCGTTCGAGAGGAACTCCGCGTATAGCCAACAGGCTTTTAAGGCGCCTGAGGGACTATATGACGCACCTTAAAAAAGACCGCATAACTCTCGAAGTCGCAAAATTCGGCATAGAAAGCCTCGGAATAGACGAACTCGGTTTGGACGCAAACGATATACTTTTCTTAAAAACCGTAATCGAAAAATTCGGCGGCGGTCCCGTCGGCATAGAAACCATTGCTCAGGCTATGAACGACGAAAAGGACACTCTCGAAGATGCCGTCGAGCCGTATTTAGTCTCATGCGGTTTTATCCAGCGCTCCAAAAAAGGCAGAATAGCCACCGAACTTGCGTACAAACACTTCGGTCTTTCAAGAGACGCGGAAGATTCGCTGTTTTGAGAAAAGTTTTTACGTTTAATTTATTTGTATGTGTCAAAATGTGAACTTTTGTTCTCGCAATATATTTCCATATAACGAAATATATGCGAAAAATAATTCTCACATATAAAATAAAAAGGAAATGAAAAAGGTGTCAGATTTTATTTTCCGCATACGCAATGTTGTTTATCGCTAATAAAGTTCATACGGAAAATTAATCTGACACCTTTTTCTTCCGTATGGCATAATTATTGCATTAATAAAAATTAAGGAAGTAATTTAAGTAATATATAATTTAATAATTTATAATTAATAAAAGGATTAGATAACGTTATGGAAAATTACGCGATATTAAAAGAAGACAAGAGCGAAATACAGAGCACCGTATCTAATATCCTTTATTTTAAAGGAATAGGTCTGCATACAGGCAAAGAGTCACAGATAATAATAAAACCTGCGAAAGCCGATTCCGGCATTACTTTCGTCAGGAAAGACTTAAATCCGAACGTAATAATAAAAGCAAAAGCAGACAACGTTTGTTCTACTATGCTGAGAACGAGCATAGGGCTTAAAAAAGAAGGCAGCGGCAAAGAAGCCGCAGGATGTATTTCGACTGTGGAACACCTTATGTCGGCTCTGTGGGGAGCAGGAATAGACAACGCTTTAATAGAAGTTTACGGATGCGAAATTCCTGCTATGGACGGAAGCGCAAGGGTATTTTACGAATCTTTTTACGAAAGCGGCATAAAAGAGCTTAACGCAAAAAGAAAATATATAGAAATACTTAAACCGATAAGCATAGAAAGCGAAGATAAAACCGGTGCGTCTATTGCGCTGTATCCGTCGGACGATTTCGAAATATCCTACGATATGGATTTTAACCATCCGCTTGTGCAGTCCGGCTCGTTCGATATGAAAATAGACGGATTTAATTTTTACGGCGAAATTTCAAAAGCAAGGACTTTCGGTTTTTTAAAAGACGTAGAATATTTAAAAAAGAGCGGTTTAGCGTTAGGAGGCAGTCTCGACAATGCGCTCGTTTTGGACGAAACATCGGTTTTAAACAAAGACGGCTTAAGATATAAAGACGAGTTCATAAGGCATAAAGTCTTGGACCTTATCGGCGATTTATACCTTGCCGGCTACAGAATCAAAGGCAGGGTGCTTGCAAAAAAAACCGGACACGATATGAATTCAAAAATAGTGAAAAAAATAGGAGAGTGTTTAATAACCCCGAATGCCCAGCTTGGAAAAAAAGAAGAGGCTAATTTTATTGCCGTAGGAAAAACCGCCGCAACCCTTTTTGCATAGGATTATATACGTATTAGAATATTTGAATAGTTTAATATATAATAAATTTTTTTTAAAAAATTTATAATTTTTCTTGACAAGTTTATAGGATATATGATAACTTAAAATTTACGTTCAAAAAAAGGAGTTTTTAAATCAACGGTTTTTAGCTTCAAACGAGAAAGATTCTATAGGGGGACTATAGAAATTAAAGTAATTAAGGTTTATTTAGACTTCAAAAATTAAAAAAAAACCAAAATTAAGGGAGGTAAAGATGAAAAAAAGATTTTCATTGCCGGCATTGGCAGTAGCAGTCGCAATAGCCGGTTTTTTAAGTTTGACAATGGCTCCTAAGTCTTTTGCCGCGGC
>JAKAQP010000063.1 GCA_021822485.1 bacterium
TAATGCTTTTTATTATTTGCAACTTTTCCCAGCTGAGAGCGTAAATAGAAGAAAGTTTGTCTTTTTCTGCTTTATTTATCAAAGGTTTCTGATATGAATTAAAATATACGGGCAGGGATAACCCGACAGAAGCCGACAAAACGGGAACCATCGAATATCTGTCTCCGTAACCGGCTTTGAGGTAAAAATCCGGAAGATACGATTCTTTAGCATAAGCGGTTTCATAATCCGATTTTTTGGCAAGATATTTTAAAGATTTTAATTCAGGATTATACTTATACGCCGTTTTTATATCTTCTTTTGTTTTATCTCTCTTTCCTACCTCTTTAATCTTCGGCAGGACCGCTCTGCGTAATTTAATATACGAAGACTTCAGTCCCGTGAGTTCGCCCAATAAATAAATTAATTTGTCTTTTGCTTTGTTCAGCGAAAACAATTCCGATTTCAACCCTGCGTCTTCCAGCATAGTCCTGATATAAGCCGGAGCGGAAGCGCTACCGGTGCCGTATTTCTGAGAAATATCTTTAAGTATCATATTTAAAAGCAGCCTGTTATATTTCACTACAATAATCTGTTTTTCTAACAAAGCAAGATTATAATAGCTTTCCTTGACCAAATAAGCGGTATCGATTTTCAAAGCCATTGTTTTTGCTTTTGACGACATATAGGAATATTTATTTATCCTGCTTTTAGTTTCGAGCTTCGAAGGAAACGGTATCTTCTGGCTTATGCTTAAACCTATATCGCTCATCGAATTGACTCCGATTCCGGGATTATTAAACCCGTTTGCGTCGGTAAGCCCTATGCCTGCCACCGGCTCCGGAAGGGCTTTTGCAATAGCAATATTTTCTTTTAGCCCTTCGGTCTTCAAAATGGATGAAGTTATATCAGGATTTTTCAAGGCATTTTTTATAAGCATTTTTAAAGACAATGCGTCTGCCGCATAAGACCGTCCGCTGTAAAAGATTAAACCTGTTAAAATGACAAAGAAAGAAAACAGAATTAAAACCTTTCGCTTTAACCAGCATAAATTAAATATATTCATATTATTTATTCTCCATAATTAATATAAAATCCTAATCCTGCACGAGAACTTCGCTTAATCTCCCCCGCCCCCGCCCCGCCTTGTTATGGCGATGCGTAAGGAGTGCAGGATTAGTGTGCAGTATTATGGTAAAATTTTGAATAACCTCTTTAACTAACAGTACCGATAATATCGAAACAATTATAAATTTCTTGTTATACAAATATTTTATTTTCATAAAGAGCTCCCTTCTTGTAATTTAACAATTTAATTATGTTAATTTTAATTTGCACGCATCTTGAACATAAACATATGCTGATAGCATAAGATATAATAATATATAAAACTATAGCGGATTATATCTTAAGCTGACGAACTTATGTTCGATGCATTTGCGATAAAGAATAAAGATTGGCTGTTTAATTTAACTAAATAAGGTAAGGCTGTTTTGAGGGGGATGGGGTATGTCGGAAGAAAAATGTTTAATATAAAATTGTCTTTTAGGCGGGACTGTTTTAATAATACCGCCGTAATAAAACATGACCGGACGATAGGCGGCGGGTAAATTCTGACATTCCACGCAGGTTACGTAAGACTGCAAATTTAACTTATTGGAATGCCCACCTGCAGTTTTTAAAAAAAATGACAACTGTTTCCCCTCCGCCTGTCCCGTCTGTTCCATATTCATAGACATTCCCGCCTGCACCGGGGACATAATCATCGGAACGTTAAGCATATAGCTTATATTCGTAGCTCCTATCAGATAAGAGATGGCTATGGCGGCAAGAGGAAGAAACAAAAAAATCCTATATTTTTTATTCAAAAAAGACTTATCTTTTTTCATAATATAATATGCAGTTTAACATTTTATATTAATAATTGCAAAGAAATTTTAACCTTAATCCAATCCTGCGATAGAAAATATTTAAATGTATTCTATCGGCAATTTAGGGGTTTTACCCAAATCCAGAAAATAAATTTCTAAATCTGGGTTTGGGATTTTACATACATATTTCAAATTATTATTTTATATAGTATAATATCAAAATAGACTCGCTCGGTAAACAATTTCACATTACGATTCTTTCGGTTTCGCCGCACTATGAGTTTATTGCTTATTACTATAAATAAAATAATAACCGTTCTGACATTTGCTTATTCTTTCTAATATTTTTATCTTAATAAATTTTAAATATAAATTTAAATAATATGAGCAAACTCTGGTTGTTGCAAAATCTAAAAATTTTCGAAAGTCTTTCAAAAAAAGATATAGGTTTAATAGACGACTTATCGAAAATGGAATATTATAAGGAAAATGATACTATATATTTAGGAGAATCTCAATCTAGCCATGTTTATATTTTAAAAAAAGGCAATATTAAAATAACGCTGTCAACGGAATACGGAAAGGAATTTATAGTAGAGATTTTAAAGCCGAATGAAATTTTTGGAAATTTTGCCGATTACGTGTTTGACGGCGAAGCAAGTTTCGATTTTTTAAATGCCGAAAGCGCTTTTGCTTTGACGGATACTGAGGTTTGTAAATTTAAAAAAGACGACTTCGACAAAATACTAAATCTTCATCCGGTCATAGGCAACAGGGTTTTGAAATTAATCGGTTTGCGGTTTAAATATATTTCAACAAAAATTACATCGCTGGCATATAAAAGTTTGGACGCCAGAATATCGGAGGTTTTAATTTATCTTGCCAATAATTTTGGGGTCGAGGAAGTTCTCGTACCGTCTTCAACAAATATATTAGAACGCTGCATCCAAATAAATATTAAATTTAAATTAACCCACGAAGAAATTTCAAACCTGACGGGAGCCTCAAGGCAAAGGACAACGATTGTGCTGGATAAATTAAAAAACTTGGGGATTATCGATTTTCGCAAAAAAAAAATTATTATAAAAAATTTAAATAAATTAAAAGAAATAGCCGGTCTTCAATAAAAAATTTTCAATTTATTTTTATCCGTTTTTCCCACAATAGATATTTACTATCTAAATCTTGTTTTAGTGCTTCTGAAAGTAAAATTTTAATAATTTTCGGCAGCCGCTTAATCTTTAAAAATGCTTTAAAGAAGCGTATATAATGCGACTCCGGTTCAACGTAAATCCACGCCTTTAAATATTGCGCTCCTTCAACTAACGGGCGGTCATAAATAAGCTTGGCTGTTTGAAACGGCTTTAGACGCGTATCAAAATATTGCTTCTTTAAATTTAAGCTCACGCTCCAGCCTATTATATAACTTTTAACAGACTTTTTAATAACTTTCCCCTTAATATTTTCCTGCCCGACATTCAAAATAACCTTAGGCGTCGTATAAGTAGGAAAATCATGTCCGACTCCTGAATTTGTCAAACTCAAAATTGTTTGGACATTAGCGGAATTAATATTAACCTTTTTAAGGCGAATAGTTACGGCTTTCAATACAAAGTTTTTATTATAAATACTTTTAAAAGCCATTGACCCATTAGGGGTGTGACACGTTTCGCATGAAATGCCTTTTTTTGCGTAGATGCTGTTTTTCCATTCATAGTAAGTATTTTCAAATAATTTTCCTTTGAGTCTTCTATTATCCGAAGGAAGTTGATGGCATTTTATACAAAAATAAGATTTTGTAAATGCTTTGCTTGGAACAAAGCCTCCGTGTGCAACCTTACCCTGCTTCATATATTTTTTAATGTCAGGACCAAATCTGCGATAATATCTCACATGGCATGTAGCGCAGCTAACGCTTAAGGCGCCTTTATTCATAGGTATTTTTAGTGCGTTTAATGCAATAACCATTGCTTTTTTTTCTTTTGTACCATTTTTTAAAATATACTTTTCTTTTTTATCTAACCCTTTATATTTATTATGTTTTATATAATATTCCGCAAGCGGCGAATGACAGCTAAGACAGCTCATAACCCAAGGCTTCCAGTGTTTTGAGGTCATTTTTTTTAATAAAAGCTGCGCTACCACTCCTGCATCCATTGAATGCGCCATTCTTGAGTTCTTCCATTCCTCGTATTGATCGTAATGGCATGCCATGCAAGAGGATGGTGAAAGGGATTTTTGAATCTCGGGCCATTTATATGGGGGTTTCCCCTCATCGACAGGAGTTTTCCAGTAAATATTTAGGAATTTATGGGTATTTTTATGTGCGGCAAGTTTCTTTAAATATAAATATTTTTTATCGGCATTTTGATTGCTTGCATTAACTTTAGCATAAACATAAACGGTTAAAAAAATAACGGATGCAAAAAGTAACGGAATTAAAATTATGGGTAAATAAAGCAGGCTGTTCTTCAACCGCTTAAATCTAAAAATATCAAAAATACCCTGAAGGACATGCAACGATTTATATTTCTTATGCTTCACAAAACCGTATCCTCGTTAAAATAAACAAACCGGCGCAGTATTAAAAACCTGGAATTATATCATTACATTATATAATATAATCTACAATATAATGATAAAGATAAAGAATAAAGCAAGGGACAGCTAATTAATCTACGCCGGCAATAAACGGCTTTTTTTATTTCATTCCGCCACTGTTTCCACAGGGATTTTTCATTTTACCGCAAGAATTTTTCATCGAGGTTTTTTTCTTGCCGCAGGCATTTGACATGTTTTTGCCACAAGGGTTTGACATGCCGGTATAACTTGCATTTGCGTTTCCAACCGCAATCAAACCTAACATCATAAATGCAGCCATTGTCATAAAGATTAATTTTTTCATAAAGTACCTCCTATTAGTTAATTTTTATTTATTTATTACATAACAAGATGTATTTTACTTTACAATTTGGGATTATTATGTCACGATTGTGACAGTCGGCGTGTTTTAAAGGATTATTTCATTTCCTTCCGCCTTGATTTCTTTTGAGTATATCATGGCATGCCTCATCTTTGCAACCGATTCTTTAAGTTCGGTTCCTTCTAAGACTATAACCGCGACTTTTGCCATATAAAACCTCCTGTTTAAAATAAATAAATAAATCAAACATGGTTATATAATCATAATTTTTAAACAGGCGCAGACCTACACCTTCTTAATTTAACTTTATTTTAGTTTCTCGCGAACGAACTAAAAAAATCCGAGGCAACCTGCCTGTTTTATGTGCCTCACCCG
>JAKAQP010000023.1 GCA_021822485.1 bacterium
GTTCGTCTTCCGAAGAACAGTCGGATTACATAAAATCTTTCGTGCATAATCAAAACAGCGAAACGGTGCCGGCTTTAGACGGCAATACGGTAAATCTTAGCAAAGAGATGAGCGATATGACTTCAAATGCGATAAGGTTTCAGGCTGTCGCAAAATTACTATCTAAAAAATTTGCCACGCTTAGTTATGCCATAGACAACACTATGCCGTAACTGTGTAATTATTACCGCTGCGTCGGAATTCAATTCCGGCAAAGCCAATAAAGCCAATAAATAAAAATAGGAACGGAATTCAATTCCATTCCTGTAACAAAATGAAAAGCGACGGAGGTAACTTATGAGTTTTAACGAATCTTTAAAAATTGCGGCGCAGGGGCTTAACGCAGAAAGAATAAGGATGAACGTAATTTCATCCAATCTTGCGAACATAAATACCGATGATGCCGGAAACGGATTACCTTACGTAAAAAAAGAGCCGCTGTTTAAAACCGTCAAATTTAAAAACTATTTCGGCGTAGAAGTAGAAAAAATCGAAAACGCTAAAAATCCGTTTTCAGAAAAATACGACCCGGGCAACCCTCTTGCAAACAAAGCAGGCTACGTCAAAACTCCTAATATATCGGCTATAAGGGAGCTTGTAAATATGATATCCGCTACAAGAGCTTATCAGGCGGACGCTCAAGTTATTTCGGAATCAAAAGCTATGTCGCAGTCGTCTTTACAAATTTAGCAAAATACATAAATATGTTATGTTTTATGTAAATATGATATAATTAATACAATTAACCACAAGATGCTTAATAAATTCATAAGATAGAAATTAAGCCCGCTTAAGATTATTTAAAGGTATTCTAAAAGGAGGTTTGATTTATATGGCGATACCGATAGGAATAGGAAACAGCGATTTGGCGGGATTAAATCCTGCGTCTGAAATTAAAGAACTTAATCCCAATAATATATTAGGAAACGGCGGCGGTTCGGTGCAGTCTGATAACGGAAGCGGTTCTTTTGCCGATACTCTTTTAAATTCCATAAATAAAGTCAACGAACTGCAGAATACGGCAAACAACTCGGCCGAAGCTATAGCGACCGGTCAATCTTCAAATATACATCAGGCTATGATAGATATGGAAAAAGCTAACGACTCTTTCGAACTTATGATGCAGGTCAGGAACAAAATAGTCACGGCTTATAATACTATTATGCAAATGCAGGTATAAAATTTTCCATATAGATACCGCTTTATAAATAAAAATACTATAATTCGCAATTCGGATTAAATGGCAGCTAATTTTAATGAATTAGGTACGCAATTAAAGACTTTTTTCACCGAACTTTCCATCGAAAGAAAGATAGTCTTCGTCCTTGTACTGGCAGGGGTCGCTATAGCCATATATTTAACGGCGGTTTACGCTACCGCTCCGAAATACGGCGTGCTTTATTCAAATCTAAACGCAACGAGCGCTTCCGAAATAATCAGCAAACTTCATTCATACAATATTCCTTATAAACTTGGAGACAGAGGCAAAACCGTTCTTATACCTAAAAGCGATGTTTATAAAACGCGGCTTAAACTCGCTTCCATTGGTCTTCCGCGCCAGGAAGGCGTCGGTTTTTCCATATTCGATAAAGTTCAGATAGGGATGACCGATTTTATGCAGCATGTCGATTACCAGAGAGCTTTGCAGGGCGAACTTGAAAGAACGATAGACCAGATTAACAGCATTAAATATTCAAGGGTGCTTATAGTACTGCCTAGACAATCCGTTTTCGTTACAAGAAGGACGTCCGCAAAAGCATCGGTAATAGTCAAGTTAAGGTCGGGAATGACTCTCGACAAAATGCAGGTAAACGGAATAATCCATTTAGTCGCAAGCGCCGTAGAAGGTTTAAAGCCTAAAAACATTACCATAGTGGACACGGAAGGAAAGGTACTCTCGATTCCTACAAAAAGCTCTTTCGCATATACGGTAAATCAGTTAAACTACGTCCGTAAAATAGAAAAAAGCTTAGAAAGTAAAATTAATTCAATGTTAATACCGGTAGTAGGCGCGGGAAACGTAACGTCTAAAGTTTACGTTAAGGTCGATTTCGCAAAAAAAGTAGAATCTAAACTGACTTATAATCCCAATACAACGGCTATAGTATCTCAGCAGACGTATAAATCTTCTTCTACCGGAGCATTAAGGCCTCAAGGCGTTCCCGGCGCAAAATCAAACCTGCCGCCTGGAAAGGTTCCCATTCCTGTCGGAAAACCGAGCGTTCATACGGTAAAAAAAGAAACGACAAACTACGACGTATCTAAAAAAATAGAGAAAATATCGTATCCGGTGGGAACAATAAAAAGAGTTTACGCTTCCGTATTAGTCAACGGAACTTATAAAAAAATTAAATCGGCTAAAGGCAAAACTACTGAACAATATATTCATAGAAGCTCATCCGAAATGAGCCTTTTTAAAAATATAGTAAAAACAGCTATAGGTTATTCTAAGACGGCAAAAGATAAAGTCGTGGTGGCTAATATTCCTTTTAAAAAAATAAGCTACAAAATACCGGCGCCTCCTAAAAAAACTTTCGTAAAACTTATAAAATCCAATCTAGGAGAAATAATAAGATACGGCGTTATATTGATAGGCATCATATTGTTAATTTTAATTATTTTAAGACCGTTGATGCAATATATAACTACTTACGAATCACACGGAAATGCCCGTTCTTCGGAAGAAGAAAGGCTGGAAGCACTTGCGCAGATAAAACAGGAATCCATAGCGCCGCCGGAACCCGACGTTAAAGAAGTAGCGTCAAATATAGTAAAATCGGATCCGGATGCCGCGGTCAATTACGTAAGAAATTTAATGAAAGATACGGGAAGGGAAATATAGATGGCAAGAAGATTATCCGGAACCGAAAAAGCGGCGGTCTTCTTGGTTTCCGTGGGCGAAGACGCAGCATCCGAAATTATTAAAAGATTAGACCTTATGGAAATCCAAAAAATTACCAAGTATATGGATAACCTTCCGACTATAGAAAAAGAAGATTCCGAAAATATACTTAAGGATTTTAACTCTAATTTTTCAAAGGTCGGGCTGGTCGTAAAGGGAGACGATTACGTAAAAAATCTTATAGCTAAATCGCTTGACCCCGACAAAGCAAAAAAAATCTTGGACAATCTTCACGGTCCAATAGAGGAAGAAGGTCTGCAGACTTTAAAGTGGCTTGACCCTCATGTTATAGCAGATTTTGTTAAAAACGAACATCCTCAAACCATCGCCCTCATTCTTGGACACTTAGAACCTCTTTCAGCCGCCGTGGTAATAGGACTTCTACCGTCTTCCATCAGATCTCAGGTAGTATTCAGACTTTCAAAACTCGAAAGAGTGCCGCCGGGTGTTATCAAAGACTTAGACGAAGTGCTTCAGGAACAGCTTAAATCTACCGGCTCCACTCAGAGCAAATTAGTGGGAGGCGTCCGCGTAGTCGCAGATATTTTAAATAATATGGATAAATCTATAGAAGAACCTATTCTAGCCGATATTGAAAAATTAGACAAAGAAGAAGCCGAAAAAATCAGGGAATTAATGTTTACTTTCGATGACCTTGCAAGCGTGGACGACAAATCTATGCAGCTGATTTTAAGAGAGGTTTCTCACGACCAGATAGTCCTTGCTTTAAAAACGGCTTCGGAAGAACTTAATAATAAAATTCTTGCAAACGTTTCAAAAAGAGCTCAGGAGATGATTAAAGACGATCTCGAAGCTATGGGTCCTAAAAAACTTTCCGAAGTCGAAAAAGTCCAGCACGAAATATTAAAGGTAGCGAGAAGGCTTGAAGACGAAGGTAAAATAAGCCTTGCAGTGAAAAGCGAAAGCGAAAAATTAGTATGAGTAAAATCCTTAAAGATTACGAATTAAATATGGAGGGTCAAACCTTATACGATGGCAAAAAAACCATCTTAGCCAACGTTCTCAGGGGAGAAGGAGCAAGCGCAAAAGAAAACGCCGAACTTGTATCGGCTCTTGAATCAATACCTTCTTCGCTTCAAAAATATATAATTTCTTATATCGAAAATTACAAAAATAAAACGGGAAAAGAGTTTAAAGAAAAAGAAAATTCCGTTTTCGAAGCCGCAAAACAAAAAGGATATGCCGAAGGTTTTGAAAGCGGCAAATCGGAAGCATTAAAATCAATGGAAGAAGGCGTCAAAAATATATTTTCCGCCGCCGAATCCATAAAACAGTTTAAAAACGAACTATACGAAGACGTTAAAAAAGATGTAATAACCCTGTCGATAAAAATCGCCGAAACAATAACTAAATCAAAAATTGCCGCCGACGACGACATATTGCTTAATATAATAGCCTCTGCAATCAATCAGTCTTCCGATGCCGTAAATTTTACTATATGCCTTAATCCCGAAGATTACAAAGTGTTAAATAAAAACCCCGATGCCTTAAAAGATTTTTTGTCTAAGGAAGCAGTCATAGATTTTATTCAGGATAAAAACATACGGTCTGGAAATGTCGTTATAAAGACGGATTTCGGTGAAATAGACGCAAGAATTTCTACTCAGATAGAAAGGATAACAAATATGTTTACTAAAGTTTTTTGATCTTTTTTAATTTTGATCTTTCTTTTTTTGAAAGTTTATGGGGATTTCCTTTTTTAACTCCGCCTATTCTTCTTTCTCCGTCTTCTTCGTCGTTGTCATATTCTTCATAAAGTAGGTTTTTGCCGTTTTCGATAATGTCGTCGACTAATTTTACGAACTCGTCTATGCTTATGCAGGAACAGTCGGCGCTTGAAACCTCGCGCCTTATTCCGTTATCGTTAGTTACGACCAATAAACTGCCCTTTATGCTTTTAGACAGCCTTATTATCACGTCGTCCGCCTTTTCGTCTTTTTTTGAATACACCACTTCAATATTTTGACGGTTGTATTTCGACTCCAAAGGTTCGTCCGTATTGTATCCGTCAAAAACCACTACCACTTTATTCTTTTTTACATTATAATATTTTGATAAAAAATTTATCGTATCCTCTCTTAACTTTTGAAGTTCGTCGGATTTAAAACTAACTTTAAAGTAAGAGTTAAAAATAAAATTGTATCCATCTATTATTACAGTCAGCATAGTATATAAATTATAAATAATATGAATAATATTAGTCAAACGGAAAAAAACGAATATTTAGTTTATATATTGTCGGAACAAAAAAAAACGGTAGAAATTATAAAAAAAGCTCTCTCGCGGACTTTGCCGGAAGACAATATCGCAGTATCCGCCGGTTTCAAAAACCTGCCGCGCAGTTTCAACAGCAATACTTATATTATATCCGAATACGACGAAAATTGCATAAAAGAAATATCGTCGATAAAACCTAAAAGAAACATTAAGCTTTATGTTTATATAGAAAACTTACATAAGTTAAACGAGCGGGACGTAATTTTTTTAATAAAACATAATATAGACCACGTAATTCATTCGGGAAATATCGAAAAGTTGGTTTACGAAAGATTTATCGACGCTAAAATTTTCAAAAAGAAGCGATACAACGCTTTTATCGATAAAGAATCTACCCTGCTTGAAGATTTATCAGCCGAAAATGAAGACGTTAAAGGCACCGGCGTCAATATTTATGGAATTTCGGAGCATATCGCCGAAACCGTAAAAAAAATATGCAGAATCGCGCCTTCGGAAAGTTCGGTTCTTATAACCGGTGAATCCGGCACCGGTAAAGAACTGATAGCAAGATTGATACACAATAAATCCAAGCGAAGCGGACACCCTATGGTATCGGTAAATTGTGGAGCGTTTCCGGAAGGTCTTTTAGAAAGCGAACTATTCGGGTACAAAAAAGGCGCCTTTACGGGAGCGTTTACAGACAAGCTCGGAAGATTCGACCTTGCGGATAAATCGACTTTATTCTTAGACGAAATAGGCGATATGAGCCCTTCGCTTCAAGTAAAACTTCTAAGGGTTATTCAGGAAAGAGAGATAGAACCGGTAGGTTCGGTAAAAACAAAAAAAATAGACGCAAGAATCATTTCAGCCACTAATAAAAATTTAGAAGAACTTATTGCCAAAAATCTTTTCAGGGAAGATTTCTATTATAGAATTAACGTAATACCGGTTCATCTGCTGCCTTTAAGAGAAAGAAAGACCGATGTTATTATTCTTATATACTATTTTTTAAAAAAATTCGGCGATTACCAGAACGATTCGGTTTACGGAATTTCCGAAGACGCTTTCGATATATTATTAAACTATTCGTGGACGGGCAACGTTAGAGAACTTGAAAATTTAATGGAAATGCTGGTAGTATTAAATGAAGGAGGCTTAATAACCGAAAAAGATATTCCCGATAAATATTTAAAAAAATCAAATAACATCGTCCATTCAGAAAGTTTACTTCAAAGACGTACTGAAGATTTAAATATAGACGAAAAACTTAAAACTCGATTTACGGAAGAATCGTTTAAAATTAATTTAAAAGAAAAAATGGAAGCCGCTGAAAGAGAAATTATTGAAAAAGCCATGAAAATTTCCGGAGGCGTAAAGGAAAGGGCGGCAAAAATGCTGGGGCTTAACAGAACTACTTTAATAGAAAAATTAAAAAGATATGAAAAAAATAAAAAAAATAAAAAATAAAATCGTTTTTATATATATTGCGCTCATATTTTCCGTTTTTGCGCAAAGTTTTTTTATTTTCGGCGCAAACGCTAAAACTGCCGCAGTTCCTTCAAAAGCTAAACGGCTGTACGAAAAAGCTTTAAAAGAGTATAGAGCCGGCAGTTATTTCGATGCGCGCATAAATCTTAAATACATATTAAATAACTATAAAATGGGGAAAAAATTATATTCCGATGTTTATTTCCTTGCCGGAAAAGTTCTTTTTAAAGAAGAAAATTTTTTCTTGGCAAAACCTTATTTTCAGAGAGTAATTTATAAAAATCCCGATTATAAAGATATTTATAACGTTATATATTATATGGCGAGATGCGATTTTAATTTAAAAAATTACAGGCGTTCTATACGGGATTTCGATTTCCTTTTAATTAGAAGCAAAAAAGGAAGCAAACTTTATGACAGATCGCTCATATATTTGACTTTGTCTTACGCATCTTGCGGAGTCATGAAAAACGCCGACAAATTTTACGATAAAGACCATGTTAAAAATATTTTGCAAAAATCCGAATTTTTAAAAAAAAGAAGCAGTTATTTCAAAACAGTTTATTTAAATTATCTTATTAATCATAAAAAAAAATTTTCAGAAGCGATTTTAATATTAGGCATAAAAAATTTATTTACCACGAAAAAGAAAGAGTCATGTTTCAAATCTTACTATGCCGGAATAATAGCGTACGACGAGCAAAAATACGCCGCGGCTCAAAACTATTTTACAAAATCTTCCGGATACTGCATAGGATACTATTATAAAAACGGATTGGCTTATTACGGGATGTCTTTAATCGGACAAAACGATAAAAAAGGCATTAAATATATTAAAAATACGTCTTTAGAAACAAGCTATCCCGTAATCGAACTGAAATCTTTAAAATTTTTGGCATCTTATTATAAAACCTTAAATAAGCCGGAAAAAGAATTAAAATACGTAAAACGAATACTTTTTGATGCAGGCTCAATGCGCAAAATAACCGAAAAAGAAAAAACCGAAACCGAAAAAAAAGCGGCAGAATTATTATATAAGATAGTTAAAAACGATTATAAATCTAAAAAAGCCAAAAAATATAAAGATGCTTTTAAAACCTTCGATAAAATAAGTTTTTTAATTCCCTCTAAATATATAATACCTAAAACCTATGCATATCTTGCTAAAATTAAACTCTATGGAAAGAATTTTAAATCCGCTCTGTTTTATGCAAAAAAATATAAAAACTTATATCTTAACGCATATATCTATTTTAAAATGAAAAACTACAAAAAATCGCTTTCACTGCTGAATAAAATAAATATAAAGAGCATAAAAGATTTAAAACCGAAGGATAAAATTATAAACTTAAAATTAAAATTATACAAAAAATTAAATCTTAATAAAAATTATACGGCTCTATTGAAAAACAGCATAAATTTAATGAAACCGGAAAATAAAATAAGAAATCTTTATTATCTCGGAAAAAACGAATTCGACGAAAATAACACAATAAAGGCGGAATATTATTTTGAACAAATTTTAAATAACGGCTTCTCTAAAGAAAAAAAGAACAAAAACATATTGTACGGAACATATTATTACTTAGGACTTATAAATTATTCGCAGAAAAAATATAAACTTTCGCTTGGAGATTTTAATAAAGGGTACGGTCTTGATTCTGCCGGCCATCATTTTCAGTACGAACTGTCCCAGATAGCATACATATATATGAAATATTTAAACAATAAAAAACTTGCGCTTAAATATTATTTCATACTGAAAAAAAATGCGTCTTCTTCTACCTATAAAAACCTTGCTTCCACCATGATTTCCGCAATAAATATGCAGAAATAAATTTACGAAAATCTATTGTTTCTTTTCGTATACGTAAAATAAAATCAGACACCTTTTTCTATTCTATGCAGGATTAAGGTAAGTTATAAGGCATGCTCAAAATAAAAGGGTTTACGTATTTCGTGTAAACAAAAACGGAATTTCTATCTATATTTTTTAATTCGTCCGGAGAAATTAAAGGATATAAGCCTGAAGCGACGGGAGATTCGCCGAAATCTAAATCGTTTATATGTTTTCTCAAAAATTCTTTATGCAATACGTAACGCTCGCCGGACATTTCGGAATAATATTTGCAGGTTTCCCAGCCGGCATGACCCATAACGATATGGGTTCCGATATTCGACGCAATTAAAGCCGTATCGCCGTAATGCTCCTTTAAAAATGCTATATCCTGAACTGTTATGCATACGCCGGTATTTGTTTTCCTTAAATTTGCAAGTTCCGTATCGAAATCGTTCAAGGTTAAAACAGGAAATTCGTCGAGATAAACGAAAAAACTGCGTCCGGCATCTTTAATTTCGACGCCGTTTTTGTCGTCATCGACGCTCCTTAAACCGCTTCTTCTGTTTTCGTATATTCCGTCTATAAACATTTGCGCAATAAAAGATATCAGCCTGCCTCCCCCCGAATTTATTTTTTCTTTAGGAATACCTGCTATAAATAACGTATCTTTCTCAAAAAAGTCTTCCAAATTAAAACATTCGACATCTTTTTCTCTATCATTATTTTTATCCTTATCTTTGCTTTTAAAATATTTTCCGACCTTCGTATCGTTTAAGAAATCTAAATTGTTTAATACGTCGGTTATTACTTTTGCCCTTTCGTAAACGGGAAGTTCCAAAAAATTATTAAATAAATTTTTTATTTTCTTTTCATTTTCTCCTTTAAATTTTACGATTTCGTTTTCGATAAATTTAACTCCTCTTTCAAAGAACGATTTAACCGTAAAAAGGTCGAAATAACTGCCTTCATATCTGTATTTTAAATAAAGAAGAACGGCATAAAACAAGTCTGCAGACCTTCTTGCGTAATATTTATGGGCATGGACGTCGCCTCCTTTTATCTCGTTTTTATCGGTATGAAAAAGCATGGAAGCAATATTTAACAGTTTATCGTCTGCTAAAGGTTTGCCGTTTTTATCGGTCAGCGGATTAAAATTTACCGAATCTTCGTAAAATTCCGCATAAGGGTCGAACAATACTGCCCTTTTGCCGGCTTTTTTCCAGTCTTTTTTAACCGCTTCGTATAGATAGGGACTGTCTATATCTACCGCAAAAACCGATACGCCGGAAGACAAAGCATCGGAAATAATTCCGGGAATTATATAATTTGAAGTTTTTCCTCCTCCGGTCGGCGAAACTATTAACATGTGTTCGTATCTTTTTTTCTCGTCGAGTCCAATAACGACGTCCGGATATTTTTTACCGCCCGTTCCCGCCTTACCTGCTTTACCTGCCGAAGTTTTTAAAATACCCAGGTCGAAAGATTTTTCTTCTTTTGAAAAGTTTTTTATTTTATCGTTTTTGGCAGAAGCATCTCCGTTTATTTCGTTTTTTAAATTTTTTATTTTATTTATCGTAAAGTATAATATGAAAAAAATAAAAACCGACAGTAAAATATATTCTATCGTCAACGTAAATCCGGATACGGTATTTAAAAACAGCGTCAAAATTATGGCGGTAATTAAAGATACTAAATATAATACAATAATATAAGGAAGGTTTACGTTTTTTAACAAAGTCGGCGATATAATGCCTCCGCCCGCTCTATCGGCAATTTCGCCGCTGTCCGCAATACGGACGGTAAAATTATTAACTATTTCGCCGTAGGTAGCGAAACGTCCGACAGCCGCAGGGTGCGATTTTTTACTTTTTAAAGAAAACATCTTAAAGAATTAATATTATCTTGATTCTTTTATATGCCTGTATAAATATATAACTATAAGCATTATAACGGCCGCTATAAGAATAACGCCGAATTTTTTAAAATACGGAATGAAAAGATTAATGTTTCGTCCCACTACTAAGCCGAGATAGGCGACGGCAGTGTTATATATCAGCGAACCTATGACGATATAAACGGCAAATTTTTTGTAATTCATAAGGGAAGCGCCCGGAGGAAAACCGATATAAGTTTTAATAACCGGAAGGCATACGCCGATAAAAACGGTTATAGAACCGTATTTTTTAAACCAGGTTTCGGCTTTTTCAAGGTCTTTTTTATTTACCAAGAAATATTTTCCGTATTTTTCTATTATACGCCTTCCGCCTTTTTTGCCTATATAATAAAGCAGGGACGAACCGGCCAAAGTTCCAACCGTGGCGCTTAAAACTACGAGATAAAAATTTATTTTACCTTCTCCGGAAAGAAAACCGGAAACCATTAAAACGACTTCCGAAGAAACAGGAATAGCGCAAGACTCTAAAAACATTAAAAAAATAATTCCGGGGTAAAAAAATCCGACGGCTAAAGCCCAGGAAAAAAATACCCCTATATAACCTTTATTTAAAGTGTTTAAATTCATAATATAATTTATGCCGTTGCTTCTTTTATAGATTCGTAAACTGCGGAACAAAGCGTTTCAAGGGTCTTTTCGTCTATAACTAACGGCGGCATTAAGACGATGACGTCGCCTAACGGTCTTATAATTACGCCTTTCTCCCTTGCCTTTAAAATTACTTTATGCCCCATTCTTTCATGTTCGACAAAGGGCTCTTTGGTCTTTTTGTCTTTAACTAATTCAATACCCGCCATAAGTCCTATATTTCTAACGTCCCCGACGTTTTTAAGCTCCCGAAACCGTTTCAAAAGTTCGTTGAAACATTCGACAACCGGTTTAATTTTATTTAAAAGGTCGTTTTTTTTGAAAAGTTCGACAGATTTTACGGCGCAGGCTGAGGCAAGCTGATTTCCCGTGTAAGTATGTCCGTGAAAGAACGTTTTATTGTCTTCGTATTTTCCGAGAAATCCGTCGTAAATTTCCTGCGTAAACAAAGTAGCCGCCATAGGAAGATAGCCGCCGGTAATCCCTTTTGCAATACACATCGCGTCCGGCGAAACGTCTTCATGGAATGCGGCGAACATTTTTCCGGTCCTGCCGAAACCTGTAGCTACTTCGTCCAATATCAGCAGAACTCCGTTGTCTTTACATGCCCTTTCTATTTTTTTTAAATATCCTATCGGCATAGTTATCATCCCTGACGCTCCCTGTATCATAGGCTCTATAATCAAAGCGCAGGACTCTTCCGCATGCACTTTGATTATCTTTTCGGCTTCTTTTGCGCAGTGCAAAGCGCAGTCCGGATATTTTAAACCGTAAGGACATCTGTAGCAGTAAGGATAGGTTATTCTTATGGTATCAAACAGCAAAGGTTTATATATGGAATGGAAAAGCCCTATTCCTCCTACCGAAACACTTCCTATGGTATCTCCGTGATAAGCCGAGGTGGCGGCTATTATTTTTTTCTTGTCTTTATATTTAGGCCCTTTTTGCCTGAAGTACTGAAAAGCTACTTTAATGGCAATTTCAACGGAGGTCGAACCGGAGTCGGAATAAAAAACTTTTTTAAGATTTTTAGGCGCTATTTCCACAAGTTTTTCGGCAAGAATCGCCGACGGCACGTTTGCAAGCCCTAAAAGCGTGCTGTGCGCTATTTTATCTATCTGCTCTTTAAGCGCGGAATTAATTTCCGGATTATTGTGCCCGTGAACGTTTACCCATAAGGACGATACCCCGTCAATATACCTGTTTCCGTGAATATCGTAAAGGTAAACGCCCTCGCCTCTTTCGATTAAAAGATTGCGTTCTTTTCCCCAATCCGACATTTGCGTAAAAGGATGCCAGACAAACTCTCTGTCTATTTTTTCGATATCTGCAGCGTTTAAGTCCGTTTTTAAATTATCGTTATTACTATTCATAATCTATCTCATCCGTATATTTCTATATTGTTTGAATAAAGATACGTTATTTTTTTGCGCCCGAAATAAACGTCTATTTCCACTCTGTAAAAATCGGACTTAGGCTCTGACTTATGTTCTTTTGAAAAATCGTTTATTTCATAAATCAGGTCGGTATTCTTCGACGAAAATATTTTTCCGCCGTTTCTAAATAAATTTATTTTATAAGGATTTTTCTTACCGTTTATATCGATTCCGGCAAATATTATAGCATTTTTTTTATCGTTTTTGTCTATATTTTCGATAGCACTTTTTTTAATTTTTTCTTCTTCTTTAACTTTAAGATTAATGTTATCTTTAAAATTAGTTTCGGCGGCGTTTATATAATCACCGCTGAAATATTTTTTCCCGTCCGAAGACTCCGCTCCGAAGTAAAAACCTTTTGGAATACCGAACATGTCGAAAGCAAAAAAACATCTTCCGTTCTTTATCGCTTCCGTTATTTTCTTTTTGTCATCGGCAATTTTGCCGGACGGCTTATCGTCCAAAATAACGTGAGTCCTTGCTACCGAAAAAAGCTCCGAATATTTAGGAAATTTAACCCGCTTTTTTTTCGTTACCTTAACGTTTGAATGAGCGTCGGCAGATGCTATGCCGGTTTTCATATTTTTGTGCTTCTGGACGGAGTCCCAAAATTTTATGGTTTTTACAGGTTTATGCGACAAAAAATGAAGTGCGTAAAAAGAATTTATTTTATAAGTAAAAATCACGGCTATCATATATAAAGGGCTCATGCCTCGCCACTGAGAGTCTAAGTTTATAATTTCGATGCCGTCGTATCCTTTTGCTTTGAAATTTTTCCAAGGCGTCCACCAGTTATGCGGATGGCATATAATTCCCGCCGCGTTTTGCTTTTTTATCTCGGATAAAACATCTTTATATTTACCTCTTTTTATCTCTTTTTCGATACCCACTGCAAGAAAATGACCAAATTCCGTATTAATTTCTTCTCCTGCAAAATAAAAAAGTCCGTCGTAATAACCTTCCAATCCGTCAAATTTAGGTTGAAGCGTGTTATGGTCGGACGAAACTAGAAAATCCGCTTTAAGTTCTTTAGCAATCTTTATAAGTTCTTCTATACGTCCTGACCCGTCGGAATATACGGTATGAAAATGTATTATTCCGTTAATTTCTTTAAGTTTAAACCTGTTACGATTTTCGCTCTTGCGGTTTATAAAATCGATTTTTAATTTGAAAAATTTTATCCGGAAATAAAATAAAATCAATAAAATCAGGATTAAAATTAAAATAATTCTCGTCGATACGACAAATAAAAATATATTCATAATTACATTACCGTATAATATTACAGCGCCGTAATTCAATTCCGGCACTGTCACAACATCGTAGACATGTATTTCTTAAAATATACTTCAAATTTTTCCTTTTTCTTTAAACAAAAATTTAATCCGTTTCTTCCGGTTTCAGTTCTTAAATTATCGTCTTCTATGAGTTTTAATATAGATTCTTTAATATTTTTTTCATCCGTTAAAATTAAAGCCTGATTTTTCGACATTTCACCGGCTATATCTATAAAATTAAGGGCATATTTACCGGTAGTGACCGCCTTTCCATATCCGGCAGGTTCAAGAATATTGTGTCCGCCGCTTTCATCCGCAAAAAGGCTTTTACCAACGTAAACTATATCGGAAACGGGATATATCTTATTTAATATGCCGTAGCGTTCTACTATTAAAACCTTAACGTCTTTTGAATTTAAAAAAACTTCAAGACTTGATTTATTCGGTTCCCCATGTTTGCCGGAACTGTAATAAACGGCGCTTAAATCGGCATCCGAAGCTTTTTTAAAAAGCATGCCGGCAATTTTTATATTTCGCGGAACTAAAATAAATTTTAAACGTAAATTTTTTGGAAGTTTTTCGTCAGACGCTATTTCTTTTAAAATTTTCAATATATGTATAGATTCTTTTTTATGTATGGAAACGAAAGATATAATTTTAACGTCTAAGTTTTCATCTTTATTAAATTTTTCAACTTTTTCAATTTTATTAACTTTATCGGCTCCAATACATGAGATATATTTTAAGGAAAACGGCAAAACTTCCGATTTAACGTCTATTCCCGCCGAATTTAACGAAACCGCCGCAGAAAGAAAAACATTATCCGGTATTTCGTTCTTACCCTTTATATTCATTTCCGTTATATTCATTTTTTTAAAATCGGAAACCGAAATACCTGTAAAAATTAATTTAAGTTTTAAATTTGAATTAAATCCGAAATTTAAAAGTTCTTTTATTAATTTTTTCGAAACGGCGTGCTGAATGGATATAAAATAATCCGGTTTTACGGAGTTTATATATTTTTTGAAAACCGCTCTTGCCGGCAGGAAAGGGTGAAAAAAATATAATATTTCGCCGTCCATATGATTTTGCGCGACTGAAAGCGTCGAAAACGTTTTAAAACTTATAAAAAAAAGCGGCGGCTCTGCGCCGTCGTTTTTTTCGGAAAATATCCGCCCTATTATATCGGCGACGTAAACCGCAATTCTGAACTCACCGATAGATTCGGCATAAATCCATATTCTTTTTCGTAAAAATTTCTCCGTCCTTTCCGTTCCGTCAAGCTCTGCGCTTTGCGAAGAAATATCGGCATCAAGCCGTTTCAGCAATTTAAAAAAATGTGAATTTAAGAAATAAAAGCTTTTTAATTTAGAAAATATTTTCATCGGCGCCGATATAAAGTTCGTCTATGCTTTTTGCGTCCTCTATCAATAGAATAGGAATTTCGTCTTCTACCGCATAGTAAACCCTGCAATTTTTGCATACAAGTATTTTTTTCCCTTCAATCTCTTTATAAAGGAGATTGCCGAGGCATTTCGGACAGGCTAAAAATTCTTCCGTCATTTCCTTGATGTCCATAATCAATTTACTCCCGCACTTAATTTACACCGGTTATTTTATAAGTAGTCCCGAAATTAGTATCTTCCAAAGCCACCCCTTTTTCTAAAAGCGATTTTCTTATCTTGTCCGCCGAGGCGTACTCTTTGTTATTCCGCAGTTCGTTCCGCCGTTCTATAAGTTTTTCAATCTCTTCGCCGCTAATAGCAATAGCCGGCGAAATTTTCGTTTTACCGTCTTCATAGTTTATCGGCGCGGAATTAGATTCTATAAATAACTTCGGGTCTTCGTTTAAAATTCCGAATATATCGGAAAGAGAACGCTTCATAAAAATCATAGCTAAATCTAAAAATTTTAAATCCTGCCGTTCGATAAAATTTTGCGCCATAGCGTCTTTTATAATCTTATTGGTTTTTCTGACAAGGTCGAATATAACGGACAAAGCTTTAGCGGTATTAAAATCGTCGCTCATCGAATCGTAAAATTGAGCGGAATAACTTTCGATATTTTCCGGATTTTTGCCTTTAACGCCCGTGCCGTTATTACCGACGCTGGTCAAGGCGCTATTAGCAGTTTTCAAAGCTGTATATTTTTCTTTTGCGTCTTTTATTACTATGCGTTTTTCATCCGTCAATTTTTTAAATTCGTTATAAAGATTTGCGGACTGATAAAGCCTGAGCAGGCTCTGCCTTGCGCTTTCTATTCCTTCGTAAGAAAAATCTATAAAAGACCGGTAATGGGTAAACATAAAAAAAAGTCTCAACGATTCCGGATGAAATTTTTCCAGTACGTCTCTTACGGTAATAAAGTTTTTAAGCGATTTCGACATTTTTTCGCTGTTTATATTTACGAAACCGTTATGTATCCAGTAATTCACGAAATTTTTTCCGGTATAGCTTTCCGACTGAGCAATTTCGTTTTCATGATGAGGGAAAATAAGGTCGGAACCGCCTCCGTGAATGTCTATGCTCTCGCCGAGAAACTTCATGCTCATGGCGGAACATTCTATATGCCAGCCCGGCCTTCCTTTGCCCCATGGGCTGTCCCAGCTCGGCTCTCCTTCTTTCGACTTTTTCCATAAAGCAAAATCCAAAAAGTTTTCTTTTTCTTCATTTATCGGAATTCTAGAACCGGCAATTAACTCGTCGATATTTTTATGGGAAAGTTTGCCGTAATCTTTAAACGAATTCACCCTGAAAAAAACGTCGCCGTTAATCTCATATGCATTGCCTTTATCTATCAGTTTGGAAGCAACCTCTATCATTTCGGGAATTGTTTCGGTCGCTTTGGGTTCGTAAGAGGGGCTTAAAACGCTAAGCGCATCCATATCTTTATGATATTCGTCTATATATTTTGAAGAAACCGCCTCGGTAGTCTTTTTTTCTTCGTTTGCTTTTTTTATAATTTTATCGTCTATATCGGTAAAATTTCTGACGTATATTACGTTATATCCGACATTTTTTAAAAAACGGTAAATTATATCGAAAGTAATATACGCCCTTGCATGGCCTATATGAGACAGGTCGTAAGCCGTAATTCCGCAAACGTACATCAATACTTTATCTTCGTTTATCGGCTTAAACCGCTCTTTTGAAAGGGAAAGCGTATTGAAAATGTAGATATCTTGTTTTTTATTTTTTTTATCCATAATTATATAAATCCTCGCAACTTCATATCATATCATATACGTAAGTTTTTTTTAACATATTTTTAACAAAAATTTAACCGAATCGTAACATTATTGTCATAATACCGTAACATTAATTTGATATATTGTTAAATATAAAATATTTTAAGGAGAATATCTTATGGAATTAAACCTGTGGAATAAAACGGCTTTTCAGCCTGAAAGACTGACAATAAATTCGGCGGCAAAGGACGAAAGTTTAGATATTCTAAATTTAAATCAAAACAACAAAGATGTAAATAAAGATATTAATAAAAATATAATTAAGGAGAGGATGATTTCAAAAGGCGAAAATGAAATAAAAGCTCTTTTAAATTCTGGATTTATAGTAAAAAACAGCGAAAATTTTTTATTAAACACATACGGTTTTATAGACAAAGACGTTAAAAGCAATTTTAACGACCTGTTTTTAAAAAACAGTTTCGTCGAAGTTCAGGGAGCTTCTTTCGGCTCTATGTCTCCTTACGGAAGAAATATAACGGTAAAAAATATAATGATGTCGTCGGAAAAATTTAACGATATAAATTCGGCTAAATATGCGGGCAACTATGCAAAGCACGACCGAAAGTTCAACGAAGAATATAAGCTGTCAAAATTTACGCTTGAAAATTATTTTGATTTAAAACAAAAAATTCCCTTTATAAAGCCTGATATCGCTATATACGCAAAAAACGCCGCCCCGGGAATAGTAAGCTTAACGGATAATGCCGCCGGAAAATCGAGCCAAATAAGATACTTTATAACCGAAACGCCTTCAGCGTACAAATTTAAAAAGGGATATGACGGCGAAGGAGAAGAATTCGGTAAAAACCCCTCTCTCGGAAGATTAAAAGAATATAAAGACACTTTAGACGGCTTCAAAAATTTAAAAGTAACGATAAACGATAAAAAAATTTTAGAAATCGAATCGATTCATAACTGGCAAAAAATTATGCATTATGTAAAAATAAGAGATATGGAATTTTTAAACGGATTAAAAGATTACCAAAAAGGAGAAATAGCCGGAAGGATAGAAATTCATCATATCAACCAACTGCAGGACGACGGAAGGGAAAACGTCGCCAATCTTATAGCGCTTAGCGAAGACAAACACCGGCTTGCAGATGCTTATAAAGTTTTAATCGATAAAAATACGGGATATTACAGGGAGAAATATTTTGAAAATACGTCGGGGCTCAGGCGTTTCAATAACGATTCCGAAGGCAATATCCCTAAAAACGGCGGCAAGGAAGGAAATGAAGGCAAACTTATGATATATAACAAAGAAGTTATGCAAAAACTTTTAAACGACATAAGCAGATTAGATTTGAACGACAAAATAATGCTTAACGATATAAAACTTGATATCGAATCTAATACTTCCATGCGTTTAGCGATGCTTAGAGATACCGATGAAGATATGAAACTCCTTTTTATAGACCGCAAAACAGGCGAAGAATTAAGGCTTCTTGCTTTAAAAACGGAAGATGCGGCAGAAAAATCTATATCAAAAACGGCTTTAATCAATTTTATAGGGGATCTTGCGACCAGTACCGTCAAACGCTAAAGCGAACTAAAAATAAAGAAATCAAAAAAATAAAAAATTAGAGGTATAAATTTATGAAAAAAAATAAAGAAGAAAATAATCCGGACTTTGAAAATCTTGCGAAACAAGTAGAAATATTCAAGGAATCTTTTGACGGCTATTTAAAACGTCTGAACGCCTCCGATTATAATTATAATATTGATGAGATAGAAAAGAATGCGGAAAAAAAAATACAAGCCGGCTCCCTCAAAAGAAACGAATCGGGCAGCGAATTAAGTATTATGCTTTTTGAAGTGCTTTTATCCAATTATTATCTGACTGTTATTCAGGCTCTAAAAAAACTTTCTAAACATGATAAGCAAAGTTTACCGGCTTTGATAGAAACGTGTGCGGATCTTTTCCGCGCCGCTCCCAAAATAAAATACAGGAATTATATAATTCCGCAGCTTTTTAATTTATGCAGCTTTTTATATGAAATTAAAGAGGCGGAAGCTTTGACTTTTTTTTATAATCTGCTTATATATGCAAGGGAAATTCCCGTTATAACAAACAATATAGAGTATAAACCGAAAAACCTTGAAGACTATGCCGAATATGAATCGGAAAACAAAGAAGATCCTTTCGCAGAATTTAGAAAGGAAAGGTCGAGAAGAGATGAAGCCGCTTTTGACCCTAAACTTTTCGATAAAGCGTACGATAAGTTTTTTTTAATACTTTCGGGATGGAAAGAAAAAATTAACGGATACTATACTAAAGACGAAATCTGCTTTATGAACGGACTTTTTATTATGGACGAACTTGCCGACTGCGTCGATTTAAACGCTGAAGAAAAAAACGGTTTAAAATCGAATGATATAAAATTGCAGGACACAATTGAATTAAACGATACAGTCGGGGAATATTCGAAACCGTCGGCAAAAAAAGAGTTATTTCGCAAAATAGAAGATATACGCGGCGAAGAAAACGGCGAAAACTTTTCGGAATCTAACGGCGCTAAAAACATATACGGATACGTTTACAGAGAAGAAATGCAGGGTAAAATATACGGACTGTACGACAAAGCCCTTAGATACTTCCAGCGCGCTATGGCTTATAACCCTAACAACCCCAGATACCATTACGAATATGCAAGATGCCTTAAAAATTCCGGTAAATCCGAGGAAGCCGAAATATTTTTCAAAAAAGCCTTCGATTTAAACGCTATATAAATACCCGGCGGCTTTTCCGACTAACGCTCCAATTAACCTTTTTAACAAGAAATAATATATACGGTTTTCTTATATTATTTCTTAGTTAATCGGCATTTTTTATATTTTGTCTTTCTATGCCTAAAATAAAGTTAATCAGGACATCCCTGTCCTTTTCCGAAATATTGTTTATATAGCATCCGATCCTGAATTTTCCGTCATTATTAGTATAAGTAGAATGAATAATTTTTAAATCCATATGAATAATTTTATCTAAAAATTTTACAATAATATTTTTTAGTAACGTTCCCTGTTCCATTTTTACATCGGAATTGAAAGATATGCCGTTCCACGATAAATCATACAGAGGATAAAAAAAGTCGTTATTTTTGTATTTGCCGACGATAAAAGCCGCATTATATTCGCCGGTTGAAACTCTTAGAACGCTTCTTTTTTCGACTATCACTATTTCTTCAGGTTTATAAATCAAAAAATTACTTTCGTTTCCCGAAGTTATTTCGTCTTTATATTTTGAAACGAAATATTTGTCCGCTATTTGATTGTCTGCTTTTATGTTTATTTTTAGATGTTCCGTCTTAGGCAGTATCTTGTTTCCGTAGAAAGGCATAAGACTGTCTATAATTAAATATTTAGGATTTATCTCTATAAAATAAGATTTAAAAAACTGGTCTTGAGGAAAAACAGTAATTCCAAGCTCGATATTTGATGTCAATGCATTATGAATAATCTGGTCTATTATTTCATTTTTTTTTATTCTAATAATATTTACGTTAATATCTCCGCCGCTATCTTTTCCTATTTTATCAATGTCCATTTTAAATTTATCGATTTTTTAATTACGTTTATTATTTAAAAAATGGATATATTAGAATAACTCTATATATAAAATATACCATATAATCTAAAAAAAGTAAAAATATTAAAGAAAAGGTTATCAGGCGAAACTGACGAATTTAAGCTCGGTCATTTCCTCGAGGGCATATTTTACGCCTTCCCTTCCTATGCCTGATTCTTTTACGCCGCCATAAGGCTGGTGGTCGGCTCTCGCAGTCGGAATGTCGTTTATTAAAACGCCGCCCGTATCGATATGTTTTATGAAATAAAGAGCATTTTTGATATCATTGGTATATATGCCGGACTGAAGTCCGTAAATTGAGTCGTTTACCATACGGACGGCATCCTGAATATCTTTAAATGGAACCGTAGAAACTATAGGAGCAAAAACTTCGAGACACGATATTTTCATCTTTTCGTTAACGCCCGAAAAAATGGTGGGATTCATTATGTTTCCGTTAAAATCGCCGCCGAGTTCAATTTTTGCTCCTTCTTTGACGGCTTCTTCCACCCATCCGATAATTCTCTGTTTAGATTCGGAATTGATAATCGGACCGATGTCGGTAGATTCGTCGAGCGGGTCGCCTGTTTTTAATTTTTTGGTTTCTTTAACAAAATGCTCTAAAAACTCGCTTTCTATATCCTGATGCACGTAAATTCTTTGAAGCGATATGCAGACCTGTCCCGAATTATAAAAAGCGCCGATTACCGCTTTTCTTGCGGCTTCTATAATATTGGCGGTTTTATCTACGATGAGGGCGGAATTGCTTCCAAGCTCCATAGTATATTTTTTAAGGCCGCCTTTAGCCATTATTTCCCTGCCGACCTTCGGACTTCCGGTAAAACTTATCATGCGGATTTTATCGTTAGCTACGATAGCTTCTCCGGTGTCTTTATCGCCGTAAAGCAGGTTCAGCGCATGTTCCGGCAGTCCGGCTTCCAGCATTGCCTGAACCAAAAAATATGCGGTAATAGAACCGTTTATAGACGGCTTAAATACGATGCTGTTTCCGGCGGCTATAGCTGGAGCGATTTTATGCGCCGGAAGATTAACAGGAAAATTAAACGGCGTAATAGCGCCTATAATACCGACCGGAACCCTTAAATAAAAAGACAGTCTGTCTTCAAACCCCTTGACTACGTCCATAGGTACGGTTTCGCCGTGTATCCTTTTTGCTTCTTCGGCGGCGTATTTAAAAATATTGACTACCCTTTGAGTTTCTATAAGGGAATATTTATAAGCCTTTCCGACTTCCAAAGAAATATAATGCGCAATCTCTTTAGCGTTGCGTTTCAAAACATCCCCCGTTTTTTCAAGTATCTCGAACCTTTCGTATGTATGAAGGCTTCTCATCTTATGAAACCCTTTTTCTGCGGAAAAAACCGCCGCTTCTATGTCAGACCCGTCGGGTTTGCTCAAAAACGCAACGGTTTCGCCGTTAAAAGGATTAATCACTTCATAAGTTTCTTTCTTTTCAATCCATTTGCCGTTTATATAAAGAGGATAATTTTTTAACATAATATTCCTTTTTTGGTTATTTTATTCGGTTAATTTTAACGCGATTTAAATTCAATTTAAATTTTGCTAATTTATAATTCTACTGCGAATTAGATTTGAATAATTATAACATAAGTATATTAAATTATAAAGACGACTTTTACTCACACTTTTTCCTCCACACTATATTCGAAAAATTTGTTATAATAATACAAATGAACATTAACGATAATAAATATAACGACGGTTATAAAAATAAAAAAGCCGTAGTGCTTTTCAGCGGCGGTTTAGATTCGACCACTACTCTTAAAATTGCCATAGACGAAGGATTTGAGCCTGTTCCGGTTACTTTTTTTTATAACCAGAGACACGAGACCGAAATAGAACACGCTAAAAATATAATAAACTTTTTCGGTTTAAAAAAGCATCTTATCGTAAACCTCGATTTTAGCGGCATTAAAGGTTCAGCTTTAACCGATAAAAATATAAGCGTGCCTAAAAACAGAATAAAAGCGGAAAGAACTTGCGATAATAAAGAAACTGCCGAAAAAAACGATATTCCCGCAACTTACGTTCCCGCAAGAAATACTATTTTTTTGTCTTATGCCCTTGCCGCAGCGGAAGTAGAAAAGGCTTCGGATATCTTTATCGGAGCTAATTATATAGACTACAGCGGATATCCCGACTGCAGGCCTGAATATTTAGCTTCATTTGAAAACATGGCTAATTTAGCTACTAAAGCAGGCGTAACAGGCGGGATAAATTTTAAAATAAACGCTCCGCTTTTAAGGCTAACCAAAAAAGATATTATATTAAAAGCAGTTGAGATAGGAGCGCCGCTTAATCTTACCCATAGTTGTTACGACCCTATAGACGGTCTGGCATGCGGGGTTTGCGATTCCTGCATCTTAAGAAAGCGCGGATTTGAAGAAGCAGGAATTAGCGACCCGACGCAATATTTCAATCGCAGACATTGATTTT
>JAKAQP010000064.1 GCA_021822485.1 bacterium
ACGGGCTTCATATATCCGGCATCAATACCTTTCTCCTTAATAGCAGACAATAAAAGGGAACTGCAAAATGTTTTCCCTATATTTGTATCGATTCCAGTTATAAAAAATATTTTCTCAGCCATATTAAGCAAATTTAGTTAAATATAAAATTGCAACTTAATTTTGATTTTTAGTTTTGATTTGTCAAAGCACCTTTTTTATAGTGCTTATGAATTCTACGGGGTCAAATTTTACCACATAAAAATCTGCGCCGGCACGCTCTCCTTTTTCTGAATTTTCTGTCCCGCTCAGAGAAGAGTGCATTATAATCGGAATATTTTTATATTTATCATCTGACTTCAACGTCTTAGTAAATGTGTAGCCGTCCATGACGGGCATCTCGACGTCGCAAATGATTGCGCTAAAATTATATTTATCTTCATAAATCTCATCAAGAGCGACTTTTCCGTTTTCTGCAAGCACTGTTTTGAATCCTTCCTTAGTTAATGCATTATTTATTATTTTTCTCGCCGAAGACGAGTCGTCGACGATAAGTATTGTTTTATCTCCGCCGAATTCATTTTTTTCCGTTTCTATTTCCAGATTTTCCCTGTTGTAAAAACCAAGTTCATCCACTATAGATTCAAAGTCCAGCAAAAGAAGAAGCTCGTCGTTTTCGACCTTGATAATTCCAGTTACTTTCGAATCCATCGAACTTACCGACGACAATTCCGGAGCGCTGATATCGTCCCATGAAACACGCCTTATTTTTGTGGTTTCATGTACTATAAACCCCACTTTTATCCTGTTAAATTCAGTTATAATAACCTTAAAGTTCTTTCTGTTTAATTCTTCCGGTTCTATAATACCCATCCATTTTGGGAGATTTACCAAAGGAACGACGCTACCCCGTAAATTAAACATGCCTTCTACAAACTCCGACGTATTCGGCGCTTCCGATATATCTTCCGGCATTTTAATAATTTCTATAACTTTCGCAACATTTATCCCATAAATACCTTCTCTTTCCTCGCCTTCTTCGTCTATGCGAAACAGCCTGAAATCGACTAATTCCATTCTGTTTTGACCTACTTCCAAGATATCGTGGCCGGGATTTATCGTATTTGCCATAATCTTTCTCCTTTAACAAAAAAATTAATTATTTGTATAAATATCGGCGTATGATATTAATTATATTTTATTCGTCTAACCAGGGATTTTCTTCGACTTCTATAATATCTCCAGTATGGTCTTCAGAAATTATTCTGTTTCTTCCTCTTTTTTTTGCTTCATAAAGAAGATCGTCTAAACGTTTCAAAAGTTCTTTTGGGTTATTCTCAAACTCTTTTCTGTAAAAAGTAACCCCCATACTGACGGTTACTTTTTTTATATCTTTCATTTTAATTTTTAAAACCATCTGCTTAATTTTTCTCGCTACGTCCAATGCGCTCGTTATTTCGGTAGAAGGAAGGCAAACCATAAACTCTTCCCCTCCAAATCTCGCCGCAATATCGGTTTTTCTGGTATTCGATTTTAATATATTTGCAATCTCTTTTAAAACTACGTCTCCCTTATCGTGTCCGTATGTGTCGTTTATTTTTTTAAAATGGTCTATATCGCACATAATTAACGTCAGCGGAATACCGTATCTTGAACTTTGATTGAATATATTTTCATAAAACATATCAAAATATCTTCTATTATAAAGACTGGTAAGCCCGTCCGTCAAAGCCATATTTTCAAGGTCTTGATCGAATATTTTTTTCTTAAACTTTATTGCCGCAACAAATAATATTAAGGTTAAAACAAATATAAACGACTCTGCGAATAAAATAATACTTGAATTATTGGCGGATATATTTATAAAATTAATAATTAATATTATTGCGGCCGATATAATCTGTAAAAAAATAAGCAAAATTATAACAGAATAATATCGACTTTTATCCATAATATTTTTAATTATTTTTTATTAGCCATAAATTAACTTAAAAAAAACATTTCTCAAATTTTATATTTTTTTACAAATTATTACAATTTATTTTTTTTCGTCTTTATTCTTTCGTCTTTGCCGTTTAAGCTTTAAAACATAACATTTTTATTCTTTTATCTTTATGACAAAATGGAACGAACATTCAGAAACCGCCCTTGAAAATATAATAATTTTAATATTGATTTTCGTTCTTGAGGTTCGTGTTCGTTTACGTCGGAAAATACGGGAGAGCGCTTAAATGAGCGGGTTTTATTTTTTAAGTGGTGGCGGTGCAGGGAATCGAACCCCGGACACTACGGATATGAGCCGTATGCTCTAACCGACTGAGCTACACCGCCTTTTTAAAATAACTTTTTAAAACCTGTTTTTTTAACGATAGGTATTTATTGTATCAGATTATGTTTTAAATTACAATAATACTTAATAACCCAAATCCCGATTTAGGATAAAGCTATTTCAAAGATTTATATCTGCAATTTTTAGGTTATTATGACGACAGCTTATATATCGCGATATAACTTTCCGGTTTTGAAAACAGAGAGCCTGAGTTTTGAACTATTGCATTTGCCAGATATGTTTTTTTATTCAATTTAAAAATAGAAAACCCTGCGCTGTATCCCGCAACAGACCTTATTTTCCACACAGGATAAAAATTCATACTATTCCAGACTAAATTATAAACGGAGTTTTTAGTGTAATAATTTAGATGCCGCATAAATGCTCCCTGCCGATAGTTCTTTATTACGACTATACCGTCTTTTCCATTAATACTGAACTTGCTAACCTGCGCGGGAACATTATAGATTAAACCGCCGGTAACGCTTGAACTGCGAACCCCATTAAAGGATGGAACATCGATTTGGAGGGGAGAGCCGCCATAAGTCTTTGAACTTGTATATACGGTTTTTCCATTTTTATTTATAAGCAATAAATTTCCGGAATTAGACAAGGCTAAAAGATATTGTTTTCCGTTTCCCATAAAATTGCCGTAAGCCGTGCCGTAAAGGGTTATACCCGAAAAAAATGGGAGTTTTCCGGTCTTTACTAAGGTATTATTACTTTTATTAAACCCGTAAACATATGTACTGCCGCCAAACTGTCCTATCGGATATGTATTTTGACCTATAACGGCATCGTTAAAGTATCTGCCGGACGGAACAACCGATATAGGATTTTGTCCCACTATCACCTTTTTATGGTTTTTAAGGCTCATCACTCTTAAAAATAAATTATAATTTGGAGTTATTTTAATAAGTTTCCCGTTATTATAAGCGAGCAAGTATGATACTATTGTGCCCAACTGCGATTTTGTAAGCACTATCGCCGCTCTATCTTTCGATATTTTATAAAATCCGATATATACGGCATTTGACCGTATAGATAAATTATATTGGGCAAGTTTTTTTAAACCTCCGTTTGTCAAAAGGTTATAGAGTATAACACGGCTTCTCGTGGCAACTGCGATCTGAGCGCCCTTATTTAAAAATTTGCCTGCGCTAAAAGCTTGAATCACATAATGTTTTGTAGGAGTTCTTAAAAGCCCTTTATTGCTTTGACTAAATCTTTTGATATACATACTGCTTGCAGACGGCGGGGCGGAAGAAACTACGGGGTAAGCCGCTTGAAATTTTTCCGGCTTTTGAACCCTTTCTCTGGAGGTTAGCGATGCAATTTTTATTTTAATGGCTTTAGATAATCCGTTTACATCGTTTATTATGAATTTTGAGCCTAAAACCTGAAGAGAGCGTCTATAAACAACCGCTCTTTCGGAAGGACTAAATATATTCGTCGTAATATCAAAGACATTCCCAATTTTAATTATCCTTCCAAAAACTAAATATTTTAAATCAAAATGTTTCGAAATTTTTAAAAGATTACCGGTCGAAAAAGAGGTTATACGGTTTTTCTTAATAAAACTATTTATATCGGAGTTTCTTGAAACCGAAACGCCGTTTGAAGATAAATTTGAAGCCAATATGACGGGAATGCTATCTTTTATATAAGAGTATTCCGCATAATGCGTAGAAATTATTTTATATGGTAAAATACCTATTTTAACAGAGGCATCCGCACTTTTTGTAAAAAAAACAATCGATACAAAAATAAAAAAAATGAAAAATACTCTGGTTTTAATTGATTTTTTTTTAAAATCCGTTTTCATAATTAGCCTCTTAATTAAATTTAAATAATTCTATTCATTTTACCATTTATTTTTTATTTTTGCACATCAAAAAAAAATTGTCAATTTATTTTTGATTTTTATTTTTTTATCATACCGATATACATATTAACTAAATTATAACCGTAAAATATATACAAAACCGCTGCCAACGATAGAAAGGGGCCGAACGGTATTTTTTTATTGCTATAAGAATTAAAGAATATAAAAGCGATAAAAAATCCTATTAAAGCAAAAATGGAACCTGTAAAAATTGTAAATATAGCCCCTTGAAATCCGATGAATGAACCTATTCCCGCTATTAACTTTATATCGCCGCCGCCGAGCCCTTCCTTTTTTTTAATAATTTCATAAAAAAACGCTATAAAATAAAAAAATAGACCAGCTCCAAGAAAGCCGTATAACGGAAATAAAAAGGATTTATGTAAAAGCAGGATATTAAAAACAAATCCCGAAATAATCATCAAAATATTCAAAATATCAGGTATTATTTGATGAAACAAATCAATAAAGGCGACGGGAATCAATAGAAACATAAAAAAGCCGTACGCGATAAAATAATCAAGCCGCGACCATAGATAATCCCTAAAATAACCGATATTAAATATGTTAATTTTATAAAAAAAATAAGCATTATAAAAATATTTTACGAATAATAAATAAAAAATTAAAGCCGTTAATAATTCAACTGCCGGATAAATTAGAGAAATCTTATGGCCGCACTTTCTGCATTTTCCCGACAAAATTATATAGCTTAAAACAGGAATATTATCATAAAACTTAATTTTCGAACCGCATTTGG
>JAKAQP010000065.1 GCA_021822485.1 bacterium
AATGCCGCGTTTAAATAAAAATTTATAAAATCCTTTAATAGACGAGTAAAACCTCGCCCTTGTTTTTCCGCTTAAATTTAGCTCGGAAAGATAAGACAGGAAATCCTGAAAAAAAAATGGAGATAGTTCTTTAAAATTAATATTTTTGTCCTTTACGAAAGCGTGAAATTTCATTAAATCCAAATAATACGAAGAAACGGTATTAAGGCTTAAACCTCTTTCTATTTTAAGAAAAGATATATAATTTTCTATAAAAGCCTCAAATTCGTCTTTTTTAATCGGAATCTGCCCTGCATTCATAATTTTGCATTTCAAATTTGCGGTGCCCGAATTTAATTATTGGGCGTTTTTATTAATTTTGCGGCGTTTATAACTTAGCCTGCTTATTAAATTTTAGCCAGATAATTAAATAAAAAGCTGAAATCCAACTTTTTAAACTCATATACCCCTATTCCTTTTATCAGCACGAATTTTATCTGTTTATCGGACACCTTTTTGTCTAATTTCATTGCGTTTACGTACTGTTCCGGAGTAAAATCCGGAATATCGGACGGCAGGCCTGAATTTATTATTAAATTTTTAATTCTCGCCACCTCTTCTTCGCCGCATAATCCAAGATGTTTAGACAGTTTTGCGGCAAAAACCATTCCTATGGCTATCGCCTCGCCGTGCTTAATATTTTCGTAATTGTACAAAGTTTCGATGGCATGCCCCAAACTGTGTCCGAAATTTAAAACGGAACGCAGCCCCGATTCTTTTTCGTCCTGATTGACGATATGCGCTTTAATAGAACACGACTTTTCTATTATACGGATTAAAGTTTCTTCGTCGTAAGCAAGGATTTTTTTATAATTCGATTCAAGATAAGAAAAAAAATCCGCGTCTAACGCCGCTCCGTATTTTATGACTTCAGCAAATCCGTTGATTAATTCTCTTTTATCTAATGTTTTAAGGATATCTACGTCTATAAGGACTGCTCTCGGCTGGTAAAAAGAGCCTATAAGATTTTTGCCTTTAGGATGGTCTATGCCGGTTTTCCCGCCTACGCTTGAATCCACGTCGGCAAGCAAAGTAGTCGGAACCTGAATAAAGTTAATTCCCCTTAGATACGTAGCCGCGGCAAAACCAGCAAGGTCGCCTACAACCCCGCCTCCGAAAGCTATTATAGAATCCGACCTTTCCATACCGTTATCTATCAGACGGTCGTGAATATCGGCAAGATATTTAAGGCTCTTTGTGGATTCTCCGTCGGGAAGGACTATGAAATCAAAATTTTCTATTCCGCATTTTTTAAGAAAAGCTGAAAATTTAACTCCGTATAAGCCATAGACTGTTTCGGATGTTACTGCTAAAAACCCCGCTTTTAAATTTACGGCGGCGGAACTAAACGCCGAAACGATTTCTTCCGCGGAAACTCCTCCTATAATTCCGGCGTCGATTATTATATCATAGCCGTCTTTCTTTCCGCTTATTTCCGGTTCGACCCTGATTTTCATATCATTGGCATTAGCTTTCCTAAGGGTGTTATTATTGTTATTATATTATTAATAAATATATTGTATTGCCGATTAATTCGCTCTTATTTATCTTCTTTATTTATCTTCTTTATTAATCTCTTAAAGAATACATTTTATTTTATAAATCGAATTTTGTCTAACATTTTTTTAATATACTACCTTAACTCACCGTTAGATATTTTTTATCTGGATGAGTCGTATAAATACTGACGGCTTTAAACCGTACCCGCTTTCGCGGGAATGACTATTTATTTGACTTTAGCCGATTTAGAAAAATAATTTTTTGAAAAATTTTGCTTTTTGGGATTTCCAAAACGAGACGAATTTAAAGGTTTTAATGAATTGTTTTTAGAACGGAACAAATTTTTTGAACCTTCAGAGCCGTCGGTTTCCGCACCGGTATTAAAACGGTTCTGCCTTCCGGGCGTTTTACCCTGCGCCGTCCTCGTCCTGCCTTTAAACTGCCCGTCGTAATTATTATGATTTCTATGCGATACCGCCTTATCAGGCGACGCCGCCATATTAATATTTGCCGGAGGCACGAAACTGTCGAACATAACCCTCGGTATTTCACGTTTTATAAACCTTTCTATCTCTTTTAAGAAACGCATTTCTTCCCTGTCGACCAAAGAAACCGCCTTTCCGCTAACCCCAGCTCTTCCCGTTCTTCCGATACGGTGAACGTAATCTTCGGCCGCGTTAGGCAGTTCAAAATTAACAACATACGGCAGGCGGTCTATATCGATACCTCTCGAAGCCACGTCCGTGGCTACTAAAGCGGTTACCGAACCGTCTTTAAACTGATTAAGCGCCTTAATTCTCGCAGGCTGGCTTTTGTTTCCGTGTATTGCAGTCGCCGAAATTCCGTCCGCCGCAAGCTTGTCCGCAAGCCTGTTAGCTCCGTTTTTAGTACGCGTAAAAATAAGCACTTGCTCCCATTTATGATGTTTAATGATGTAGGATAACAGATGGCTTTTTAACTTCTGCGAAACCATATGAACGCTCTGGTCGACCAATTCCGAAGCAGAATTCTGTTTTTCTCCCTGCACGAAAGCCGGATTGCGAAGAACAAATTCCGACAGCGACTTGATTCTTTCCGAAAAAGTCGCCGAAAACAAAAGATTCTGCCTCTGTTTAGGCAAAAGCGCAATAATTTTTTTAATATCTACTATAAAACCCATATCCAGCATTCTGTCCGCTTCGTCCAGAACTAAAATTTCAATTCCAGATAAATCTACCGTTTTTTGTCCCGCATGGTCGAGAAGCCTTCCCGGCGTAGCTACTAATATATCTACATTACGCCTCAGCGCTTTTATCTGAGGAACTATGCTCATTCCTCCAAAAACCGACGTCGATTTAAGCGGAAGGTATTTTCCGTACGTTTTTACCGATTCCTCGACCTGCACCGCAAGCTCTCTGGTAGGGACCAGCACAAGGCATCTCGGCTTGGACTTTAATGCGGAAGCGGTCGAAAACTTCCTTTCCTGCCTGTCGTTTTTATAAGTCTTATCTTTAATTTCTGCCGTATCTTTCCCCGAAAGCATATGCAGTATCGGAAGAGTAAAAGCCGCCGTCTTTCCAGTTCCCGTCTGCGCTCCGGCAAGAAGGTCTTTTCCCGAAAGCACTATAGGTATAGACTTCGCCTGAACCGCCGTCGGATTTTCATAACCCGCATCGTCAATAGCCTTCATCAAATTTTCCGATAAATTTAAATCTTTAAAACTCATTTCTTCAATAGTCTTTAAATTTTTTAACATTTCTTTAAAATCCTCCTGTTTTTATACAAATTAACACTGCGAATAGTTTCGGAGGAATATTTAAAGAGACGCCTTTAAAGGGATACCGCGCTTTTAACTTTAACAATGTCGATATATATATATATTTATATTATTTTTTATTCATTAATTATACTCCATACCGCAACTTTATGCAAATATCTTTTATTTTTTTAAAGGGGTCAGATTTATTTCACTCCGGCGGGCATAAAAGCTTCGCTTTCATAAACGCCCGCCTCCGTATCTTACTCCCGACTGAATAATAAATAAATCTGACCCCTTTTTTAAACTGTTTTATAACGTTTATGGTTTTTTGACTTCTAAGCCGTTTACTCTTTTAAAATCCTTAGTATCATACGTATAAACAACCGATATTCCTTTTTGTATAGCCCATGAAGACATTAGCGCATCGCCAAATTTTATATTCTTTTCGTAATATAAAAAAACAGCCTTTCTAAAAACATCATCTAATTCGCAATGAAGTTCTGGAGTATTCAGGATGCTTTCTATTAATTCTTTAATTTCTAATTTTGAAAATTTATATATTTTTTCAAGAACGAAAACGGTTTCTATTAAGGCTATCGGCAATACATATAAATAAATGCCGTTTTTTGCAGAATCCTTTATTAATCTTACGGCGTCTTCCATTTTATTTTTATCGTCTTTGGTTAATATCCGTAATATAACGCTGATATCGATAAAAGCATTATTTATTTTCATTGGCGATATCCTTTTCTACCATATTTTTAATTTCACTAATGCTTAAGCCTAAATCTGGAAGAATCCCTGCGTAATCAAAGATAGTTTTCGTCTTTTTTAAAATTATTTCATCATCTTTTTCTTGAATTAAAAGAGGATCGCCCACGCTTATATTAAATTTCTTTCTAATATTTTTAGGAATTGTAATTTGCCCTTTAGGTAAAACTTTAACCGCTTTCATAACTTAGCTCTTCCTCCTATAACAAATAAAATAAAACAATAAATTTATTTTAGTTAATAAATTTCTATAGATTTATTTTCATCTTTTATATATCAATTATCAATGTAGCACAAAAAATATTTTCCGTCAATTTATTTATTCCTACTTTTTTTATCATTTAAATAAATCTGACCCCTTTAATTCTGACCCCTTTAATTCCAAATACTACAGGTTCTTTATTAATAGACAAATGCAATGTTTTATTTTTAAGGCACTATATGGCCGAAAAGCCGGAATTATATTAAATAAATCCGACCCCTTTTCCCAGGAAATAATTTGCAACACCCTTGAATGTATGGGAAAAATAGACATAACTAAAATAATAGAAGTAATCAACCGAAATTTAGCACAAACAACAGCAGCCGATAAATGAAGAGTTGACTAATGGTCGAATATGATGTATAATTTATACATCATAAAGTATAATATTTAAATTAAAAGGTGGAGATTATGCATAGAACCCAGATATACATCGAGGAGGAAATTTTTCAAAAGGCGAGGAAAGAATCGGAGATTTTAGGAGTATCTATTTCGGAATTTATTCGAATGTCTATAAAGAAAAACATCCAAAAAAATTCGATAAATAATATAAACGTTTTTTTTGACAATTTAAAACC
>JAKAQP010000066.1 GCA_021822485.1 bacterium
TTGCAAGAACTTTCGTGATGGCGGCAGTTAAAGTAGTTTTGCCGTGGTCAACGTGACCTATGGTTCCTATGTTGACGTGAGGCTTAGATCTGTCGAATTTCTCTTTGGACATTTAGTTCTCCTCCTATGAAAAAATATTCGTTTTTAAAATATTCTAAATTATTTTTATTGGAGCCCATGATCGGGATTGAACCGATGGCCTCTTCCTTACCAAGGAAGTGCTCCACCACTGAGCTACATGGGCGTTCGTCCATAAACGTATCTTAAAAAATGGAGCGGGAAACGGGGTTCGAACCCGCGACATTCAGCTTGGAAGGCTGACGCTCTACCAACTGAGCTATTCCCGCATTAAAAAATATTAATATTTTAAATCATAACTTCATATTTCAATAATATTTACCGGATATGAAATATATTTAAAATTAAGACTTAAATGGTGGAGAGGGAAGGATTCGAACCTTCGTAGACTCGCGCCGACAGATTTACAGTCTGTTCCCTTTAGCCGCTCGGGCACCTCTCCTTAACACCCAACCCAATCAGATTTAAATCTTATTATAGTAAAATTATTTCTAAAACTATATGGAGCTGGCGATGGGAATCGAACCCGCAACCTGCTGATTACAAATCAGCTGCTCTGCCATTGAGCTACGCCAGCAAGTCAAAAAAATTCCCAAAAACCCCGCAATATTTAGAAACTTTAATAATAACAAAATCTTTAATAATTTGTCAACATTTTTTTTCCTTAAACCATTCATACGTCATTTTAATACCTTCGCCGAAATTTACTTTAGGCTTAAAACCGAGGTCTTTTTCTATCTTTCCGATATCTAAACAGCTTGTTTTCTGCTCTCCCTGTTTAGCAGGACCGTGAACCTGTTTAAAACTTTTATTAAAATTTTTATTAATTTCTTCAAATAAAGCGTTTACGCTGATTTCTATCGAAGTTCCGACATTATATATGCCGACTTTATCAATATATTTAAGAGCTAAAATATTCGCCTCGGCAACGTCTTTAACGTATACATAATCTCTTGTCTGCTCTCCATCTCCGTTTATTACGGGCTGCTCGTTTTTTAGCATTTTATTTAAAAAAATAGCGACGACTCCTGCTTCGCCGTGGGGATTTTGCCTTGGACCGTATACATTGCCGTAACGCAGAGAAATATATTTTAATCCGTAAACTTCATGATAAAAATTTAAAAATTTATCTACAGTAAGCTTTGCTATACCATAAGGAGATAGCGGCCATTCAGCATGAGTTTCTTTTGTAGGCCTGTCGTCCGTATCTCCATATATAGCACCGCCCGTTGAAGAAAAAATGAACTTTTTAATCTTAAAATCGTTAGAAAGTTTAATTAAATTAATAGTTGCCATAATATTAGTCCTGGCATCGAAAATAGGATCGGCAACGGACTTTCTGACGTCTATCTGGGCCGCTAAATGATATATTATATCCGGCTTTTCTTCCGAAAATATTTTTTCAATGCCGTTAAAATCGTTAATATCCGACCTTATTAATTTTGCAGCCTTATTGACGTTATATTCGAAGCCGCTTGAAAGATTATCGATTATCGCAACCTCATGATTATTATCCGCAAGCATATCGACGATATGACTGCCTATAAATCCCGCTCCTCCCGTTACCAATATTTTCATCGGTTAGTTTTCTCCTTAAATATTATAATTAAATTTTTTTATGGCTCTATAAATAGTACGATTAAGCGTATCCGGTATAGAAATATATGTTGTATATATCCTCGCAATATTTCTAAAAATATTTAATATTGTTAGAAATTTATCCGATCAGTTTTGCGGCATAAAGCGAAAAATAGGTTATAATAATATCGGCGCCCGCCCTTTTCATAGAAGTAAGCGTTTCTAAAACCGCAAGTTCTTCGTCGATGTAACCCATCTTAGCGGCGGCCTTTATCATGGAATATTCTCCCGATACGTTATAAGCGGCAAGAGGTCTTTTAAAAGTCTGTTTTATTTTGTAAATTATATCCAGATAGCTTAACGCGGGTTTTACCATGATGATGTCCGCGCCTTCTTCTAAATCAAGCTCGGTTTCCAGCACCGCTTCGTCGGAATTAGCCGGATCCATTTGATATGATTTTCTGTTGCCGAATTTAGGAAAGCAGTCCGCGGCATCTCTAAAAGGAGAGTAAAATGCGGAAGCATATTTCGAAGAATAAGACATTATAGGTATATTGACAAAACCTTCTTCGTCTAAAGATTCCCTTATTTTTCTTATCCTTCCGTCCATCATATCCGAAGGGGCTATAATATCCGAACCGGCTTTTGCGTAAGAAACGCTAATTTTAGCAAGATATTCCAAGGTTTCGTCGTTTTTAACGTAACCTTTTTCATCTACTACCCCGCAATGACCGTGCGAAGTATAATCGCACATGCATACGTCGTTAATAATTAAAATATCGGGGTATTCGTCTTTTACTGCTTTTACGGTCTGCTGCATTATTCCGTTATCCGAATAAGCCTCGGATGCAAATTCGTCTTTGCGTTCCGGAATACCGAAAAGAAGTATGCCGCCTATTTTTAAATCTTCGACTTTTTTAAGTTCTTTTAAAAGCTCGTCTATAGAATAGCGAAACTGCCCGGGCATAGTACCTATAGGTTCCTTAATTCCTTTTCCGTGCGAAACGAAATAAGGCATAATAAATTTTGACGGGTCCAATTTAGTCTCTTGAACTAATTTTAATAATTGAGGCGAATTACGAAGCCTTCTAGGTCTTACGAAAGGATAGTTTAAATTCATAATTTTAACCGTGTAATATAATTATTTTTTTCTATTATACACTTATTTTCGCAATAATAAAATAAATTTGAAACAGGCGGTTGGATAAAAACCGTCAACGCTTTATTATTTCAATAGTTCAAATAATTTGTAACATAAATTTAACAAAAATTTAACATAATTGTAACAAAAATTTCATAATTTTTTAATTAAATTTGTGATATAAATGAAAAACGCGCCTAAATTTATAATATTAATTAAAAAAATAAAAAGGAGGTAATTATTATGGACAAAAGAAAACTTCACAAAAGAAAAAAGACTGCGCTTAAAAAGAAAAAAATGGGCTATCAGGAATTCATCGATAAAATAAATTTAATTCATAAAGAAAGACGCGAAATGGAAAATTTTTTAAGAAGAGTGTGGGTGTTTAACGCCGAAGATGTCCTCGAATATATGGAAATAAAGAAAAAAAACGAAAAAATTCTTGAAGAACATATAAGGCAAAAAGCATTGAGAGAATCGGGCGTAAATTCGGATAATGCTGAATAAATACAAGTTTAAATGCCGAATCCGAATTAACGTCTGTGCATTATATCGATAAAATGACCGAATAGGATTCGTATTTAACATACGAAAAAAATAAAAAAGCGTGACCGAGTGAACCAAGGAAAAGTTGTTTATTTTTCATACCAATTATAATAATTATATAAACGGCTATTAAGGCTTCAGAGCTTTCAATAAATATTCGTCTATATCCGGCTGTCCTTTTAACCATTCTTTGTAATCCCGAGGCACGTCTTTAATAGGCATCCCTTTATGTTTACCAAACGGCATAGTATCGGGAATCCGCGCTTCTTCGGAAAATTTCCAAATCGAACCCCAGGAAGTCAATTCCGGTTTTTCTTTTAATATTAAACGTAAAATATTTAAACAAAGTTTTGCATCGGTCAGCGCATTATGTCTGTCGACAAGAATTTTTCTGGCTTCCGACCTCCGTTCCGGCTCCGTCAATGCATACGTCAATGCCGACAAATTATAAGAATCAAAACCTTGCCATATTTTTTTTGCCATTGCAAGCGTGTCTATTCTTTTGACTTGAGGTTTTCCTATTACCTGCCAGTCGTAGTCAATATTATGACCTATTATATACGCCGTATTTTCAGGGAGCCTAAATTCAGACGCAGGGGGGCAATCTTTTAATTCACAATCCAATATATTATGAATGGCCATGGCGCCGAAAGAAATAGGCTTGCCGGGATTATAACGTTTGACGAAAGTATCGTCCTGTTCATTTAAAGGATTGCCGTTAATAATAATACCTGCGGCTTCTATTAAGACAGGCTGGGTAAAGCCGGTTGTTTCGGTATCGAATATTACGGCGGTTTTATTTTCCATCGCTTTCAGGGTTTTGGTAATTTTCTTCTTCTATATACTTCCTTATCTCTTTTTTATCAATCTTTTCTATAATTTTTTCTTTTTCATTAGGCTTTATTCTTTCAAAAAGATTGCGGTAGGTCGTCCTATTTTGTTCAAGACCGCCAGCGTCTTTCTCGTTTCCGCGTTTTTCCTTATCCGTAAAATAATAATTAACTTTTATCATTTTAATTTTTAATTTAAAATTAATTGTATTTATAAACCCGTCGAACCGAATCCGCCGTCTTTTCTATCGGTGTCTTCATCGACCTTAGGTACCAGGTTAGGCTCACCCGTCCATACATGAACTATTAACATCTGTGCTATTTTTTGGCCTGGCAGTAAAGTAATAATATCCTTAGACACATTTTTCGTTAAAACGATTATTTCCCCTCTGTATTCATGGTCTATAACTCCAGCTTTAATTTCTATTTCTTTTAACGCCAAACCGGATTTTTCCTTAATAATCGCCGCATAACCCGCTGGGAATTCAATCTTAATTCCCGTATGAGCCGAAATTAAAACGTTAGGTTTTAGTACTGTCTTTTCGCATACGAACAAGTCTAATCCGGCATCGCCTTGAATAGCCCTTTTAGGCATTGCGGCTTCAGGATGGAACAGTTCAATATTTAAATAAAAATCTGAAAACATTATTTATTATTTAATCCATTTATATATTATATAAAGTTTATTAAATAAAGGTAAATTGACAATTA
>JAKAQP010000067.1:0-2818 GCA_021822485.1 bacterium
ATAAATATAGCTTCTATAATAGAAAAATAACCCTTGGGAAGCATGTTTTTGGAAAGATATTTAGAATAAAAATGTATAACGTAAAACAAGGCGAAAAATAAAAAACCTAAAACGGTTAAAGGCACTATGATATTGCCGAGTCTTTTAAACGGCGCAGGCCGTATGTTTTTTTTGTTTTTATTTAATTCGTCTTCCTGTTTTTCGCCGTTTTTATCGGACATAATTTTATAATATAATAATAATTAAATAAAATAAAGCGCTGTAAGAAAATTATAAGCCCAGTCGTAAATATCGTTTTCCATAATTATATTCTGCATCTTGTTAATTCTATTGATTTTTTCTTCTTTATTCATCATTAAGGCTTCGTATATCCTTTCTCCAAAACACTCGGTATTGAAAGGATTTATTAAAAAAGCATCGTATAGTTCTTTCGACGATCCTGCAAACTTAGACAGCACCAGCATCCCCTTATAGTCCGTATTAGACATTATATATTCTTTGGATACAAGATTCATTCCATCGTGCAGAGGAGAAACTATCATAATATTACATAGCCTGTAGTATGCAAGATACACCTGTAATTCAAGCTGTTTGAAATAGCCGGCTATCGGATGCCATTCCGACGTTCCGTATTTCCAGTTAATATCGGTTATAAGTTCCGTAATTTCTTCGTTTAACTTCTTATAGGCGTTTATATGAACCCTTGAAGGAACGGCGAACTGGACGAAAACAAACTTGCCTATAAGTTCCTGATGGTTTTCAAGCATTTTGTCTATAGCCTTTAACTTTTCTACTATACCCTTTGTATAATCAAGTCTGTCCGTCGATACGGCTAAATATTTATAGCGCTGCCCAATAATTTCATCGGTTTTTTTTATTTTATTAAGAATTTTATCGGTCTCTTTAGACATTGCGAGATGATGAAGATAATTTGCATCGACGGAAATTGGAAAAGGCTTAACCCATGTTTTATGCCCCTTATAAGTAACGGAATAATCCGACCAGTTAACCTGCGCCTCCAGTTCCCACTCGCAAGTCCTTAAAAAATTCTGACAGTGGTAAATAATTTGAAAACCTATTAAATCGTTTGCCAGCAAGCCTTCAAGAAGTTCGTGTTTTTCGGGACATATAGAAAATATTTCTGGATTTGGCCACGGAATATGCCAGAATATGGAAACTTTAATTTTTTCGTCATATTCTTTTATATATTTTGCGCATCTCGCAAGATGGTAGTCCTGAAGCCACACTACGTTTTCGGCAAAAGACGGATGCGGCCTTTCTGCAGAGTTTTCTGCTGAGTTTAAACCTTCGCTTTCCGATATTCCTGAATTTAAATATTCATATTCCTGTTTCCTCTTTGATTCCTTTATTTCTTCTATTACAGAATCAGCAAATTTTTTATTAACTTCGTCGTAAGCCAAAAACTGGGCGGAATTAAAAACCGGTTTAACGTAAACGATATGGCACAGCGGCCACAAAACCGAATTTGCATATCCGTAATAATAATCATTAATATCGCTTTTATTTAGAAAAATTCTTTTAAGAATATAAAATTCGCCGTCTTCGGAAAGCGTTATCCTGCCTTTTTCGTCGGATACCGTTTTATCGGCGTTTCCGCTTCCGTAAACGACCCACGTTCCGTTAAGGTTTTTCATTATAGGTTCAAGCGCAATCGTAAGTCCGCCGACGGATTTTACTGCTTTGATTTTTTTTCCGGAGTATTCGTGAGAGACTGGTTCCCTGTTGGAGGCAACTATTAAATTTATACTGCCCAATTTTTCTTTTATTAAATCATTAAATCTTTTTTTTTCCATATTTATTGGTAAAATTTACATTTTTATTAAAGATTTAATAAAAAATATAATTATATAATCATATTTTTACAATATTTTATAATATTTTTATTATTTTTGCAATATTTCATTATTTTTTATAAGATGATATAATAATAAATTATGCATTTAAACGGAATTATGGAATTTAATGAAATAAAAACGAATATATTAACTTATTCGGATAATAAAATTTACCATCCCGATTTTATATTTTTCTGCTTGGATTTTGACGGAACTTTAGTGAGAATACGCAAAAGCCCTTTAGACGTTTATCCTTCTTTACAGCTAAAAAAATTTTTAAAAAATTTAAGCGATATAGAAGGAGTAAAAGTAAGTATAATTACAGGACGCGCATTAAACGATATAGTGAACAGACTCGGCATTTTGAACGATATAATTTATTCGGGAAACCATGGTTTTGAAATAAAAAGTTATTACAACGATTTAAAAATTGATTTTCTCGTCGAAAATACCGAAAAATATATCGCATTTATTAAACAGGCATTAGGCTATATCGATGAATTTCGTAAAACAGAACTGCCTAATCTGATTATTGAAGATAAAAAGTTTTCTATAGGCATGCACCACAGGTTATTAAATTCCGATGAAACTAAAATTTTAAAAAAATACGTTAAAAATTTATTTATAGAAAATATAGATTTTAAAAAATATCTGCATATTACAAGGGGTAAAAAAATTTTGGAAATAAGACCTAATATAGAATGGAATAAGGGACGTGCTTGCGGTTATATTTTAAAAGAATTCTCAAAAAATATAATAATAAAATCCACGGGCAAGGTTAAAAGCGATTATAATATCTTAAGTATAAATCTCGGGGATGACATTACCGACGAGACCATGTTCGTACCGGATTATCAAATTACAAATGAGGATTATTACGATAACGGCTTCAACGAATCGTATAATTTAAATAAAAACATAAGCATAAATATAAACGTAAAAAATATTAACTGCGTTATCGG
>JAKAQP010000067.1:2918-4740 GCA_021822485.1 bacterium
GAGGCATATCTGTTTATCTCGAAATTATGGTCGTAAAACATTTTGTAACTGTATAGATGAAGTTTTGAAGTTACAGGAGTGCTCTTAGAATACGTCTGACCGTTAAAATAAACTTTCTGCGATATCGTCGTAGAACCGCTATATAAGTATGGCACGTACGTAAAAGAAATTCTATTGTCGTACAATAAATACAGAGCGACTTTTAACATGGGCTCCGTCTTTGTAGTTTGAAGCCCCAAAAGGGAAGGCGTTATAACCGTTCCTCCGTTTCCTACGGCTAAATGTCCCGAAAGGTTTTGAAAGTATGCCCCGCCTTTAACTTCAAGCCCAAACATACCAGAAGCATAAACTTTTTTTACCGGTGTGCCCAAAAAAACAAAGTAACCTAATCCTAAAATTATAAAAAACGACAGCAATATCTTAGAAATATTAAATTTTTTAATCATTTCGCGCCCTCCTTTCTTCATTTTTTTTTTAAAAATTTTACCGATTTTTCCATTAAATATTAAAACTACGAATTATTTATAGATTCTTTATTATCTCGGAAGCAATTTTATTGTCGAATAAGCCGTTATAATTAGTTTTTAATTCTTTCATTATTTGGCTTATTTCTTTTGTGTTTTTTTCTTTGGAAATTTTTTCTATATAAGATTTAGTCTCTTCAAAAGACCATGCCTTTGGAAGATAGGATAAAAGTATCTCTTTTTCCGCCGATAGTTCCGAAACGTCTTTTTTATTAGCCGTTAAAATTTCTATAGACTGGTCGGTTTTTTTTATCCATGATTTTATAATCTTAGTCATATCGTCGTCGCTTACGGTATCTCCGTGATTCTTTTCTTTAGTAAGTTTTAACGCATCGCTTAAAACCATCGTTAAAATATTTTTTTTAGAATTATCGTTGCTTTTTCTGGCGTTTAAATAATCCGCTTTTATTTTTTCGTGCAGACTCATTATTGTTTTCTCCCGTCATTTTTTATTTTTTTTATTTATTCAATGGTTTTTTATACAATTTAATTTTAATTTAATTTTTATATTTTTTCAATTTATAAAATTTATAATTTATTGTAATTTATTATTAAATACCGCCTCTTGCCATTTCTTTAAGCTTTTCTATTCTGTCTTCGGTAGAAGGATGAGTGCTGAACAAGCTTTTAAATGCGCCTCCCCTTAAAGGATTGACTATAAACATATGTGCGGTAGCATGGGTCATCTGATTAGCCTGCATAGGTTCTTCTTCGTTTCCGGCTTCTAATTTATTTAAAGCGCTTGCAAGATACATAGGATTTCCGCTCAGCATTGCGCCGCCTTTATCCGCCGCATACTCCCGCTGTCTCGATATAGCAAGCTGTATCATCGTTGCGATGAGCGGAGCTATAATAGCCATGGCGATTATGCCGATAATGTTTCCTTCCCTATCGTCGCTTCTTCCGCCGAAACCGCCGAACATAGCTCCCCATTCCGCCATCCATGCAAGCATGCTTATTGCGCCGGCAACTGTTGCGGCTATAGAGCTTATAAGAATATCCCTGTTTTTTACGTGCGTAAGCTCATGCCCTATAACTCCAGAAAGTTCGTTTGCATTTAAAATTTTCATAATGCCGGTCGTGACGCATACGGCAGCGTGGTTAGGATTTCTGCCGGTAGCGAAAGCGTTGGGCGTTTCCTCATCCACTATATAAACTTTCGGCATAGGAATATTGCCTCGTGCCGCAAGATTTCTCACTATAGAATAAAGTTCGGGGTATTCGGCTTCCGTAACGGGAACGGCATGATACATAGATAAAACTACTTTGTCGCTGAACCAGTACGTTCCGAGATTCAT
>JAKAQP010000002.1 GCA_021822485.1 bacterium
TTTCCCCTACTTTCAGTATAGAATAGCCGTTAAGTCCGTTGTACCTCTCTATTGCCGCAAGAGACACTCCGTACTTGGAAGCAATCCCCATAAGCGTATCGCCCGGTTCTACCGTATAGACTGTATTGTTTGCCGGTCTTGAATAAGCCGTATATTGTATTGCAGGTTGTTTGGACGCGTATCTTTTAATATTTTTGAAATTTTTTAAGAATTTACCGTAATCGCTTGCAGGTATATTAAGCATAAATCCAGGATCGTCCGGCGGCGTAACGTTTCTTAAGAGTTCGGGATTCATCTTCTGCAATTCATACTCGGAAACGCTTATGCATTTAGCTAAATCATAAAGGCTAACCGAATACGGTACTTTTACTTGTTTAAATTTTATAGGTTTTTGATAATCGATATTGTGGAAGCCGAAATTTGCAGGATCTTTTGCAATAATTGCCGCCGCAATAATTTTAGGAACGTATCTTCTTGTCTGCCCCGGTAAAAGATAAGGTTTATCCTGAGATATAGACCAAAAATTGCCGCCAGGATCCAACGATAGCGCTCTTTCAATAGTTAATTCGCCGGCATTATAAGCAGCCGCCGCAAGATACCATGAGCCGAATTTGTTAAATAAATCTTTTAGGTATTCTGCTGCGGCATATGTAGATTCTACCGGATTTCTCCTTTCGTCGACCCACCAATTTATAGTCAGACCGAATATTCTGCCGGTAGAAGGTATAAACTGCCACATTCCGCTGGCGCCTGCATACGAATATGCGGTAGGAGAAAAACCGCTTTCAATCATTGCAAGATAAGCGAGATCATTGGGAAGACCTATTTTTTGAAAAATTTTTTTTATCATAGGTATATATCTTTTTGATCTTGAAAGCGCATATTTAAAAAAATCTCTTCCCGTAGTCTGATAATAATGAATATAATGTATTATTTCCTTGTTTATAATCATAGGAAATATGTGAGTCATATTTTTTTGATAATTGTCGAAATCGCCTTTTTTTGCAAGCAGCCCGGATGCAGCCAAACCGCCTGAGGTGTTTACGGGTTTAATAGAGTCGGCGGCAACAACTGTCGGTCCTTTTGCCGTTTCATGTTTTTTCTGCTTTATTTTTTTTATAGATACCTTATTGTTGTTGCCCAGAGAACTATTATTTGTATTTGCCGAAGAAACAATGACTACTTGTGCGGAGCCGTTTTTGCCGCTAAATTTATTTTGATTAAGTTTAGTCGTCGTAAATCTTATATTTAAAAAACTGCCAGCGTATTTTTTTTTGCTGGATTTAGAGGCGTATGAAGGAACGACTAAAATAAAAAAGGTTAATATTAAAACGGTAAGTATAGAAAAGCAGGTTTCTTTAAATTTATTAATACTGCGCATATTTTCCATTTATTATATTGTAAAAGTTAAAATTAAAATTATATGTAATATATCATATACTTATCCTTATAATATAAAAGATAAAAAATATCAAGTAAATATATACATTGTAAATTATAATGTCTATGTAACTAAAAGTCAAATTTTATAAAAAAAGCGCAAATTTACGAAGTATAAAAATACATTAAATCCTTGACTTTTTTTATTAAATTTGTTTTAGTATATAATGTTTTAAATTTAATTTATAGTTATTATTTTTTCAAATTAATTTTAATATTTTAAAGGGGTTTAAAAATGCAAAAAAAGTATTTATTGGCGCCGGGACCTACGCCGGTGCCCGAACGCGCTTTAGCCGATATGTCGCTTCCTATAATTCATCACCGCGCTCCCGAATATTCCGTTATTCTGCAGGAAGTCAGGGATAATCTTAAATACCTGTTTCAGACAAAACAAGAAGTTTTAATTTTTACTTCAAGCGGAACCGGCGCTATGGAAGGATGCGTTACAAATCTGCTTTCCGCGGGCGACCACGCACTTGCGGTCAGAGGGGGAAAATTTGGAGAAAGATGGTTCGATATCTGCAAGGCATATTCGGTTAACGTAAAAGCTATAGACGTTGAGTGGGGACATACCGTTTCGCCGAAGTCTATAGAAGATGCATTAAACGAAGACCCTGAAATAAAAGCCGTTTACATACAGGCATCCGAAACGTCCACCGGAGTCTATCATCCCGTTAAAGAAATTGCTGATATCGTTAAAAAAAGACCGAATACTATTCTCGTCGTAGATGCGATTACCGCGCTTGGGGTAGCAAATATTCCGCAGGATGAATGGGGAATAGACGTCGTCGTTACGGGTTCGCAGAAAGCACTTATGCTGCCTCCGGGGCTCGCTTTTGCTTCTTTGAGCGAAAAAGCATGGGGTTTCGTCGAAAAATCGACGCTGCCGAAGTACTATTTTAATTTTAAAAAAGAAAAGAAATCTTTAGAAAAAAATCAGAACGCTTATACGCCTAACGTTCAGCTTATAGTCGGATTAAGGGAAATATTAAGGGAAATTAAAGAAGAGGGATTAGAAAAAATATTCAAAAGACATGCAAATCTTGCAAATGCCGTCAGGGTTGCCGTTCAGGCTATGGGATTAAAACTTTACACCGTGGATGAGCCTTCTAACGCTCTTACGGCGGTATGGGCGCCCGAAGGTATAGATGCCGGCAAAATAACTAAGCTTATAAGGGAAAAGTACGGCATTACCATAGCCGGCGGGCAGGACGCCGCAAAAGGCAAAATATTCAGAATAGCGCATCTCGGATATGCCGGATGTTTTGATGTTATAATCGCAATATCGGCATTAGAAGCGGTATTAAAAGAATTAGGATATAAGTTTGAAATCGGATGCGGACTTAAAGCCGCTCAAAAGGCTTTATTCGGAGAATAAAGAAGTAAATATTTATAGGAGATAAATAATATGTTCAAAGTTATCGTAAGCGATAAACTTTCAAAAGAAGGTATCGATATATTAACGAAAACCGGCAAAATTCAGGTTGACGTTAAAACCGGATTAAAACCCGAGGAGCTTAAACAAATAATTGGAGAGTACGACGGCATTGTAATAAGAAGCGCAACCAAACTTACAAAAGACGTTATAGAAGCCGCTAAAAATCTTAAAGTTATAGGAAGGGCCGGAAGCGGATTGGATAACGTAGATAAAGTCGCAGCTACAGCCGCCGGAATAGTCGTTATGAACACGCCGGGCGGAAATACCGTAACGACGGCCGAACTTACATTTGGCATGCTGATGGCTATGTCCCGGTATATACCTCAATCTTTTCTTTCTATAAAAGAAGGTAAATGGGAAAAAAGCAAATTTCAAGGTACGGAAGTTTACGGAAAAACTTTAGGTATCATTGGAATGGGCAATATAGGACAGGTTCTTTATAACCGCGCAAAGTGTTTCGGCATGAATCCTATCGGCTATGATCCTCTTTTATCTAAAGAAAAAGCAAAAGAACTTGAAATAAATCTCGTAAGTTTAGACGAAATATATGTAAAATCGGACTATATAAGCGTTCATACGCCTTTGGTCAAAGAAACTAAAGGAATGATAAATAAAGAAACTATAGCCAAGATGAAAGACGGAGTTAAACTTCTTAATATAGCAAGGGGCGGTATAATAAACGAAGCTGATTTATACGAAGCTCTCAAATCAGGTAAGGTTTCCGCCTGTGCGTTAGACGTATTCGAGGTTGAACCTCCTGTAGGTAATCCGCTTTTAACATTAGACAACGTTATCGCTACGCCGCATCTCGGAGCTTCTACCGAAGAAGCTCAGACAAACGTCGCAGTAGCAATATGCCACCAAATTGCCGACTATCTTATTAACGGAACTATAAAAAATGCCGTTAACGTTCCGTCCGTAACAAAAGAAGAGGTAGATATTATAGGTCCCTACCTTAATCTTGGCGAAAAAATAGGTAAACTGCTCGGCAATATTATTGCCGGCGGAATTACCGAAATTAAAATAGATTATAACGGCGCAGTTTCTAAACACAATATAAGCGCCATAACGCCTAACGTCGTAAAGGGAATTCTTTATCCGATACTTAGAGAAGATATTAACTACGTCAATGCTGTCGAAGTTGCAAAAATGAGGGGAATATCCGTAGTAGAATCAAAATCCGACCAGGCTTTAGATTATACTAGCACCATATCTATTTCCGTGAAAACCGATGCCAAAACTTTTTCAATAACCGGAGCGATATTCGGCAAAAAGAATCCGTGGATAGTAAAAGTGGACGATTATTCAATCGAAGCCATTCCGGAAGGACATATTTTGGTTATCTTTAACCTCGATAAGCCAGGCGTAATCGCATCAATAGGAAAAGTACTCGGTAAAAATAATATTAACATCGCAAGGATGCATCTCGGAAGGCATTTAGACAAAGCTATTTCTATTTTACAGCTTGATTCGGAAGTTAAAGGCGAAGTAATTAACGAGCTAAAAGCAGAACCTAATATAACCGAAGCTAAATATTTAGAGCTATAGTGAACAAGAAGAACTTAACGTTTTCTTCCCAGCCGCCCGCTGGAACAAGAGATTTTTTAATTGCGGAAACGGATAACATCGACAGGGTTGCAAATACGCTTCTTGACGAATTCTCTAAATGGGGTTACGGAAAGGTTATAACTCCAAGCATCGATTTTTTAGATGTTTTTTTAATGAGTTCTAAAGCCAGTGAACTTTTTAAAGTTGCCGATATAAGTACGGGGGAGATGTTGTCTTTGAGGAGCGATTTTACTCCTCAAATAGCAAGATTAAGTTCGGCATTAAAAAATTCGGTTGCCCTGCCGTATAAGTTTTCTTATTGCGGTCCCGTTCTCAGGAATTTAGATCCGGTTCTTGGCAGACCCAGAGAAATATGGCAGACTGGGGTAGAATCGGTCGGGCCGGAAAGCGCCGAAAGCGATGCAGAACTCATAATAATGGGCATTGAATCTTTAAAGCGGCTAGGAGTTAAGGATTTCAGCGTAGATATAGGAAACGTAGAATTTTTTAAAGGGATAGTATCCGACATAGATCACGTCTTAAGAGAAAAAATAGAAGAATTTATTTTAAGAAAGGATTCATCGGGCTTAAACGTTTTTCTTGAAAGAACTTCTATACCGCAAAAAAAGAAAGAAGTTATAAGCGAACTTCCGTTTATTTTCGGTGAAAAATCCGTTATAAAAAAAGCTTGGAAAATGGCTTCCGACGAAAAGTCGCAAGAAGCATTGGAAACTCTTGAGCGGATACTTTCATATATAAAATATTATAAGTTAGAAGAATATATAACTATAGACCTTGGCGAGATAAGAGGATTAAACTATTATACCGGAACGATATTTGAATGTTTTGCACCCCATGTAGGTTACGAAATTTTCGGAGGCGGCAGATATAACAATTTAGTAGGCAAGTTCGGCGATAACTGTGCCGGAGCAGGTTTTGCGGTAAATCTCGATACTTTATGCAGATACGGCGATTTTTCGCAAAGCGGATTAAAAAAAAGAGATTTTCTTGTTTTTAATAAAACGTCCGATAAAAAATCGGAAGTCGAACTTATTTTATTTTTGCGCAAAAAAGGGTATGCGGTCGAAACAAATTTTATGGACTACGGATATTTAGAAACCGTAAAATATATGAAGGAAAATAGAATAAAAAAAATTATAAACATAACGGAAGAACATATTTTGCTTGGTGATATAAATACGGGCAAAGAAAGAAAATTTAAAAATATATCGGAACTTAAAAAATTTACGGAAAATATATAAAATTATAACTTAAAAAATATGAGAAAAAAAAATATTATAGTCGTCGGTCTTCAGTGGGGAGACGAAGGAAAAGGGAAAATAGTCGATTTGCTTGCTAAAAACACAGATATAGTAGCGCGTTATCAGGGCGGAAATAATGCCGGGCATACCGTCGTGTGCGGCGATTTAAGCTTGGTATTCAGATTAGTGCCTTCCGGCATATTAAACGAAGATAAAATCTGTATTCTCGGAAACGGTGTAGTAATAGATCCATCCGTCCTCTTTCAGGAGCTTGAAGAATTAAGGACCGTCGGAATAAATATTAAGAACAGGTTTTTTATATCCTATAAATCGCATATAATTATGCCTTATCATAAAAGATTGGATACGGCAAGAGAGAGATTAAGGGGGGCCGGAATGATAGGCACTACCGGAAGGGGTATAGGTCCGGCATATGAAGATAAGGTTGCAAGGCTCGGAATACGTGCGGTAGATATGCTAAACAGAGACGTGCTGTACGGTAAAATAGTTTTGAGCCTGAAAGAAAAAAATTATCTTTTTAAAAACGTGCTTGGAGAAGACATATTTAATCCAAATGATTTAATTGAAGAATACTTAAATTACGGGGAAAAAATAAAAGAATTTCTGATAGATACATCTATATATGTAAACGAAAAACTGGAACAGGGATTTAACGTTATGCTGGAAGGCGCGCAAGGTACATTTTTAGACGTCGACCACGGCACTTATCCGTTCGTTACGTCGTCTAATACCGTAGGCGGTTCTTCGCTTGCCGGCGTAGGTTTGGGACCGACGAAAATCGACGAAGTTATAGGCATTACCAAAGCATATACGACTCGTGTAGGAGAGGGTTATTTTCCGACGGAATTAAAAGGCGACGACGGCAAAAACATAAGGGATAAAGGGGAAGAGTTTGGTTCAGTTACGGGAAGGCCGAGAAGATGCGGCTGGTTCGACGTAAATTTAATTAAAGAAGCAGGGCGTTTAAATGGAATTACCGGAATGGTCGTTACGAAACTCGATGTTTTATCGGGTCTGCCGAAGATTAAAATTTGTACCGGTTATATGCTGAACGGTTCCGTAATTAATCATCTGCCTTTTTCTTCATCGGATTACGAAAAAGCTGTTCCGCTTTATGAAGAAACGCAAGGATGGAGCGACGATATATCGCAAATCAAAGATTTTAAAGACCTGCCGGTGAATGCCCAGAAATATATTTTAAGAATAGAAGAACTTACCGGATTGAAAATCAACATGCTTTCCATAGGAAAAGATAGAATGCAGATTATAAATTTAAAAAATATATTTTAGGACGGGTTTTGTATTGCAGACAATTTTTAGATGCGGCTTTAGCGGAAACTAATTCTGCGGATGTCCGTTATATAGCTTTTCAGTCCTATTTGACGGCGCCGTTTTTATTGCGTCAGGTTAACGAACTGGAATATTCCTTTACAGGAAAAATAATATGCGATGCAGGTACCGGACTGGGAATACTCCCCAGCATCATTAGAGAAAAAAATCCTTTAAAAATCATAGGATTAGATTTAGACGCCGGTTCCTTAAAAACTGCTTATAGAATTAACAATTCCGCAAACACTTCTTATATTAACGCTGACGTCCGCAGTATGCCTTTTAAAGCGGAAATATTCGACGCAATTTTTGCAAGATATGTTTTTCAGCATACAAATCTTTCAGCTTCGTTCATTTCGGAAATAAAAAGAACTTTAAAATACGGTGGATTGCTGATTTTAATCGATATAGAAGACGATATGACGCTCCATTATCCTGAGCCGACCGACAATTCAAGAAAATTGTTTAATGCCTATTCGCATTATCAGGCGCTAAACGGGGGCGATAGAAATATTTCTAAAAAATTGCCTTCATTTTTATCTTCCGTCGGTTTTAGCGATATTAAAATAAAACCATTTGCCCAGATTTTTTTTAAAAGAAAAAACGATTACGGCAGTGCCGGACAAATTAAAAACGCATTTCTGTTATTGCTAAACGAATTTGAATCGATAAAAAAAAATCTTTTTGAAAAAAAAATGATTACGCCGTCGGAATATCACATTGGATTAAACGATTATTATAAATTTTTAAATTCCGAAAAAGAAGATATATTAATTTCTAAAACGGATTTCTTAATTACATGCGTAAAAAACTAAAAGAATAATGTAGGTATTATTTATGAAAGGCGAACTTAGAGCTTTTATAGCAATAAATAAAAGAGAAATTTTAAAATTTACGAGACAGAAGTCAAGAATCATTACCGATCTTTCAAGGCCTGTAATATGGCTTTTATTCGTAGGTTACGGAATTTCTACTCTCGTAAAAATGAAAAACGGTTCTTATATGCAGTATATTTTCCCAGGCATACTTATTATGACCGTACTTTTCAGGTCTATATTTTCATCTATATCGATTATTTGGGACAGGGAATTCGGCGTTTTAAAAGAAATATTGGTTTCGCCGGTTTCAAGAAAAACCTTTGTTTTGGCAAAAATTACGTCCGGCGGCATTATAAGTACGGTTCAGGCTCTTATAATGCTGGCGTTCGCCCCTTTTTTGGGAATCCACGTTACGGTTATTTCGTTTTTGCTGATAGCGGCTTCTTTATTTTTAATATCATGCTCCATAACGGCATTCGGTATAGTAATAGCTTCTAAAATGACGTCTTTTGAAGGGTTTAATTCCATTATTAATTTATTAGTACAGCCTATGTTTTTCGTAAGCGGAGCACTTTATCCCATTAAAAAATTTCCGTTTTTTTTAAAAATATTGGCATATATTAATCCGGTTACTTATTCCGTAGATATAATGAAATACCTGTTTTTTTACACTAAAAAAAAGACTTTGTTTATGCCTGAAACCCCTCTTATATGGAATTTTATTTTTATTGCCGGTTTTTTAATTTTAATGGTTTTTCTTTCAAACTATCTTTTTGAAAGGGAAGATAATTGAATATGAAATTAAGCATGCTAAATATTTTTAAAAAATCTATAAGAAAAATAAAAATAGCTAAGTCTATCGAAAAAAAAGGCTTTGTTATATTTCAAATAGACGGGCTTTCTTATGCCGCTTTAAAAAAAGCACTCTCGTTAAACTTAATGCCTCACCTTAAGAATATAATAAATTCGGGGGATTATTTGCTTGACGATTATTTTACAGGTGTACCCAGCGACACCCCTTTTTTTCAGGCAGGTCTTTTATACGGAAATAACGAGGATATACCGGGTTTCAGATGGATAGAAAGAGAGACCGGAGAAGAAATAATATTTAAGAAACCGGAAAGCGCAGGACGGATAGAGGAGCGCTTGGCGAGAAGGAGTCCCGGTCTTCTGAAAGGCGGCTCAAGTTACGTTAATCTGTTTTCCGGCGGAGCATCGCGCTCAACCTTCACTCTTTCAACGTTTTCAATAAGATATTTATTTAAAAAAAAAGTTAGGAATTTCGATATCTTTATCGTTTTCGTTTTTCATATCTTTACTTTTTTGAAAACTTTCTTTTACGTTTTTTTTGAGGCTATATTGGAAATATTCGAAAAAATACAGGATATAGCGAAGAAGCGGGAAGTTCGTCCCGAAGGTTTTTTCCCTTTTGCAAGGGCGATGACTAACGTTATATTTAAAGAGATAGAAACTTTCGGCGCCATAATGGATATTTCTCGCGGAGTGCCGTCTATATATTCGGATTACATAGGATACGACGAACTTTCGCATCACAGAGGTCCCTATTCATATAGTGCGCTAAGAACGTTAAAGGCTATAGACAGGAAAATTTATCACATCAATAAAGCCATCTTAAAATCTGAACGAAAATACGACTTTTTTATAATATCCGACCACGGTCACACGCCGTCCATTCCTTTTCAAAAAGCTAACGGCGGTAAAATGCTTAAAGACGCAATCGGCGGATATATTAACGATACTGAATTAAAAGTTTATGAATTCGATACCGGTTACAATGCGGTTTTTAAAAGATTATTTTTATATATGGGCGATTTTTTTAAGAAAGGTACATGCAAAAAAATTTATAACGGATTTATAGGAGGAATGAAATCGGTTAAAGAACCGGAAAGTATGCAGACGTTTCAATGGCAGAACGAAAAAACGATTTACATAATGGATTCCGGTCCTATGGCTAATATCTATTTTTCCGGACAACCTAAAAGAATGACTCTTGAAGAGATTGAAAATAAATACAGTAAATTGATAAATATGCTTGCAAACTTAAAAGGCATGGGTTTTATAGCCGGAATTAACGAAAAAGGCGAAACGTCCATATACGACAAAGAAGATCAAAAATTTTACGCTTTAAAAGATTTCATAAATAATTTAGCGGGCAAAAATTTTACGATAGACAGTATAATTGATTCTTGCAAAACAGAATCGGAAGCAGAAACTGCTTTTTCGTCATTAGAAAGATTTGTCGGATTTAAAAATTCGGGAGATTTAATTTTGTTCGGCGAATACGACGGTAAAAATATAATAAATTTTGAAAATCAGATGGGAGCCCACGGCGGAATAGGCGGCGAACAAAACAAACCTTTTGCGGTCTGGAATAAATCTCTGCGGTTTAACTTCTCGGACGTAAATAATTCTTGTAAAATTCATGATTTTTTATATAATGAATATATAAAGCAATAAAAAATATAAAAATATAGATTATATATAAATATTAAATATGTCAGAATTAAGGCAGGATCCTACCACAAGAGAATGGGTCATAATAGCTACCGAAAGAAGAAGAAGGCCTAACGAATTCGGCGGGGACTCCGCACATAAAAAAGATACGCTCGAAAAGCTCGGCGAATATTCGGCAGATTGCCCTTTTTGTTCGGGAAACGAACACTTCTCGCCCCATGAAGTAGATGCTTTCAGGACTTATGGCACTCCGACAAATTCTAAAGGCTGGTGGATAAGAGTAATTCCTAATAAATTTGCCGCTCTTTCTCTTAATTCTGAAGAAAATTTAAACGCTTATGAAGGGATGAAATCCGTAAATACCGATTTTACGGGATATTTTTTTCCCAGGGCAACGGAAGTTTTCAGGACTAAACCCGGAATAGGTACGCACGAAGTAGTAATAGATACGCCTAAACATAACGAAACGATACCTTTTTTTTCGGACAAGCAGGTGCAGGAGCTTTTTTTGATGTACAGGCAGAGGTATTTGAGCCTGCGCAACAATTCCAAATTTAAATATATCATAATTTTTAAAAACAGCGGCGCTAACGCCGGAACTTCTATCATACATTCCCATTCGCAGATCATTGCCGCGCCCGTAATACCGCTGAGCCTTAGAAATAATATTTCGCAGGCCAGATTTTATTACGACGAAGTTGGAAGATGTATTTTTTGCGATATGATACAGGCTGAAATAGTGGACGGCAGAAGGATAATAATGCAGACCGACGATTTCATAGTTTTTCATCCGTTTGCTTCGACGAGCCCTTTTGAAACATGGATAATGCCGCTGTCGCACGAGCCCTGTTTTTCAAATATTTCTATGGATAAGGTTAAGGCTCTCGGCATAATAGTCAAAAAGATTCTTAAAGGTATGTATGATGCGCTCGACAATCCGGATTATAATTTCGTATTTAATAATCCGCCGATAGCAGACGAAAAAGAAGACTATTACCACTGGAGTTTAAGAATCATTCCAAGACTGACTATGAAAGCCGGTTTCGAGATAGGAACCGGAATGTCCATTAATACAGCTATTCCCGAAGAAACCGCCGAATTTATGAGAGGTTTTTTAAAATTTTAAAAAAATATAATTCAATAATTTTTGATTTAGACGGGACGCTTATAGATTCGTTTGAAGCTATAAACGATGCCTTCGACGCCGTGTTTTCTAAATTCCAAAGCAGACAGATAACGCCCGAAGAATCCAGTTCTTACGTAGGCGTTCCGCTTGAAGGCCTGCTCGGCAAACTTTTCGGAAAAGAGAATGAAGAAGAAGCTATAGCCGTTTTTAGAAAAAAATACACGGAAGTCTGTTTCGATAAAACAACGTTAATAAAAGGCGCAAAAGAACTTCTTTTAAAATTAAAAAGCGAAAATAAAATTCTTAGCGTAGCGACTAATAAAACCGGTTCTATATCGCGTGAACTTTTAAAGCATCTGCAGATCATAGATCTTTTTGATTGCGTTTACGGTGTATTCGACGGTTTAGAAGGCAAGCCGTCGCCGGAAATGATAAACAAAATCGTCGATATGACCGCTATTCCAAAAGAGTATACAATATTAATCGGCGATTCCCCGATAGACATAATGGCCGCAAAAAATGCCGGCATTCATATATGCGCCGTTGCTTCGGGGAATCACGAATACGACGAACTAAAAGGATACAATCCAGATTATTTATATAAAGAAATTTCGCAAATTTTACCGTAATACTGGCATCATTTTATGATTAAAATAGGTGAGATAAATTATCTTAACGTATATCCTATCTACTATTATTTAAAAAAATTACTTAACGATGAAAATAGAAGTAATTTTGCGGATTTCATTTCCGGAACGCCGGCTTTTTTGAACCGCAAATTACAATACGGCGGCATAGACATAAGCCCTTCATCTTCATTTTATTATATTTCCAATTACTATAATTCTTATATATTCCCCAACCTTTCGATAAGTTCTAAGAAAAAAGTAAAAAGCATATATCTTTTTTCAAATAAACCCATAGAGAATTTCGATAAGAACGAAACGGTGTATGTTACCCCCGAAACTCTTACCTCCGTAAATTTATTGAAAGTTTTATTGGCCGAATTTTATAAGATGGATTTAAATGAAATGGAATTTTTAAGATTGAAACAAAACGACAATTTAGAACTCGAAATAGATTCGGATTATTATAAAAAAATAGCTGAAGGAAGCAATTTCCTGCATATAGGCAATAATGCTTTAAAATTAGTAAAAAATATTCCTGACGGCTATTATACATACGACTTAGCGGATTTATGGTACAGGCATACCTCGTTTCCGTTTGTTTTTGCTCTTTTTATAATAAGCAAAGAATCTTACGACGGCAATAAAAATGAATTTTCCGTTTTATACGATTATTTGATTAAATCAAAAAGAAAGGCACTATCCGGTTTTGAAGAGGCAGCCGAATCGGTAATAAAATCCGGCGATTATAATTTCATATCTTTTGAAGAGCTAATGGAATACTGGACGGACTGCCTGAGTTTTAATTTAGGACCCGATGAAATAAGGGGTTTTAATATTTATACCGAATTACTATACAAATACAAGCTTATAAAATCTATTCCTGAGTTAAATTTTGTTTAACCGTTTTAACCGGTATAATGAAAGAAAATTCAAATCCGTTTCCCATACTGCTTTTAATGACTGCACTGCCTCTTAAGAATTTCAGCGTATGTTTGACGATAGCCAGGCCGAGACCTGAACCTTTTGCCGAATTTTTATGCGAGCCATCTATCCTGAAAAATCTTTCGCCTAGCCTTAAAAGATTAGTATAATTTACGCCGACACCGTTGTCGCTTATAGAAAAGAAAAGAAATTGAGAGTCGGCTTCGTTAAGGGAATAAAAATTCCATAAAACCGATGTTTCTTCCGATTCTGAAAGAAAATTCATTGCGGCGTATCTGTCGCCAGTGTATCCTTCTATTGACGCTATACCGTTTTTATTGCCGTATTTCACTGCGTTCTGAATAAGGTTGTTTATTATAAGGCTAATTTTACCCGGGTCGGAAATAAATATATCGTTTTTTGCTTTATTTATAACGGATAAATTTTTTTCTTTTATTTCACGTTCAAATAAAATTAAAGAATTTTCTATATTGACTTTAATATCTATATTTTCTAATTTAACCGGAAACCTTTCCGTTTCGATATTGGAAAGTGTAATAAGGTCGTCAATCAAAAACTGAAGCCGTTTTGCGTGCTGTTCTATTATATTCACGAATTTCATCCTGACGGAAGGGTTGTCTATAGCTCCGTTTTTTAAAGTTTCGGCGAAACCTGTTATAGCCGTTACGGGCGTTTGTAATTCATGAGAAACGTTCTGAATAAAAGACGATCTAATATCTTCTATTTTCTGTATGTCGGTTATATCTTTTACTATTACCGCATATTTATCCTTATTATTTATCTTAAAGATTACGCAATCGGCAGTTTTTTTTTCGGCCCTGTCGTAATAAGAAATTTTTTTTTCGGCGATTTTAAAAAAACTATTTTTAACCGCTTCGTCTATTAATGAATTAAGTTCTATATTTCGAGTTAAAAAATCGAATTGATTATTAATATTTTTACCGTCTGTTTTTGCCGATCTTATGTTCCTACCGAAAGATTCGTTTACGAATAAGATTTCTTTTTCTTTGTTTATAACGGCAACCCCTTCTGCAATATTGCTTAATATGGTTTTATAAATTTCAATTTCGCGCGTATATTCCCTTAATTTATTTTTAGCAAATAAAGATTGTATATTTTTAAATAAAAAAATATATAAAAAAAATAAAAATAATGATAATATTAAAATATAAAATATAGATACTATATTGTAATGCATAATAAGATTTTATAATAAATTTTTAATAATTTCTATTAAAAATAATGAAATATAAAATAAAAATTACTTGGCTATCGATTTTTTTTGCATTTTTTTTGACTTCGGTTTTTGCTTGTGTTTCAAGCGGATTTCAGGTTGATTCTATAGCCGCCTCGGTTGACAATACTCCTATAACGCTTAATGATTTATACTTTTTATATAATTTTAATATGGTAAATAATTTAAAATATGTTAAAATTAACGAAACGTTACCTGAAGCGGAATTAAAGCGTTTGTCCAATATATATATAAACAGGATTATTATTCTTAAGCAGCAGGAAAAAGCCGGAGGCGTAACTATAAACAGTCGTATTATAAACAGTCGTACTTTAAAAATTACAGCTCAAAATTTTAAAAAAAAGTTTGCGTCTCTTCATAAGCATATAAGTTTTTCGGTATTTTTAAGCAAGTTTGGTTTTGATAAAAACGATTTTTATAATTTTTTAAAAAAATTAGTTATAGAAAAAAAATTTATAAAATACAGGCTGCAATTCTTTTTATTTACTATCGAAAACGGAAGAGGAGCTTCAAAAAGACAAAAGCAAAAATATGCGGCTGAATTGACGGAGAAACTTAAAAATATGATTATAAATCTTAGAACGCACGCAAAAATTAAAATTAACGATAATTTTACAGGTTCATAATAAAAATAATAAAAACTTTATGTTCGATTTAAAAATAACGTCGGGTTTTTCATCTGCGCATGCTTTAAGAGGCTATCAGGGAAAATGCGAAAACGTTCACGGGCACAACTGGAAGGTTGAAGCCGTCGTTTCTGCATCTAAGTTAAACGAAATAGGAATAGCGATAGATTTTAAACTGCTGAAAAATTATCTTAACGAAGTATTGGAAACGCTTGACCATAAGTTTATTAACGAGACCGATTTTTTTTTAAGCGTAAACCCTTCTGCTGAAAATTTAGCTATGTTTATATATAACGAATTTAAAAAAAAAATTAAATACATGAAACATAACGGCATAGCCGTAAAAAGCATAAACGTGTATGAAACGGATACGTCTATGGCGTCTTATTACAAAATTGATTGACTTAAAATTTTTAATAATGTATTAAATATATAATATATCAATTTAATTTTAAAAAAATATAATGTCGTGAATAAAAAAATAGCATATTATTTTGCCGTAACTTTTTTTATAATATCGTTGTTTGCCGTTTTTTTTATATATAAAAGCATTACTGCAAAAGAAAATAAAATAAGTTTCTCAATAAACAAAAGAATCGCCGTGTTAAAAAGTATTCAAATCAAGATAGACGAAAGCATAAAAGGAATACAAAAAACGGACATTCCTATTTTACGCTATGGATACTCTTTCAATAAAAACGAAAAATATTTCATTTCGGAAATTATAAGCGCCGGAAGAAAATATCGAATAAAATTGGACGCTGTTAAATTTATAAGGGTAAATAAAAAAAATAACGCCGCAGATTTTTATTTTAGAGTGGCCGGTTTGGGACATCCCGACAATATATATTCATTTGTTAAAGATTTAGAGTATAATTATAAAATAAATTTTAAAAAATTCTATATCGGTAAAAATATTAATAAAAACAATTCGGTAAATTTTTCTTCAATCTTGGCTACATATGTTATAAGCAAACAAGAGACGTTAAAAAGCATTTTAAAATCGAAGCGCGAGATAGAAATGCCGAAAGATTTCGGAACTATAAATCCGTTTTTATACATCGTTAAGAAAAAGAAAAAAACCGTCGCAAAGCCAAAAGTAATGTCTGCAAATTATAAAAAAATAAAGAAAAAATCAAGTATATCCGAAAGAATATATAAGAAATTAGCAAAAAAAACCACCTTCGTTAAAGAGTCGAGCATTCAAGAATCAAATTTTTACAATAAAAAAGGAGTCCTGTCGTTTTCGCAAAACGACTTTAACACCGCATTGATTATGTTTAAAAAAGCAGTAGAATTTAATCCCGACAATTACAGGGCATTATCTAATGCCGCCTTGGACGAATACGAAATTAAAAATTATAAAGAATCTATTCATTATGCCAAAAAAGCGCTTCAGTACAAAAAATTATGGCAGATAAATTTTATCTTGGGACTGTCATATATGCGTTTAAAAATGTTTTCCAATGCTGAATACAGCTTTAGAAAAGCATTAGAGTTGAATCCTTCAGACATAAAAATTAAATATTATTTAAATATTTCAAAAAAAATACGATAATAAATATGAAACATTATTCTTTTATTAAGGGGAATCCGATTATGAATTTTAATGCAAAAAAAATAACTTTTTACGCCGTTATTTTCTCTTTACTGCTTTTTTGCTTAATTTCTATGTTTTCCGTTAACGGTTATGCATTTACTACTATAACCATTCTTCCCGGAAAGCTTAATAATTTCAGGATAAACGTGCCGCACAGCGTCCAGGCCGGCAGCAAATTTGATGTCAGATTGGTTGCTTTAGACGATTACGGCAACGTAATTACAGATTTTGCCAAGAAATACGAGGGATTGAACATTACCGTCAATATCGGAGGCCAAAACAATCAAGAACAGTTAAATATTCCAGCTTCAGAGTTTAAGAAAGGCATAGTAAACTTTGACGTTTCTTATAAAAAAGCCGGCAGGATAGAAGTTTCAAGCTCATTTGAAGGTGTAGAAGACGAGAGTACGCCTATTCATATTTATGCAGGACCGTTCCATAATTTAAAAATATCGGTTCCAAAAAACGTTATAGCCGGCATTCCGTTTAAAGTAAAAATATATGCGGCCGACCAATACGGAAACCCCGTAAAATTAATGCCAAAATCAAACGGCAATATAAAGGTTTATTTAACAGGAGATAACTTTAGCGTAAGACCAAAAATAATACCTGCCAATTATATCAGTGACGGTTCCGGTAAATTTAATTTTATTTCGGACAGGGCGGGGATAGGGCAGTTAAACTTTGCCATTAATTACGGCGGCAGGTCCCATATTTTTATAAGTAAAAATATAAACATAAGACCTTCTTATTTTAAAAAGTTTCTTATTTCTACAAACATTGCTCAAATTCCGGCAGGAAGACCTTTTATAATTAAAATAGTGGCGGTCGATAAATTCGGCAACGTAATAACAAATGCCGACCGCATAAGCGGTAAAGTTAAATTGTCCTTAGTCTCTTCCGGCGGAATAGAAAGGAGCAGCGTATTCAACTTTAAAGCTTTTAATAAAGGTATCGCTTTAGTAAAAACCGTATTTAACAAGGTTGGAACATTCTCTATTTATGCTAAACCGGAAGGTATAAATTTTAAACAGCTTAAGTCGGGAGTGCCGAAGGTAAACCGCAGAATACGGGCAAAAAGCCTGTTGCTGTACAAATAAAAGAAAAAACTATTTAAAAAAAACTGAAAAAATAATACAATAAAAGAATGTCCAATAATATTTTAATTAAGGCGGCATAGCCAAGCGGTAAGGCAGAGGTCTGCAAAACCTTTATACCTCGGTTCAATTCCGAGTGCCGCCTCCATGACAGCATAAAACGATAACCTATCGATAAAAATATGTATCAAATAATCGGTAAGAAAAATCTTGGCGAAGGGATAAATTTATACAATATATCGGCTCCGGATATTGCGTTAAAAGCGTTACCCGGCCAATTTATCATATTGAGGGTAAATAAAAACGGCGAAAGAATTCCTATTACTATCGCAAGTTCAGACAAAAACGACAAAACTATTACTATACTTGTGCAGACGCTTGGAAAAACTACGCACCTGCTCAGCGAATTAAACGTCGGGGAAAGTTTAGTTGATTTAGTAGGGCCTCTCGGTGTTCCTACCGAAATAAAAAAATTTGGAACCGTAGTCTGCATCGGAGGCGGTTTCGGAACTGCGGCAATATATCCTATAGCTAAGGCTATGATAGCGGAAGGGAATCACGTCATATCTATAATCGGAGCCAGAAGCAAAGAGCTTCTTTTGATGGAAGACGAGATGAAAACGGCGAGCAGCGAAGTTCTTGCCGCTACAAACGACGGAAGCTACGGTACTAAAGGCATCGTCACAGATGTTTTAAGAAGCCTTATTTATGATAAAAAAATACAGATAGACAGGGTTATCGCCATTGGTCCGGTAATTATGATGAAAGCCGTAAGCGACCTAACCAAAGAAAAATCCATAAAAACAATCGTAAGTTTAAATCCAATTATGATAGACGGAACGGGAATGTGCGGCGCATGCAGGGTTTTGGTTGGCAATAAAACAAAATTTGCTTGCGTAGACGGTCCCGACTTCGACGGGCATTTAGTGGATTTCGACAACCTTATGAATAGGCTTAAATTTTATAAGGAAGAAGAAAAAACTTCGTATGATTGCCATATGAAAGCACACCATAATTTAACTGCTTAATTTTATAAGTATAGAGAGTATAGCAGACAACTTATAATTAAATATGGATACAAAAGAAAGGCTGAAAATTAAGAAACATATTATGCAGTGTCAGCCGCCTGCGGTAAGGAGCGGCAATTTCAAAGAGGTCCCGAACGGATATACGGCCGAAGAAGCCGTAGAAGAAGCAAAACGATGTATTCAGTGTAAGAGACCTTACTGCATCGAAGGATGCCCCGTTAATATAAATATTCCCGCTTTTATAAAGCTTATCGAAGAAGGAGATTTTCTTGGCGCCGCAAAGAAAATTAAAGAAACGAATTCTTTGCCTGCAGTATGCGGCAGGGTCTGCCCTCAAGAAGACCAGTGCGAGAAGGTTTGCACGGTAGGCAAAAGAAAGGATACCCCTTCCGTAGCCATAGGAAATCTTGAACGCTTTGCGGCGGATTACGAAGCAAAATACGGCGATATCCACATAGAAATAAATCAAAATAAAGATAAAAAAGTAGCGGTGGTAGGCGGAGGTCCGGCAGGTCTTACGGTTGCAGGCGATTTGTGTAAAATGGGTTATGCCGTTTCGATATATGAAGCCCTTCACGAAATAGGAGGAGTCTTAATGTACGGAATTCCCGAATTTCGTCTCCCTAAAGAAATTTTATCAAGAGAACTTAAAGTCTTGGAAGATATGGGAGTGAACGTTTTTACGAATGAAGTAATAGGCAAAACTTTTAACGTAGACGAACTGCTTAACGATAGGGGCTACGGCGCTGTTTTTATAGGAACGGGCGCAGGGACGCCAAAATTTCTTAATATACCGGGGGAAGAACTTAACGGTATATATTCCGCCAACGAATTTCTTACCCGCGTTAATTTAATGCGCGCTTACAACAAATCCGAATACGATACGCCCATTAAATGCGGCAAGACGTTAGTAGTATTTGGGGCGGGCAACACTGCTATGGATGCCGTCAGGACGGCTTTAAGGCTTGGTTATCAAGACTCCAGAATTTTTTACAGGAGATCAAGAAACGAAATGACGGCAAGGATCGAGGAAGTTCATCATGCCGAAGAAGAGGGCGTTAAGTTTGAATTTTTAATAAATCCAATCAGATTTATAGGAGACGAAAACCATAACGTTACGGCTGTTGAATGTGAAAGGATGGAGCTTGGAGAGCCCGACGAAAGCGGCAGAAGAAGACCGATTCCGATAAAAGGTTCTGAATTTATTGCTAAAATAGAGGCAGCGGTTATTGCTATAGGAACAAACGTAAATCCAATTGTTCCTTCTTCTACTCCCGGCTTAGATTTAAACAAACGGGGATATATAATAGCAGATGAGAACACAGGAAAAACCTCAAAGAAAGGAGTTTTTGCCGGAGGCGATATAGTCACGGGAGCCGCAACCGTTATACTTGCAATGGGCGCGGGAAAAAAAGCGGCTGTTGCGATAGATAAATACTTAGAAACGGGAATATGGTAATATTTGACAAATATTGCGATTTGTGAGATATTATATAATGCATTTTTTTGAAGCGCATCTTCTCAATTAAATAATTGCCGGGGTGGCGGAAGTGGTAGACGCAAGGGACTTAAAATCCCTCGGAACTTTGTTCCGTGCCGGTTCGATTCCGGCCCTCGGCACCATAAAGATATTTATCTGATTTTTACGTTTTTAAACCTTTTTAATGTCTTTTCATATAAAAATTAAACCGCAAGCTTAAAAAATATTTGTATATGAATAAGTTTTATGATAATATAATAAAACTTATCATATTTAATGCCGAGATAGCTCAGTCGGTAGAGCAGAGGACTGAAAATCCTCGTGTCGACGGTTCGATTCCGCCTCTCGGCACCACTTTAAACCGCAGTATTTAAGCCTCTCCAAAGATTTTCCTCTTGACTTTAAGATGAACCCTGTTAATTTTCCTATTAATAAATCCATCGTTAAGAACCATTAACGTGATGATTCTGCCATATCCACTGCCTGTTTTGTCCTGTTTTAAGGCAATTCTAAATTCGGCTTCCGTTTCAGACGTTTTGGACAGTATCGCAAATCCAATGAGTTCGTCTGAATGTTCGGCGGCGTAACACTTGGTATTGGATTTCCCAAAGTACTCCGAAAGCCAGCCTCGTTTTCTTAAGGCGTAATCAAGTTCATTAAAGCATGACTGATAAGAAGGCCAGTCTGATATTGCCAATATATCGTCGGACAAAAGTTTTCTAAGGATAATATCTGGATTAGACTTAGACGGCATACGCTTCAACCTCCAAACGAACCATTTTTACATTAATATTGCCTGATTTATCTGTTGGATGGTCCATTTTATAAGATTCCGATACTTCGTCAAGAAAAGTTTCCCTTAATGTTTCAGGCAAGCAATCCGTAAATGGAAACCATGTAGTCCTTAACCAGCCTTTAAAACTTTCTTCTCCGGCATGTTTAATATTCTTTTTAGTCAATTCCAATCGTAGAGGCTTAAAATTATTTTCCGAAAGCCATATCTCGTAGTCTTTTATATCGTAAAAATAATACGGCGTAACGAAATTATTGAAATACTTACTCCAATCCGGTTTGTTAAGGACTAATTTAACGGTATTCAAAACTTCATCCACATTGCCGCGTCCGCCCATTTGAAATAAAATTCTGCCTTTCGGCTTAAGGCAGGCATGAACTTTTCTAAGAACGTAGCTATGGTCTTTTATCCAGTGAAGACAAGCATTAGAAAAAGCAATATCGAATTTTTTAGAGAATTTAATCTCTCCTGCATCCATTCGATAAAATGTCAGATTTTGAAATTTATCGTTTGGAAATTCTTTCGACGCTAAATTTATCATATTTTCGGATGCATCTATGCCGACTACTTCCCCTTTTTTTAGCATCTTAGATAATTTTGCGCTTATTTTTCCGTCTCCGCAACCTATATCGAGTAAGGATTCACTGCCGATTAAGGAAAGTTTTTCGATAAGTTCTTCGCCTAATTGCAACTGGCATTTAGAATTCTTTGCGTAATCTTCGGCATTCCAATTATGCTTCATATTAACCTCCGTTTTACATCATAATAATGGAATTGTTATCAATTTAATATATCTTGAATATATTATAAGATTTGATTTATAATGAATCAAATGAATAATTTTTATAATTAAAATGATTATATACTCATGACGTTAACTCAATTAAATATTTTAAAAACCCTCATAGAATCCCAAAGCTTCACAAAAACGGCGGAAGCTCTTTATATAACGCAGTCCGCAGTGAGCCATTCCGTAGCATCGCTTGAAAACGAACTAGAAATAAAATTAGTTAAAAGCGACAAAAAGACCGTTACCCTTACGGAAGCTGGCGAAAAAGTTTATAATCACTCCAGAGATATTTTAAACAGAATAGAAAGGTTAAAAGAAGATATATCGGCATTAAAAAATTTACAGACCGGCAGTCTTAAAATAGGATGTTTTCAAAGCGTTTCCGTTAGAATTTTGCCGGGAATTCTAAAAGAATTCAAACGCAAATATCCGGGCATAGAAGTTTCATGGTTTGAAGGAACAGATTTGGAAGTAACGGATTGGCTGTTAAAAGGTGCCGTTGATATAGGTTTTGTAGTACTTCCCGCAGAAGGACTCGAATACGTCCAGCTTTTAGAAGACAAAATGTTCGGAGTTTTTAACGAAAAACATCCGTTGTGTTCCAGAAAAAGCATAGGCTTAAAAGAACTTGTACGCGAACCGCTTTTAACTTTCAAGGGGTCAAGCTGCGGAATGCTGGTAGCGTCCAATTTAATAAATTCTATAAAGAAGACGGATGAAATTAAAAATATAGAAGCGCGCAACATAGGCACTATTATCGAAATGGTCAGGGAAGGTATCGGGGTTGCCGTTATCCCTAAACTTGCAATCCCGCTTAATTACAACGGGATATGTTCCGTTCCTATTAAACCGGAAATAAAGAGAAAAATTGCGCTAGCGGCGCAATCTTTAGATAACCTTTCTTTATCGGCAAAGGCTTTTGTAGAAATCACCGAAAAATTCATAGAGAAATTCAAAACTATTCATTAAAGTTGTTCTTTTTTTGTGTATTTTTCCTAATATTAAAGTCTATTTTTGCCAATGAAAAAGTTCCTGAACCTAAGTCAAAATTATACTGGAATATTATTTGAAAGGGCAAAATAGGATGCCTGTTTTAATTTTAAATTTTATAAAGTGCTAATTCTGGAATTAATTCAAAATGCTTATCTTCAGTCGAGGCAACAAGCAAATAAGTAAATCTTGTATAAATAATATACGATATGCACATTATAATTACATATATAGTTAAAATTTAACATTAATATTAATGCTCGAAATTGTATTGAATGGTTTAAATCCCGCAGGAACAAGCGTTTGATATTCAAGTTCATAGTAGATAGCAATATATATGTTTTTTACTATTTTCGTGCTCAATTTAGTTAAAGATTCGTAAAAAGAACCGCCTTTGTTTGCGAGATATGTCGTGATTTCCTCTTTAAACTTGACACCTTTGTTTAATTTCCAATGATACTTTGCTCGAATCATTGTCGTAATAGATCCAAAATACGGACCGCCGATAATTTTTTCCTGCCTTAATCCAGGCGCTAATTCTATGGACGCATTCATATTTTTAGAAATAATAAACTTTTTACCGTAGCCGATATTTTCGTATATTCTGTATCCGAATCCGGTAACAATATTCCTATCGAATCTTTCATCGGCAAAAATGTAGGAAGTTTTGTTGAAATAATAAGATGAATTTTCTTGCGTAATAAACCTTAAATAACTGAGCTGGCTATATTCTGTTATGTAATTGTAAACAAACCTGAGTTTATTATGCCATGGATAGTTTTTGTATTTTAGGTAGTCACGCGTATTTATATTAAATGACGGAATCGTTCCCGTCGTATTTGATATTCCAAGACCGATGCCCGCTTTTAGATTTTTATTATTTGTCTTTGTATTTGCATAAGATATTCCGGTAAAAACAATTAAATTTGCAAATAAAATAAAGAATAATACAAAAATTAATTTACTTAAGATTTTAATGTAATTTTTTAAAATATTTATAATATGCATTAGATTAAATAATATGTTAAGATATTCAAATTTGATTTGATATTGATAAAAATTATCTTCTGATTGTTTTATGGCTGATTGTTTTATGGCCAGTCTGCTCAAATCTTATAACTTTCCGTTCTAAAAAGGGTTTATATTGAAAAACCGCTGCTGCGTTTTTAATTTTTAAAATCGTAAATAATTTTGGATGCATATTATTTTTAACCATAAGCCTATAAGAGCATATAAAATTTATCATTATCAATACTGGCGCAATACTGGCGGCCTTATTATAGGGCAATGCAAAAAAGACGGAAGAGTATATTTTTTCAATTATTAATTTTTTCATATTAAAAATATAATAATCTTTTTAATTTATTAAAACCCGCAGAGGTGGTTTGGCCGCAAACTCAGTTGGCAGTGAGTAAATAAAGAAATCTGTCCCTTTAATTTTTAATTCTTTAATTTAAACTGTTGCCGCTCAGAACTCCCTTCATATCTATCATAACAACTTTTTTCCGGTTTTAGCAAGCCTGAAAGTGGCGGGATAAGCTCCTCCGCCTGCTCCGCTATAGTTAATAAATCTATTCATTTTTAAAACAATGTTATTTTTTTATAAAAAAAATTATAAAAAAAATTATTGATTTAATTTTTTTTTTGTAATAAACTAAAAAGGATGTAAAAAAAATATAGCAATTGTCAAATCTATTTTTTTTAAATAATCTTTTAAAAATAAAATATAGGTTTAATGTTGAAAAATCATATTATTTATTTTCCAGGCTGCGCAAATTCTTACGACCCTAAAACAAAAATAGAAAACATTTTTAGAGCATTAGATATAGATATTAAGCCGGTTTCCGAATGGAACTGCTGCGGCGCTCCGCCATCGCACTATAAGCCGGATTTTTTTAATAAAGCGGTAATGCCCCTGAGAAATTTAGGTTTATGTCAGAATGGCGGCGAAAATTTTTTATATTCCGGATGTTCGGTATGCGTAAATCAGATAAACGAATCCGTTAAACTTATAAATTCCGATTCCATGTTTAGAAAACAAGCGGATTACAGCCTGAAGCCGTTTAATGCTCAGCTTAAAGAATTTGAGCCTTTAAAGACGGGGGCGATTCATATTATAGATATTATTACAGATACCGCGACCGAAGATAAACTGCTAAAAATCGTTCCGTCGAAAATAAAAGGGAATTCTATACTTCTATATACCGGATGCTACAACGATGAAGCTAGAATAGAATCTTTAAAAAAAATATTCAAAATTATGGGTGCCGAAGTTAATATTTTTAATGATTGCTGCGGAGGCGAAAAATTGCAAAATATGACCCCGGTACATTCTAAAAGAATTGAAAACGCAAATATAGCCGATAATTTTTTCAAACTAATAAACAAAAAAGCCGATGAAACAAATTCAGACTATATAGTCACGATTTGTTCTATGTGCGAAAAAAATATAGACGACGGCATGAAATTATCGGATTTAGATATATTTGCGCCGGTAATAGGCTTAGTAGAATTTATCGGTTTTATACTTGATATTGAAGGTTGCGGAGAAATATTAAACAATATATTGTCTTGCGGAGTTAAACCTGAAAACGCAAAGTTAGAAGAGTACCGGATATAAAATAAAATAAAATACTTTAATTAAAACGGAGGTAAAAAAATGGATTTTGAGGAGTTAAAAAACGAAAAGTTCATGCGCGTAAAAGATAACAGGCTTATAAAAATAAAGCCTGATCATCGTCCGCAGGAATCGACGAAAGAATACGACACTGTACGCTATTCCACCTGTACCAATATGTGCGAAAGCGGATGCGGTCTTAAAATATTCTTGAAAGACGGCAAAATTGTCGATGTTATGGGAGATCCGGAACACCCCCAGAACAGAGGCGGTCTTTGCTCTAAAGGCGTTGGCCAGATTCAATGGTGGTATGACCCGCTAAGAGTTCATCATCCGATGATAAGGAAATCTTTAGCAGACGATTTTAAAAGGGTTTCATGGGATGATGCGCTTGATTTTGCGGCTGAAAGACTAATAAAACTTCATGACGAATACGGCCCTGAGGCATTGACGGTTTTCAGAACGGGAAGATCTTCGTTCGGCAATAAAGAAGGCGGCGCGAGATTCGCCAGGATATTCGGTACGCCTAACGTTTACGGACAGGGACCTATATGCTGTGAAAGCCCCGGCGTTTCTATGAACTATGTTTTCGGCGCAAAAGGACTCGGCAGGCTTATGAATCCTACTCAGGACTGGAAAAACTCCAAGTGTATTCTTGTAGTCGGCACAAATATGGCGGCGCAGGAAACTATTACGATGACCCACCTTCTCGATGCAAGAGATAACGGAGCATTTTTAATAGGCGTCGATCCGCGTTTTAACGCAACGCTTTCAAAATGCGATATAGGCATGAGAATCCGTTCGGGTTCGGACGCTATATTGTTTTTAGCTATGGGCAATATCATAATAAAAGAAAAACTTTATAATAAAGAATTTGTCGATAAATGGGTTGAAGGTTTTGAAGAGTATGCAAAAGAATGCGCTCAATGGACGCCTGAAAGAGCTGAAAAACTTACATACGTTCCCAAGGAAATGATTATAGAAGCCGCAAGAAGATTCGGCTCGGCAAGACCGGCATCCGTAACGGGAAATCTAGGTACTGCGCAGATATATAATTCGAACAACGTCAACAGGTCGATAGCGGCATTGTTAGCTCTTACCGGATCTATAGGCGTAAAAGGCGGCGGCTGGAACTGGCTGCATAACTGCCGTCCTCCTCTGAATTATGGACAAGATTTGAACGATCTGCCGGGTTTTAAAAGACCGCAGATAACGGACAAATTAATATCATGGGGAGACAGTTCGGTACCATGCATAATAAATGCGATGATGTATGAAAAACCCTATCCTGTTAAGGGTATTATATGGAACGGCGACCATCTGCCGCAGTTTCCTAATTCATGGAAAATGGAAGAAGCGATGAAGAAAAATATAATTAATATTCATCTTTCCATATACCCAAACCATACATATATGTTTAGTCATGTCGCGTTTCCTATAGCAATCTCCGTAGAAACAGACAGCGTTTGCCATCACGGGAACAACAGGCTCCTTCAGTGGCACAACAAAATAATACCTTATCAGCATGAACACAGAGCCGATATCGATGTTTTCGACGGTCTTGCAAAAAGACTTAAAGGTAAAGCCGGACATTTCGATAAAGTCGAATTTAATCCGTGGGGATATTATAAAGAAGGTCCTGATAAAGGAAGAGTAAACGAAATTAAAATGACCGACTTCTTTAACGAGCAGGAATCGTTTACAAGAGGTATTACTTACGAACTTCTTAATCCCGAAAAAAACCCGAAAGGCGGTTTGATGTGGCCCGTAATGTCGAAAGAAGAAGCTGTTTTCCAAGACGACGAAGCCGTTTTAAGGGGTAAATGGATAATGTATAAAGAAGGAGAAAATTATCCCGAATCCGACAAGAGATTCCCGACGCCTTCCGGCAAAATCGAATTAGCTTCCGAAGCTTTGGAAAAAATTGGCTGGTACAAAGTTCCTACGCAGGTTGAAGGTTCCGAATCGCCTCTCGGAAATTTTGAAAGAGCCAAGAAGTATCCGTTAGTACTGAATACTACCAGAATAGCGCAGTCCTTCCACGAAGGAGGTCACTGGTGGCCGTGGAACGACGAACTCGAACCCGATAGAAATATAGAGATAAATCCAACTACCGCAGCGGTTATGGGCATCGAGGACGGAGACATGGTTATAGTAGAAAACGACAGAGGATGGGTTGAAGGTCCGGCATGGGTAACAGAAATGGTACCTGAAGACGGAATATGGGCAAACTTCGGGTTTGACAGATATCAGCCGTTTCATCCGTATGAATCTATTAATACCGTTATAGACGATATTATAAAAGACCCGGTTTATGGGCAGATACAGTTTAAAGCCGTCCTTTGCAGGGTTTATAGAAAAGGCGATACCGATCCGGATACTACCGCAAAAAAGACGCTTGAATTTTTGCAGAAAAGATTTCCGGAAGTTTGGGATCCTAAACACCAGGACAAAAATGTTATCGTAGGCAAATGGAAAAATCACTGGAAAGAATATCATGAACTTAGCATAGGCTGGAAAAAGCTTGTTAATTTTAAAGAGCCTGTCGAATGTACGCCTGTTTCCTGCGATATTCGTAAATACTAAAATTAAATTTAACCGGAAATTTGCATAGATAATTTCATTGAAATAATGATAATATGCAAATTTCCGGACGTTAAAAGAAATTTAACTTAAATAAAAAAATAGGAGTATAAATATGTCTTCGGAATACGGATTTGACAGATTTCACCTTGGAGAAGAAAGAGCTTCCAGGATTACCCTGAAGTCTTCCACTCCAAAATATTCAATGAAGGTTAATATAGATAGATGCATAGGCTGCATGTCTTGCGAAGTATCTTGCAAAAAAGAACACAATCTTCCCGTCGGGCCCCGCAGAATGAGAGTTATACAGGTTGGACCTTATTTTATTAAAAAAGGACAACTAAAAACTGTTTATCTTCCCATGAACTGTTTTCACTGCGACGATGCGGCATGCGTAAAAGCCTGCCCTACAGGTTCTATGCAGAAAAGAGCAGACGGTATCGTATTTAACGACCCGAATACCTGTATCGGCTGTAAATCTTGCATACACGCTTGTCCTTTCGGTTCTCCGCAGTTTAACGAAGCAACGGGAAAAGTAACGAAGTGCGATTACTGCAAACACAGAATTGACGTAGGACTTTTGCCGGCATGCGTAACTTTGTGTTCGACCGATGCATTATGGTTCGGCAATATAAACAGAATATCGACCATTGACAGAGAAAAGACTGCCAGAAAATTAACGGAACATTTATTTGGTTTTATTGCTCCTAATCCAAGCCAAATGGGAACATCAAACGTAAACGATACCGATAATGAGGTTAAAGTCGGATAATTAAATATTTGACTATATTTGTAATGATATTAAAAATAAAACAAGGAGGTTATTTATGGCAGAGATACTAAAGTCGGGAACCGTTTATAATGCGCCTATAAGAGTCGACTATTCAAACGGAGATTTCGATAAGGCTGAAGAAGCATTAAAAAAAGAAAACGTTCATATCGTAGGAAGAAACGTCGCAAGCGTGACTCCTTACCATGCAACTATATTCGTAAGTTTAGAAGAAGAAGAAAAAGCTATAAAGACTATTAAAAAAGCGGGAATAAAAACATACCCCGTAGAACCATATTTTTAATTAACTTTAACAATAATAGCCGTCAAAACTATAGACGGCTATTATTGTTTTGAAAAAATAAAAACTCCATGCAGGATAAAAAAACCGCTAAAACATTACTTGATATTACCGCTGAAAATATTAAAAAAATTAAGGACAGCGAAATTATTTCCGTTGAAGATTCGCTCGGCAGAATAATATCGGAAGATATAATTCCGAAAAACGAGGTTCCTCCTTTTATAAGATCGGCCGTTGACGGTTTTGCGGTTATATCAAGCGATTTTTTAGAAAAAAAAATAAATAAATTCAGGGTAGAAAACCAAATAACCGCAGGTTATTCAAAAGAAATAAAACCGCTTAATTCGGGAGAAGCCGCTTTCGTAACTACGGGCGCTCCTATTCCTTCCAATGCCGACAGCGTGGTATTAATAGAAGAAGTAGAAGAATATGCCGGCGGATATATGATTTACAAAAAGAAAGTAGAAAAAGGTTCGTATATATCTCCCATAGGAGACGACATTAAGGCGGGTGAAGTCCTTTTTAAGAAAGGCCATAGAATAAGATTATGCGATATTGCCGCCTTATCCGGAATAGGAATGAGTTCGGTTTCCGTTTATAAAAAACCTCTGGTAGGAATATTGTCCGGCGGAAATGAACTTACTGCGCCCGGCGAAAAATTAAAAAAAAATAGGATATATGATATAAATACCACCGTTCTTAAATCTTTAGTTAAAGATGCAGGAGGCGTTCCTGAAGTAATAGGCGCCGTTGAAGATGATTTTGAAAAAATAACTCAAACATTAAAAGAAGCCGACGAGTCTTCAAAATACGATCTGATTATATCTACCGGTGGAACGGGCGCCAGTTTTTTGGTTTTGGAAAATAAAGAGATAAAAAACTTTTACGACCTGGTTCCTTCCGCTATAGAAAAGACTGGAAAATTATTGTTCCACGGAGTAAAATTAGTTCCCGGCAAGCCGACGTCGTTCGGCATGCTTAATAACGGCACGCCTATTTTTGCGCTTGCGGGCTGGCCTTATTCCGTTCTAATTACGTTCGACCTGTTCGTAAGGCCTGCTGTACAAAGAATGTCTAACTATAAAGACCTGTATAAAAGGTACCCTTCCGTTAAAGCCGCTTTAAAAAATGATATAATAAAAGAAGAAGGCGTAAGAAAATATTTTCAGGTTAAGTTAACTAAAAGCGGCGATTTTTTATATGCGGAAATAATATCCGCTCCTAAGCCTCCGTCTGCCGCAAGATCATTAAGTCCAATGATAAAAGCCGACGGCAGTTTTGTCATGGAAGAGCATATTACGAATTTAAAAGCCGGATGTTTTATAGACGTTACGTTAAACGATTACGAAATAGAATATTAATAAAAAATAATTATGAAACAGCATTTATTTGAATTATTTGAAAATAAAGAATACGATTCAAATTTTGAAAGATTTAAATTTAAAATCCCGTCCTTAAGAGTTTCTCTTTTGGGCAAATGCAATGAAAACTGTTTTTACTGCCATAACGAAGGCGTTCCCAAAAAAATTTCTTCGACTATTCAGACCGGAGATATAATAAACGTCGTATATTCGCTTAAAAATTTCGGACTTAAAAAAATTAAATTTACCGGCGGCGAACCTCTGCTCTATAAAGATTTAAAAAATCTTTTATATAAGGTCAAACATATCAATGATTTAAAACTATATATTACGACTAACGGCACTCTTATAAGAAAAAGAATAAAAGACCTTAGCCCTAATATTATAGATAAAATATCTGTAAGCTTAGATACGTTAGACGCTCATTTTTATAAATATATTACAGGTAAAGACTACTTAGACGAAGTTTTTTTAGGGCTTCGGATGCTAAAAAAATTCGGTTATAATGTAGAAATAGACGCAGTTTTACTGAAAAATATAAATTCTGCAAAGCCGTCATTAAACGAATTAATAGATTATTGCGTAAATAACGATTTTGATTTGCAGTTTATAGAATTATCGAACGAAACTGACGAGGCTTTGTATTCGAAGTTTTATGTCGACCCATACTTAACGTTAAAGAAAGCGGGATTAGATTTTTCAAACAACGATACAAACGACAGACAGTTTTTTAAAATTAAAAATTCTAAAATTACGCTATGCAGAAAGGTAAACGATGTCTGTAAATCTACCGGAGACAGATGCAGCGGCATGAGGCTTCTGCCTAACGGCGTTCTTAGAAATTTCTATTATTAAATATTAGAGGTAAATAAACTTAAATGATAGTCGAACTTAAAGGAAAAGAAGCCGGGTTAACGTTTGAATGCATGCATATAGTGCCTGGAAGAGGAGACTGTTCTAGAATACATCCTCATTTCCATTACGTGAACGTTTTAATAGACGGAGAATTCGACGATAAAAGAAGGATAGTCCATCTATATAACTTAAAAGCGGTTATAAAAAGAATATGTTCTATGTTTGAAGATAAAATATTAATAGCCGATTATCCGGAAAGCGTTCAGCGTATTGCCATAGAAGAACAGCATTACAGAATTGAAATTAACGGCAAAATGTATCTTATACCGAAAGCCGATATTTTTAAAATAAAGTGCCCGTCGCTTAATATTGAAGATTTGACGGTTTATTTCGCCGACGAACTTGCCTCAGATTTAAAAAACAGAGAAATGTTTAACCCTATAAATTATTTTGAAGTTACGTTAAGCGAAGGCCACGGTCAAAGAGGCAGAATAAAGATAGAGTTATAATTTTGCGACCGTGTTATTTAATTAAATGCAAAAATTGAGCTGTATAATACTTGCCGGCGGCGAATCTAAAAGATTTGGAGAAAATAAAGTTTTTTTTAATTTTAACGGAAAATCATTTATAGAAAGAGCGGCAGAAACAGCGTTAAAATTAAATGGAGATATAATAATTTCGGCAAGAGAAAAAGAAAGCGCCGAACTGTATAGTAATGAATTAAAAAAAAAATTGAATATAAATCCGCATGTAATAGCTGACGATAAAAACTGCGGCTTTATAGGGCCGCTTAGAGGAATTTACAGTTGTATTAAGCATCTTAAAGGCAAATACGTTCTTGTTATGGAATGCGACGCGCCTTTATTTAATTTTTCGGCGGCAAACGAGCTTATAAAAAAAATGGAGAAGGAGAAAGTCTGTGCGGTACTGCCTTTATGGCCGGATTCTACCGTAGAGCCGCTCCTCGGTATTTATAATATAAAAAAAACGGCTACAATTTTAGATATGTTAAACGATTATGCATTGAATCTTGAAAAAAATTTTCTTTTTAAGGATTCGGTGAATATTTCAAGATTTTTGCCGTCCGTATATTATTACAATATATTAGATATAATAAGAAAAAATTCGGATTTAAAAATTGAATTTTTTATGAATATTAATTCTAAGGACGATATTGAAAATTACTTGGCGGGAAAAATTAATACCGGTAGAAAAAAATACGCTAAAAGCGTAAAAATAAGAAAGGCAAACAGATTTTTCGACGTAAAAAATCCGGCGGGGAAACCGTTAGGCATACTTGCAAACGCGCTTTATTACTGGTGGATATATTCAAAAACGGGAAATTACATATATTTAAAAAAGTCATACAGTTGTTTTAAAAAAGACGCCGATAAATATTATGCAGACGGATTAGATTTTATGGGCGGAAAATTAATTAAAACGATACGCGGCCATGTAGGTGCATTTAGTCAAGAAATATGCAAGTAAACAAAAATAATAAAATAAAAAGAGGTTGTTATGAGTAAAAAACTTACCAATTTAGAGGAAGATTTAAAGAAAAATCAAATAGAAATAATGCTCTATCCCTCAAAATGCGACGGATGCGAAAGCGAAGGTTTTGCGGCATGCGTAAAAGCATGCGAATCGCATATGGCTGAAAAATACGGCTCAAAATATACGGGAGCCAGAATAAATATAAAAAAGAAAGGAAACAAATTTTTTCCTCTGATATGCCACAATTGCGATGAGGCGCCATGCGTCGATGCATGTATGCCGGGTGCAAGATATAAAGACTTGGAATCGGGATGGACGGTAACAAACTATAAAAAATGCGTCGGATGCTGGATGTGCGTAATGTCGTGTCCGTTCGGAGCTATAGAAAGAATAGGAAAAGGCCATTTTGCTTCAAAATGCGACGGCTGTTCGGACGAGGATACCCCGAAATGCGTAGAAGCCTGTAAGAAAGGGGCACTAAAAAGAATAGGAATTAAAAATTATTCATATGAAAGAAGACTTTCCGTCGCAAAAAAAATATACGGACCATATATAAAATCAATAGTTAAGTAATATTAAAAAGGGGACAAGATTATGAAATACGTTATTATAGGAAATTCATACGCGGGCTTATCCTGCGCCGATGCAATCAGGCGTTTCGACAAGTCCGGAGAAGTCGTAATAATATCTGACGAAAACTATAGGGCTTATGCTAGGCCTTTGATTTCATATTATTTAGAAGGAAAAACTACAGACGAAACAATATGGTATAAAGAAGACGATTATTACGAAAAAAATAATTTCGATTTAATGCTTGGGAAAAAAGTAGTTTCAGTAGATACCTCTGCTAAAAGGTTAGTTTTGGATGACGGATCTGCCGTGAATTACGACAAACTTTTTATAGGCCCGGGGGGAACGCCTTTTATACCGCCGACGGAAGGATTTAATCCGGATTCTCCTATGATGGGTACCTTTACCAGGTTCGACGATGCAAAAAAAATGGAAAAAGCTGCAAAAATGTCTAAAAGAAAAGAGGCGATAGTCGTAGGCGGCGGACTTATAGGGCTTAAGGCATCCGAAGGACTAAGAGCCTTAGGGCTTCATACGACGATAGTAGAATTACTGCCGAGAGTTCTGGGACTTGCTCTCGACGAAGTATCCGGAAATATTACGTCTAAAAGACTTAACGAAAACGGCATAGATACGGCTACCGGCGAAACCGTTACCAAGATTAATTTAGACGAATCCGGCAATCCGGTCAGCGTTTTATTGAAAAGCGGCAAAGAATTGCCTGCGGATATCGTCGTAGTCGGCGTAGGCGTAAGACCCAACGTCGGATTTCTCGAGGGAAGCGGAATAAAAATAGACAGAGGCATAATAGTCGATAAAACTATGATGACGAACGTTAAGGACGTATATGCCGGAGGAGACGCCGCCGTAATTTACGATATATTGAACAAGCGTCCGAATATTATTGCAATAGTGCCTCTGGCTTGCGAAGAAGGCAGGGTTGCAGGTACGAATATGGCAGGCGTTTACAGGGAATACCCGGGCGGTATGGGTTTAAATTCCGTCGAAATTTACGGACTTCCGATAGTGACTATAGGTTTAACCAATCCTTCTAACGAAACGCAAAATGTTTACGTATTTCAAGACGATAAGATTTACAGAAAATTAGTATACGACGGAGAAGTTCTCGTAGGAGCCATACTCCTCGGCGATATTTCCGGCAGCGGAATATTATCCGCAATTATAAGGCAGGGATTAAAATGCCTCAAATATAAAGACGAATTTTTAAACGGCAACATATATTCGTTCGTTATAGATAACGAATTTGAAATATACAATATAAATGAAGGTTACGCCATAAGGGGAGACTTCGAAGACCTTCCCGAATTTTCAAGGACTAACTGGCGGTAACCGGCAATTAACATATTAAAGTCGATAATACGTCAAAAAAAAATGTTATTAACGCCGAAGTTTTAATTTGACAATATATAATTTCATATAATTTCAGTATATTACGCATATAAAAAGCGGTGATAAATTATGAATAGCGAAAACGAAAAGCCTCTTACCGTTTTACTGGAAGAGTTATTAATAGAAGTGCGCTCCGTATCTTCCGAAAATTTCGATAAGTGGTATGAAAAGAAAAGGAAGGTTTTTAACATAGGCGTTAAAAATTATCCCACGAAAGAAGAATTCATAAAATATGTAAACTACGCATTAAGCATCGGGCATTAAATTATCTCCGCATTTTCAAATTTTCCTATTTGTGACAGGGTCAGAATTGAATTCTGCCCCTGTATTTATTTCAGTTTTTCCATCAGGGGTTTCTTGATGTAGTCTAACGCAACCATATAAATAAAAGTCGCCGCAAGCAGTATAAATATATATGTGAAAGGAACTTTAGCCATGAGTATGCCGAAACCCGCCATTAAAGTTATAATTATTAAATCTAAAGCGCTTGCAATCATCAAATAGTTTCCCGGCTTAGAACTCCAGAAATGACGTTCTTCTCTTACTAAATAAACGGTTGCCTGTGCGCTGAATACTAAAGATAAAAACGTAAATGTTTGAACCTCAGGCAAGCTCATTCCTATAGAGTAATACCCGATATAATATGAAATAAAAGAATAAATCAGCCATGCTCCAGCTATTATAAGAGATGCCGATACTATAAGTTTTATTTTCCATTTATCCGGTTTATTGGAATATACTGCATTGTCTTTAGCTATAGACATAGTTACAAAATCGTTCGCAAAAATCAATATAAGAATAAGTTTTGGAGTAGTAACGAACTTCCCGAAAAATATAAGACCTAAACTCAAAAAAAGAGCAACCTGAAAAGTTTTTGATATTTTATTTAAAGTATAAGTCAGCATTCTCCTGTAAACCATTCTGCCGTATTTTACGGCATCCACGATATTTGCAAGACCCGGTTCCGTCAATATCAGGCTCGCCGATGCCTTTGCAACGTCCGTGGCATTAGCTACGGCAATGCCGACCTCCGCCTGTTTAAGCGCAGGTGCATCGTTTACTCCGTCCCCAGTCATTCCGGTAATCTTTTTTAGTTTCTGCAAACCCTGTACGAGATGAAACTTGTCTTCGGGGAAAACTCCCGCAAACACGTCACATCCGGATGGATTTTTAAATTTTTCTTTAGTGCAGACATTGTCCCCAAGCCCGATTAAGCCGGCAGTTGTTTTAGCGGTGAGTTCCGTATCTCCGGTAACCATACGCACTCTAATTCCTAATTTTTTAAGTTCATTTAATAATTTTTTAGAATCTTTCCTTGGAGGATCGGAAAGTCCTAAAATTCCGACAGCAAAATATTTATTTTCTTTTTCGTTTTTAATAGTTACTGCTATTACTCTATAACCCATAGCCTCGAATTTTTCGGATGCTTCTCTAAGTTTTTTTGCATCGTTTTCGTCGAGATTTTTTTCAACTATTATAGGCGAACCTTTAATCGAACTAATTAATTTTTTTTCGCCTTTTTCAGATACTTCGAGCAATGCTTCCGCTCTTTTCGTCTGGGGGTCGAACGGCGTAAATTTAACCGTTTTTCCTATTTCCGGCAGGCTCAATTTATTGTTTTTTATGTAAGACAATATAGATAAATCTATGGGGTCCTGCGTAGATTCATCTGATGCCGCCGCTGCGTAAGCAAAAAGTTCATTTTCGCCGAAAGGTTCAATCGGTTTAAAATCCGTAAGAAAAAGCGCATTTTCAGTTAAAGTGCCGGTTTTATCGGAACATAATTCTTCCATAGATGCAATATCTTCTATTGCTGAAAGATGCGTTACCAATATTCCTCTGTTTGCAAGTTCCATAGAAGCAAGCGCTGTAGCCAAAGTAAAAGTAACCGGAAGAGCGACCGGTATAGACGCTACTAAGAGGATTAAAGCAAAGGGCAGCATTTCGGCAAAATTCAATTTGTATATAAGGGCGTATGCAAGTATTAAAACTACGAGAATGCCGTCAATCATAATAAAATAGCGTACGATTTTTAAAATTAATTCTTCTATATGGCCCTTAGTTTTTGCCGATTTTATAAGTTCCGCCGTTTTCCCGAAATAGCTTTTTTCACCGGTCGCCGTAACCTTGCAGGTGGCTTCTCCTCTTTTAATTACGGAACCGGAATATACGAGTCCGCCTTCGTTTCTATCTACGGGCTGAGATTCTCCGGTTAAAGCCGACTGGTCAACCAATACGTTACCGGAAATAATTTCGGTATCCGCCGGAACCAAATCGCCCATTCGTACGTGAATTGCGTCTCCCGGAACCAATTGTTCCGCACTTAATTTGACCCACTTTCCGTCCCTTAAAACCCTGGACATAATTTTTAACTGCTTTTTCAAAAGTTCGAGAGCTTTTTCAGCCTTATTTTCCTGCTGAAAAGATATTATAGCGTTAAATAGGATTAAACCGATAATAATATATGCTTCTATGTTTTTTCCGAGTATTAATTCGATAATAAAGGTAAACTCAAGCATCCACGCAACAGGATTCCAAAATTTTAAAAGAAAAATTTCGACGGGATGCTTTTTTTTCTCTTTTATTTCGTTTAATCCATAACGTTTAGTCAGTTCTTCTGCTTCCGAAGACGATAGCCCTTTAATTTCTTTGTCCATATCCATATTTATTCTCTCCAATTTGTGACAGGGGCAGAATTGAATTATGTCCCCATTTTCCAATTTGTGACAGTGGCAGAATTCAATTCTGTTCCTGTATTTAAAAAATTAATCTGTTAAATTTATTTTAAATTTTGTTATAATGAATAATATACTACTTTGACGCTATATTCTAATTTTTACGATTTTATATTATACATCAATATGTTTTATGTATACAAATAAATACGATAAATACCAAACGATAAACGGTAAAAATTATGGTTAAAACAAAAAGCGGTAAAATCCCCGCCGCTGTTTCTTTTCTTGCAAGGTCGGGAACCGGTAAAACGACTTTAATAGAAAAAATAATAAAAATACTTTCTCAAAAGGGATATAAAGTTTCTTCTATAAAACACACCGACCATAACGTTTCTGCGGATACGGAAGGAAAAGATTCATGGAGACATCGGAATGCGGGCGCATTTTCAACGATGCTTATATCTAAAGAAAAAATTTCATTTTTCAGCGACATAGAACCGTCCGCCGATATATCCATAGACCGTTTAATATCCAATTTTTTTACCGGTTCCGACATAGTCATAGTAGAAGGTTTTAAAGAACTCGGCGTAAAAAAAATAGAGCTTGCAAGAAAAAATGCGGGCGGTTTGGAACTAAGATTTAAAAACGATACTAACCTTATCCTCGTCTGCGCCGATGAGCCGATAAGCGGTTTGAATATTCCGCAAATAAATATTAACGACGCAGAAAAAATATCTGCTTTTATAGAGAAAGAAATTATTCTGCATAATTCTACTATATGAGTATATGAGCGAATTCAGCCTCGGCAGAAGTATTTTGGCGCCCATGGCGGGGATTACGGGATATCCTTTCAGGAAAATATGTTTGAAATGCGGGGCGGAATTCTGCTTTACGGAGATGATAAGCGCCGAAGGTTTTTTGCGTAACGATAAGAAAACACTTGAACTTCTTGAAGCGGGGAGCGGTATTTTAAAAACGGGTATTCAATTATTCGGCAATTCTGCCGCCTTATTGTCGGAAGCCGCTAAAAAAGCATTTGATCACGGTTTTAAGGTTATAGACATAAATGCCGGCTGTCCGGTTAAAAAGGTGGTTAAAACCGGCGCGGGAAGCTCATTATTAAAAGATCCCGCTCTTTTTGAGCATATAGCAGCGTCCGTCAGAAAATCGGTCAAAGACGCCTTTTTCACCGTTAAATTTAGAAGCGGTTTCGATTTTAATTCGGTAAATTTCGTTGAGATAGGAAAAATTGCCGAAGATTCGGGTATAAATGCTCTTTTTTTTCATCCGAGGACGCGCTCTCAGATGTTCGGGGGAACGGCGGACCATTCACAGACCAAAAAACTTAAGAAATCGGTAAACATTCCCGTTTATGCAAGCGGCGACGTATTTACGGCGGACGATGCCTTGAAGATAATGAATTATACCGGCGCCGACGGAATTATGTTCGCAAGGGGAGCCGTAGGAAAACCATGGATATTTAGCGATTATCTAAATATATCGAATACCGGTAGACGGGCTGAAAAAAAAGAGCAGGATATGACTGATAAAATAGATATACTACTTGAATTAAACGAAGAAATATCCTCTTTTTACGGGGAAAAAAGAGGATTCAATATTATGAAGCCTCATCTTTATAATTTTTTAAAGAGGTTTAAGGGATCCAAAGAACTAAGGGCGGCCGTCAATAACGCAAAAAGCGATAAAGAGACCGCTGAAATTTTAGAAATACTTAAGACAAAAATAGCATCAAATGAATATTCTGAACCTGCTGGATAAATTTTTAAACGCAAACGAAAACGACGGACAGATTTTAATAAATCCCGATTTTTGCGTCAGACTAAAAACCCATATGTCCGGATGCTATGAGTGTATTGAAAGATGTCCGGATTTATCTATAAAAATAACCGATTCCGAAATAAACATTCTGGAAAACTGTTCAAACTGCAATGCTTGTCTTTACTTATGCCCTAATTCCGTTTTTTACGTTAAGAAAGATAAAACAGATAAAAATCTAGAAAATTTTTATTTTTGCGGTAAAACCGAAAAATATTTTAAAAATTTTAAAATTTCCGCGACCGGCACTAATTACCTTATAAAATGTATTTACGAATTAGAAGACGTAGATATAATTTCTTCCTTAAAAAATAGATTTGACATAACATTCGTTTCGTCCGACTGCAAATCATGCAGGCTTAAATATTTCCATAACAAGAAAATCAAAAGAGTAAACGAAATAACAAAGTTTTTAAACGAAGAAAATATTTTTAAGGAAATTAACGCGGAGGATTTTAATTTTAAAGAGTTTGCGGAAGAGCATAGCAAAAAAAAGAAAGATGTATATAATTTTAAAACTGCAGACGATAAAGCAGGGAATAAAAATACGGATAAAGAAAACATTGAAAGCGAAGGCGGCGTTAAAACCACAGAAACGTTAGATCGAAGAGAGTTTTTTAAAAATTCGTTTAAAAGTTTAAAAGACAATGCAAAAAAGCTCGCGGAAAACGTTTCTATCGAAGACCTTCCTTTATCCGAACTATATTCCCAATTCATTCCTGCCGGAAAAAACGATAAAAACATAAATTATTCGTTATTAAATAGGCAGAAAAAAATTTATAAGTTTTTGAAAGAAAACAAAGAGTTTGTGCCGCTTTTTAATATAAGACTGCCTAAAATAAACGAAAATTGCGTCTTTTGTTCCAACTGTTGGGAAATGTGTCCTACCGGCGCGTTAATTTTTAAGGAAAACAAAATATCGCTTGAGCCTTTTTTTTGCACTTCCTGCGGTCTGTGCAAAGATATATGCAGTTTTGGAGCAGTAAGAATGTATAAGGCTTTGAGTTTAAAAGATATTTCCGGCAAAAAATCTCTTCTTATAAATAAAAATAATTTTTAATTCGTGATATAAATCACATATTAAAAATATACTGTCTGCTAATATATAAGAAAAATCTCCTAATTTAATTTTAAAAATTGAGGAAAAAATTATGGAAAACTTAAACGAAGAAAAAGAAAAAAGCTGCGTAGAAGTGACCGAAGAAGATATCAGAGAAGCCTTCGAAAAACACAAAACTTACATCGATATCTCGTTAGGCGATTTTATTAAAATATACAGGGATGCGTTTGCGCTGGCAAGGGATAAAGTTCACGGCATTACCGTCGATAAAGTGATGTCGAAAAATGCGGTTTCCGTGCATGAAAATTCCGCAATACATGATGCAATGAATCTGCTTGCGGAAAAAGGGCTGACATGCGCTCCGGTAGTTAACGACGAAAACGCAGTCGTCGGATTTCTGTCCGATTCCGATATTTTAACCAGCGCTGGAGTTATAAAAAAACACACGTTTAAAGATTTAGTAAGACACCTGATAGGCGAGCCGACCCCTCATGCTCAAAGAACTATCGATGCTAAAAACGTTAAGGATATTATGACTTCGCCCGCAATTACCGTATCGACGGACACGTGCATTAAAAAAGCGGCGGCGGTATTTAACGAAAAGCGTATAAAAGTTATGCCGGTGGTGGATATAAACGGAAAAATCGTTGGAGTAATATCTATGACGGATATCATAAAGTATATCGATAAAAATTAAAAAATTAAATAAAATTAACCATAAATAACAGCGGGGAAACCAAAATGTGGATTAAAGAATACTTTGACAGAATGAAAGGCGGAGGAGAAAATGCGACCACTATAAGCCTGCATGTAATCTTTTGGTCGGGCTTAGCTTCTATAATAGGCATAGGGACGGTAGCTTATATATCGGCAAAATTTTTCAGTCCTTACGATTTAACGTTATTAATCGGTTCATTCGGAGCTTCGGCGGTTCTTATATACGGCGCAATTAAAACCCCTCTCGCTCAGCCGAGGAATCTTATGGGAGGACATATTCTTTCCGCTATCGTGGGTGTCGCAAGCTATAAACTGCTCGGTCATATAAATATGCCTTTAGCGGCTGCGGTAGCGGTTTCGTTTGCAATTATGCTTATGCACGCTACTAAAACGCTTCATCCTCCAGGGGGTGCCACTGCTTTAATAGCGGTTATAGGGGGCAAAGGAATATATAAGCTCGGTTTTCTTTATCCGCTGATGCCCGTAGGTTTGGGAGCGTTAATACTTTTAATAGTTGCCGTATTGGTAAATAACCTTTCTAAATATAGAAAATACCCGGAATACTGGTGGTAAAATATAATTATAAAAAAATTCTTGACAAAAAAGCATAATTATTTAATAATATAAAACTACGCTTAAATTTTACATATTATTTTATATTTTATTTCGGGAGATTTTGAATGACTGAAAGCAAGTGGATATTGGTTGATGCAAAAGACATAAGCCTTGGAAGAGTAGCAAGTTTTGCGGCCAACAGACTTATGGGCAAAGATAAAGCGGACTGGACGCCGTACGCTGATAACGGAGATTTCGTTATAATTATAAACAGCGCCAAAGCTAAATTAACCGGAAAAAAAACCGAAGATAAAGAATATCATTTTCACAGCGGTTATCCGGGCGGACTTAAAACGTTCAAATACAGAGATATGGTTAAAAAAGACCATTCTTATCCTCTGATTTCGGCTATAAAAGGAATGCTTCCCAAGAATAAACTGTCGGATGCGGTAATAAAAAAAGTTAAAATATATGAAGGCGAAGAACATCCTCATGCCGCGCAAAAGCCGGTCAGGGTAGAAATAGCCGATAAGGTAAAGTAAAGCAAGGTAAAGTAAAGCAAAAAAAATTTAAAAAATAGAAATTAAATTAAGTTATAATTAAGTAAGGTAAAAGCTGATGGCTAAAAAAAGCATTATACACGCGGTAGGTAAAAGAAAAACAGGTATTGCAAGGGCTTATTTCAAAGAAGGCGCCGGCAAAATAATTATTAACGGAAGAGATTTCGAGCAGTATTTTCCTCTTGAAAGCCACAGGGTTTCTGCCGTAAAGCCGTTAGCGTTTTATCCTATAGAAAATAAGTTCGACGTATATATAAACGTATCCGGCGGCGGATTGAGCGGTCAAGCCGGAGCGGTAAGGCTGGCTCTCGCAAAAGCTATTCTTCTTGTAAGTCCGGAATTAAAAGAAACTCTTGCAAAAGCCTCTATGCTTACAAGGGACCCCAGGGTCAAAGAAAGAAAGAAATACGGGCAGAAAGCGGCAAGAGCAAGGTTTCAGTTCTCTAAGAGATAATATAATCGTTATATCCATAAATGATAAGAGTTTCGATTGTGGGGGCATCCGGTTACAGCGGCGTATATCTTATGCAGGCGCTGTTGTCAAGACCGGATGTTTCTATATCGGTAATTACTTCAAACAGTAATGCCGGCAAAAAACTTTCCGATTTTTTTCCTTTGTTCGCAAAGACGAACCATAAAAATCCTTTGTTATCCGAAATTAAATTTTCGCTTTTCGACGCAGATTTAATAGGCGGTTCTTCGGATGCCGTATTTTTTTGCCTTCCGCATAACGAAAGTTCTAAACTTATACCGGCTGTTTTAAAAAAAAACAAAGACGTTAAAATAATCGATATAGGTGCCGATTTCAGATTCGACGACGTATCGGCATATGAACAGCATTATGGCAAACATAGCGCTCCGGAATTAAACGGCGGTTTCATTTACGGTCTTTCCGACGTTTTTTACGATAAAATCAAAAATTCACAATTAATCGCCAATCCGGGATGTTATCCGACCGGCGCTTTGCTTCCCGTTCTGCCTCTTGTTTTTAAAGAGTGCGTGGATTTTTCGTTTCCGGTCATAATTAACTCATTGTCGGGAATTTCCGGCGCCGGCAGAGGCTTAAAATTGCAGAATCTTTTTTGCGAGATAGAAAATTCGGCAAAAGCCTATAACGTCTGGACGCACAGGCATCTGCCGGAAATTAAAGAAAAAATAAAAAAAGCCGGCAAACTTACGCCCGACGTTATATTTACTCCTCATGTTATTCCGGTTTCCAGAGGCATACTGACCACTGTATATTTAAAATTAAATAAAGATTCAACTATGGAAAATATAGCCGGCATATATGAAAGTTTTTATTCGGGTAGCCCTTTTGTATCGATACTTAATAATATAGAAGACTGCAATATAAAAAACGTCGTCTATACCAATAACTGCCATATCGCTTTTGAAATACGCGAAGAAAACGCCGCAGGTTCGGCAGGTTTAATGGTTAAAATAGTCAGCGCCATAGACAACCTTGGAAAAGGAGCTTCCCTCCAGGCAATTCAGAATATGAATCTTATGTTCGGTTTGGAGCCCGACTTCGGAATACCGCAGTATTCGCCGTATCCTTAATAGACCCCGTTTATTTTTTATTTTGCCGAATCAAGCCGATTATTCCCATGCTTTCGCCTTAACTAAAACCGTAAAAATTTAAGAATATTGTTTTTTCTTGAAACATTAACGCTTAATCTGAGATAATAAATAAATATGAAATTATCCGGATATAAAAAACGAATTAAGTATCTGCTTCTTATTATTGCGCTCTTAACGCTGTCCGCCGCATCGATTATATTTTTTTATTCAAAATCGGGCGTTAAAAATAACCGGAATAAAATAGTAAAACCTTTAAAAAACCTTCAAAATTCCTCGTTGATTATCGGTTTGCCGGCAGACGCGACAAATCTTATAGGCAATATGGCGGCAGATGCGCCTACCGCGGAAGTTACCTCTCAAATTTACGACGGGTTGGTCAGATATAACCGCAATTTCAAGATAGTTCCCGATCTTGCAAAATCTTGGAAAATAAGCAACGGCGGTAAAACTATAACTTTTTATCTAAGACGTGACGTTTACTGGCAGAACGCTCAAAAATTTACCGCAAAAGACGTAATGTTTACTTACCGTTTAATGGTAAATCCTAAAACGCCTACGCCTTATGCAGCGGAATACCTTAAAGTTTATAAAGCCCAAACTATAGGAAAATATATTTTTCGGGTTACTTACAAAAAACCTTATGCGCCGGCTCTTTCTTCATGGGGATTAAGTATTTTACCTGAAAAACTTTTAAAAGGAAAAAATCTTTTAACTACTAAACTGAGAAGCCATCCTATAGGTACAGGCCCATACGAATTCGATAAATGGGTCCACGGATACGAAATAGTCCTGAAAGCTAACCCTCATTATTTTATGGGCGCACCAAAAATAAAGCGCCTCGTATATAAGATAGTGCCGGACATTTCGTCTATGTTCCTGATGCTTAAATCCAACGGCATAAGCTACATGGGGTTAAGCCCTATTCAGTATAAATACGAATCCAACGGAAAGGGATTTAATTCAAAGTTCAAAAAATATATTCATCCCTCTTTAAGTTTTACTTTTCTGGGATATAATCTTTTAGACCCGCTTTTCAAAAACGTAAAAGTAAGGCGGGCTTTAAGCTATGCGATAAATAAAAAAGAGATAATAAAAGGAGCTCTGTTCGGATTGGGAATTCACTGTTACGGACCTTTTATGCCCGGAACTTATTTTTACGATAAGGACGTAAAAAAATACCGCTATAATCCCCATAAAGCCCTGCGGCTTTTGAGGCAGGCGGGATGGCGTTTAAAAAAAGGAATTTTAGAAAAAAACGGCGTTCCCTTTAGGTTTACGATACTAACCCCGCAGGGCAATCAGGAAAGGCTTTCCGCCGCCGAAATTATCCAGCAAAATTTAAAAAAAATAGGCATAAAAGCTGAAATAAGGGTTATGGAGTGGACGTCATTGATATCCGAATTTATTATGAAAAAAAAGTTTCAGACCGTTTTGCTGGGATTTACCATAACGCCGGACCCTTACGATAACGCTTCTATATTTACCGGTTCAAATATAGTTCCTAAAGGCTTAAACTTTACTTCTTTTAATAATCCCGAAATAGACGTTTTATTCAGAAAAGCAAGGTCAACGTTCAATTTAAAAAAGCAGAAAAAATATTATTTCAAAATTCAGCGTATTCTCGCAAAAGAAGCTCCTTATACTTTTTTATACGTTCCTTATGCAATGCCCGTAGTTGTCAGAACTGTAAAAGGAATAAAGCCCGCTCCCGCAGGAATCGGATACGATATAAGAAAATGGTATTATACTAAATTTACCGATTAATTTAAAAAACTCTTCAATTTCTTTTTTTTCGAATGTTATAAACTTAAACGCGGAGGAAATGATAATGGAAAAAGAAACAAAGTTGACACATCTTGACGAAAACGGAATGCCGAAAATGGTAGACGTTTCGGATAAAAAAGACACTGTAAGGACGGCTTCGTCCCACGCAAAAGTAACTATGTCGGAAGAAGCGTTTAAGCTTGCAGTCGGCGGGGGAGGAAAAAAGGGAGACGTTTTTGGAACTGCAAAGATTGCGGGCATTATGGCGGCGAAAAAAACGTCGGAATTAATACCTTTATGCCATCCTTTAAATATAGAAGGATGCGATATCGTTTTTAAACCGGAAGAAAAAAAAAATTCCGTAGATATAATTTCCACCGTTAAAATATCGGGAAAAACCGGCGTAGAAATGGAAAGCCTGACGGCTGCATCAGTGGCGGCGCTTACCGTTTACGATATGCTGAAGGCTGCGGATAAATCCATAGAAATATCTGATATTTACCTTATAAGGAAAGAGGGCGGAAAAAGCGGAACGTATAAAAGAAAGAAAAAAAATTGACGTAAAAAAATTTATTGCAAATTTTAGACGTTTATCCTATAATATCAAAAACCGTATTCTTATAATAAAAATCAATCGATTTAAACGGCGGGATGAAGTCTGCCGCCGCCATGCAAATTGTTAAAATAATAGAGGTTATAAATGTTAAAACATGACGTTATTATTGTCGGTGCCGGACTTGCGGGATTAAGGGCGGCCGTAGAACTTAAGAAAAAAGGCATAGATGCCGTAATAGTCAGCAAGGTTTATCCTACGCGTTCCCATTCGGGAGCGGCTCAGGGCGGAGTCAACGCTGCGTTTGACGAAAACGATTCATGGGAATCCCATTTTTTCGATACCGTAAAAGGCAGCGATTATCTCGGCGATCAGGATGCCATAGAAATACTTACGAGCGAAGCTCCAGGGAACATACTTGAACTTCAGAGTATGGGCGTTGTTTTTAACAGAAACGATAAAGGCGGAATAGCCCAGAGACCTTTCGGCGGACAAAGTTTTCCCCGTTCCTGCTACTATGCGGATGCCGTGGGACATATGATGCTGCATGGGTTGTTCGACAACGTACTCAAATATAAAACAAAAATTCTTTACGAATATTTCGTTACAAGCCTGCTTACCGATAACGGAAAAGTCAGCGGCGTAGTGGCATACGATATTAAAAACGGAAAATTCGAGGGTATTGCCGCAAAAGCCGTTTTATTCGCTACCGGAGGATACGGACAGGTTTATTCTTCCAACACCAATGCATTAATAAATACCGGAGACGGTATGGCAATATCTATCAATGCCGGCGTTCCGCTTATGGACATGGAATTCGTACAGTTTCATCCTACCACCCTTAAAAGCACGGGAATATTGGTAACGGAGGGAGCAAGAGGTGAAGGGGCATATCTTCTTAATTCACTCGGCGTCCGCTTTATGTCTAAATATGCTCCTAAAGCAATGGAACTTGCGCCGAGAGATGTAGTAGCAAGAGCCGAACAGACGGAAATAAACGAAGGCAGGGGCGTCAATGGAGCCATTCTTTTAGATATAAGGCATCTCGGCAAAGAAAGAATAATGGAAAGGCTTCCGCAGATTATGCAGTTATCTATCGATTTTGAAGGCGTTAATCCTATTCATGAGCCTATTCCCATCAGACCCGGCGCTCATTACTCTATGGGTGGAATTAAAACGGATTATAACGGAAGAACGGCAATAGAAGGTTATTATTCCGCAGGCGAGTCTGCCTGCGTCAGCGTTCACGGGGCAAACAGGCTCGGCGGGAATTCCCTTCTCGATACCGTTGTTTTTGGCAGAAGGGCGGGAATAGACATAGCCGAATATCTTAAATCTGTCGCCGATGACAGAAAATTCGACGAATCGGCAATAAAAAGAGACGAAGAAAAATTCGAACAATTAAAAAAATCGGCGGGAAAAGAAAGACACGGCCTTTTAAAATCGGAACTTCAGGAAGAGATGAGAGCCAGCGTCGGAGTATTCAGGGAAGAAACCGCCATGAAAAAAGCTTTAGACAAAATAGGCGAACTCAAAGAACGCGCAAAAAATATAGGAATAGACGACAAATCGAAAACATTTAATACCGATATAGTAGAAGCGTTCGAGTTTAGCAATATACTGCTTATAGCCGAAGTAATAACAAGAGGAGCAATACTCAGGAAGGAGTCGAGGGGCGCACATTACAGAACGGATTTTCCGGAAAGAGACGATTCCAACTGGCTCAAACATACGCTTGCGACCTTAGACGGAAACGGAAACATAAAATTCGATTTTTCCGAAGTTGCGATAACAAAATTTAAACCTCAACCGAGGACGTATTAATTAATAGCGAGGAAAACATATAATGGAATTTAAGGTAAGGGCTTACAGATTTAATCCTGAAACCGACGAAAAACCGTACTATAAAGAATATACGGCAGAAGACTATCCGGGCATGACTGTTTTAAACGCCTTAATAAAAATAAAATCGGAGCTTGACGGAACGCTAAGTTTTAGAAGGTCATGCAGAAGCGCCATCTGCGGTTCCTGCGCTATGAAAATAAACGGCATAACCAAACTTGCATGTAAAACGCAGGTTAGCTTAGAAATAGATAAATTTGGAATAATAAACGTCGAACCTCTTGCCAACATGCCGGTAATTCGCGATTTAATCGTCGATCAGGAGGTTTTTTTCGATAAGATAAAAGCCATAAAACCTTATCTGCTCGGACAGAGGGAAGACGCAGCACATAACCGCTTTAAGACATTAAAAGAAGGCGAAAAAATCAGTCAGCCGGTTTACGATAAATCGGAGTTTAAAAATTTGACCGGAAACGAAGATACGCCTAACTGCATTTTGTGCGAATGCTGTTATTCCGAATGCGGCGGAGTAGTCGGTAATAAAAACTATCTCGGACCTGCCGCTCTCGCTAAACTTTATAGATATGCCGAAGATCCGAGAGATAACGATAAAAACGGTTCACGTTTAGTAAACGGTTCTAAGCCTAACGGTTTTTGGGATTGCGTTCACTGTCAGTCATGTGAACAGTTCTGCCCGAAAGGTATTTCTCCGGTAAAATCGATAGTCAGGCTTCATGAAAAATCGGTTAAAAATTCCATTACTTTTTCGCCAGGTTCGAAGCATGTAGTTTCTATAGCGAGGTCTATAGGTGAAACGGGAAGGCTCGACGAAATAAAAGTTGCATTTGAATCCGGAGGAGTTACGGGGCTTTTAAACGATCTGCCGGTTGCGTTTGGCGCTGGTCTTAAGGGAAAGATACCGCCTCTCAGGCATAAATTAATAAAAGATATGGAAGATATTCGGCTTGCATATAAAGAACTGGACTTGGAGGATAAATTATGATTACATATGCTTATTATCCTGGGTGCGTAGCTCAGGAAAGCGGCAAAGAACTCGATAACGCCACAAAATATATTGCAAGCAAATTAGATTTAAATTTAATTCCAATGCCTGAGGCGTCATGCTGCGGAGGCGGTGTTATCGACGGCTTCGATAAAAACTTAAAACTTTTTATAAACGGTAGAACCCTTGCTTTGGCGGAAAAAGAAGGGCTTGATATAATGACTATATGCAATACCTGCACCCTGACTCTGAGCGAGGTAAACGAAGAACTTATAAATAATCCCGAATCATTAGAAAAAACAAACGAGTATCTTGCTAAAATAGGTTTGAAATATACCGGAAAAGTTAAAGTAAAGCATATTTTATATGCCGTAAGAGACGACATAGGATTCGATAAATTAAAAGAAAAAGCGGTTAAAAGCCTGAAAGGAATAAAAATAGCCCCGTTTTACGGATGCCATATACTTAGGCCGTCAAGCGCGGTTAAGTTCGACGACGTGGAAAATCCTCAAGGATTCGAAGAGTTGATTAAAGCTCTGGGCGGCGAGCCCGTATCTTATGCCAGAAGGACCAAATGCTGCGGATTTCAGACGATACTCGTCAACGAATCTACTTCTACATCGCTTGCGGGCAATGCTATTTACGAGGCTCAGGAGAAAGAAGCCGACGTCATGGTAACCCCTTGTCCTTTATGCCACTTAAGTTTAGATACATATCAAACGGTTGCGGCAAAAAATATAAACAAAAAATTATCTCTGCCTATACTTCATTTGCCTCAGCTTATAGGCATAGCCTTAGGCGCCGATTATGCCGAAATGGGTTTTTCGAGGCATAACGTTTCGCTTAGGGGCGTAATGGCTAAAGTCAGGCAGAACGAAATATAATAAAAAAAATAAAAAGAGGAAGGTTAAAATGTCCGATACTATAAATGTGGTTCTTAAAGCACTTAAAGGTCTTTCGATTATCGCACAGGAAAAATTAGACGATTATGTCGATATATCGGATGAAGAGAGCAGGGAAGCGGCAGACCAGATTATCGAAACCGTTAAATATGAATCAGGCGTTATTTTTAAGTCTATAAAAGAAAAAGCCGCCGATATTCTGCTTGACGAAATGAATTTCGCTTCTACTTACGACGTAGAAGAGCTGACCAAAAAAATCCAAAAATTAGAAGCAAAGATAGAAGAGCTTACCAATAAAAGATAAAAAATAGCGGCAATCCTCTTAATTTTAATCGGCGTCGTATTTTTTATATTCCATTACGACTTCGACGTTCGATTTTATACCGAATGCCTCTTTTATGCTGTTTCTTAAAAATTTTATATCCGTCATAGTAAATATTTTTCCTTTATTGCCTGTAAAAAATATAAAAGTAGGAATTTCTTCTCCTTCTTTCTGTACGCCGTAGCTTATGTATTTATAAATCCTGCCGCTGCGCGGCTCTGTTTTTGCGGCTTCTATAAATCTGTTTAAATCTTTCTTTTTTATTTTTACGCTTTTTGAATCGAATATTTCTATAGACATATCTAATATCTTATTTAAATTTTTATTTATCCTCGATGAAATATATACGAAAGGTATTCCGAAAAACTCTTTTAGCTTGTACTTAATTTCGTTTTTTAACTGCACGGCGTTTTCCGGCAGTTTTTCTTTTAAATCCCACTTTGTAAAAGCTATTATGACCGGTTTTTTTTCAAGCGTTATTCTCCTCAGCAAAGACAGGTCTTCATGCGTAATATCCAAATTTACATCCATAAAAAGAACGACGATATCCGCCCTCTTTATTTGATTAAGGCTCTGTTTTTGAAATGCTTCGGAATTCAAATTAAGTTTATTTTTTTTTCTGATGCCTGCAGTATCTACTAAAGTTATAGAACGCTCTTTATATCTAATATACGTGTCTATGGAATCGCGCGTGGTGCCGGGTTTGTCGTCTGTAAAAAGCAGGTCTTCTTTTAATAAGGTGTTTATATAAGTAGATTTTCCGCTGTTAGGTCTTCCGATTATGGCTATTTTAAAAGAATTTTCGTCTTCTTCGACGTTTTTTTGAGGTTTTATCGGTTTTTTAATATTTATTTCTTCGGCTATTTTTTCGAGTATTTCATATATGCCCGTTCCTTTTTCCGCGCTTGCGGATATAACCGTTTTTATGCCGAGACCTATAAATTCGCTTTCCGCTCCGTTTACATCTCTGGGAGAATCGACTTTATTTATTACCAAGATAATATTAGAGCCGTTTTTTTTAAGGCGTTTAAATATCTCCCTATCTTCCGGTAAAAACCCGCTTTTATAATCGACCGCAAATAAAATTAAGCCGGCTTTTTTTGAATATTCGAAAACTTTGTCCCTGATTTTTTTTTCTGTTTCGTTTGCGGGCGAAACGTTAAATCCGCCGCTGTCTGAAATAAAAAAATCCGTTCCGTTAAAGGATATTTTTTTTATATTTAAATCTAAAGTAGTACCGGCGATTTTAGACGACAAAGCCGAAGTTTTTCCGGTTATTTTATTAAATATAGTCGATTTTCCTACATTAGGCCTGCCGATTATAAGTACGAAAAAATCTTTACTTTTTATCATTTAGTTTCTCCATAAATTTCTTAATTGCAATTTTCGCTCCGTTTTGTTCCGCATCTTTTTTTGTGTTGCCGCGCCCTAAAGCAAAAATCTCGTCGTCTATTTTAACGCATATCGTAAAAACGGCATTGTGGTCTGGACCTTCTTTGTTAATAGTAATATATCGCGGCGTTCTGCCCGTTTCTTTTTGAACCATCTCCTGAAGTTCGGTTTTAAAATCGGAATTTTTTAAGATTTCTTCATCGATATCGGGGGTAACTTTTAAAATATGCTTTAGAAGTATTTCTTTTGCTTTTTCAAAGGAGGAGTCGAGAAATACCGCTCCGATTACGGCTTCATAAACATTGCCGATTATTCTTTTATTTTTAGCTTTTAACTCTGCGGCGCCGTTATCGCGTTCTTTAATTATAAACTCGGAAATCTTAATATTTTGAGCTATGTTATGAAGAGCATCTAATCTTACGAGCGACGCCCGATATTTGGAAAGTTCTCCCTCGTTTAAATTTATGTAATTTTTATAAAGATATTCTGTTACTATAGCGCCTATAACCGCATCGCCGAGAAACTCCAACCTTTCATAGTTTTTCTCTGCGCTTACGGATTTATGCGTAAAAGCAAGGTCTATTAACGACCTGTCCTTAAACGAATATCCTATTCTTTTTTCAATAATATTATAATCCATTTCTTATATAAAAGCTTCAATTTCTACTGTTACTTCCGAAACCTCGTCTTTCCTAACGCGTCCGCCTATATTTATAATTTTTCCTTTAAATTCCGTTCCTTGAGTTAAATTAGGATATCCGGATATTTTTGCTTTAATATAATTGGAACTTATCGCTTTATCGTCCGTCAGGCTGATAAATTCTAAAGTTTTATCGTAGAATTTATCATGAAATTTTATTTTTTTTTGGAGAGAAATTTCTCTTATTATGCCGGTTCTTCTTTTAATTTCAGTCTCTTTAATTTTCGGCTTTAAAAAATAAGATTCCGTTCCTTCTCTGTCCGAATAAGAAAAAGCATGTATATAATAAATAGGCAGTTTTTCGATATTTTTCGCCGTTTCGTAAAAATCGCTTTCGGTTTCACCCGGAAAGCCGCTTATTATGTCCGTTCCTATTGCGGCGTCCGGCACAGATTCGCAAATTTTTTCTGCTATTTTTAAATAGTCGTTAAAAGAATAATTTCTTTTCATTAGCTTAAGTATTCGGTCGGAAGCGCTTTGGAGAGGTATATGAAAATGATTTCTGATTTTTCTAGAATCCGCAAAAATTTTAATAATTTCGTCGTCTATGTATATAGGGTCTATGGAACTAATCCTTATTTTGACCCCGTTTTTTAGCTCTTCTGCGCCAATAAGCAGTTCTTTTAATCCGGCGCCGGATTTTTTGTCTTTATACGAGCCTATATTTACTCCGGTTAATATTATTTCGCGAAAACCTTGTCTGCCGAATTCTTCTATATAACGCAAAACTTTTTTTATGCCGAGCGACCATTTGACGGGTCTTGCTTTAGGTATTATGCAGTAAGAACATTCAAGTTCGCAGCCTTCCTGAATTTTCAAATAAGGCCTGGTTCGTTTTTGATTAAAAACCGAATTCGGAAATTCGTCTGCCGAATTTTTTATAAGCTCGGCCTTTTTTACGTTATCCATAAGTTTTAAACCGGCTATGTCCAAAAATCTGCCTTTATTAATCTGGGCTGAACATCCGGTAATAATCAAACGGCTTTTCGGATAGCGTCTTTTAATTTTTCTTACGGTTCTTTCTGTTTCCGTGTCTGCTTTGTCCGTAACGGTACAGGTATTTATCAAAAAAACGTCGATTTCCGGTTCGCCGTATTCTGCGGCGTAAATATTAAACCGTTTAAATATTTCGGAAAGTTGGTTTGATTCAAACTGGTTAAGTTTGCATCCCGAAGAAACGACGGCGCATTTAACGGCTGCCTTTCCGCCGTTCAGATTTTCTTTTCCGAATAGTTCCGCAATTATATTTTCCGTTATGGTCATGTTTTTCGTATATTTTAATTTATTATTCTATAATTCCGCCGCCTATAACTTTAATTCCGGAATAAAGTACGGCGGACTGTCCCGGAGTTATAAATTTAACTTTTTCGCCGAATTTTATTTTTACGGAACCGTCTTCTGAAATACTGGCTTTACATCTATAATCAGGCGAAGAATATCTTATCTTTGCGGAGATTTTTATCTCTTCGAGCAAGTTTTTATATTCGGGATTAATAAAATTGAAATTTTTAACCGTTAAAGAATCGGACATGCAGTCTTCTATATTTCCAACGAAAATTTCATTATTTTCCGCCGAAATATTAACTACGTATAGAGGATTTTTAGAAGAAACTCCGAGCCTTTTCCTCTGCCCTACGGTGTAGTTAAAAATACCGCTATGTTCCCCTATTATTTCCCCTCTTAAATTTTTAATAAATCCTTTTTTTAAACATCCGGATGATTGCTTTTTAATGAATCCTGCATAATCTTTATCCGGAACGAAGCATATTTCTACGCTGTCTTTTTTGCCGGAAATATCGGCAAATCCGGCATCCGAAGCTATCCTGCGCGTCTGCATTTTATTCATATTGCCTACCGGAAACATTATGCTTTTAAGGTTTTCCTGCGAAAGGCCGTAAAGAACGTAAGACTGGTCTTTAGATAAATCTTTAGATTTAAGGAGAAAATAGCGTCCGTCCGTATCTGCCGTTATTCTTGCATAATGTCCCGTAGCAAGAAAATCTGCGCCGAGTTCTTTTGCTCTTTTAATCAGCAGGTCGAACTTCATAACGCAGTTGCATACAATGCAGGGATTAGGCGTTTTTCCGTCTAAATATTCCGTGACGAACCGGTCTATTACTTCGGTTTTAAATTCTTTTTCGAGATTTACGACAAAATGGGGAATGCCGAGTTTTACGCAAACCCTTTTTGCCGAAATTATATCGTCCGTGCTGCAGCAGGTTTTTAAATTACAGGAGGACGTATCTTCCGAAACGAGATGCATAGAAACGCCGATTACAGAGTAGCCCCTTTTTTTAAGGATTATAGCGCTTACCGAGCTGTCTACGCCGCCAGACATTGCTACGGCGACGGTTTTATTGGATTTAATAAGCATAATAATATACAGCGCGGCATCAACCGCCCGCCCGCAATTTTAGCACGCCCTTTTTAATAGCGCTTACGGCATAATCTATATCGTCTTCCGTAGTATATCTTCCTATGCTGAATCTTATAGCCGACTCTATCCTTTTAGCATCGTATCCGTGAGCCTTTAATACGTGAGACAGGGAAATCGTTCCGGCATTGCAGGCGGAACCGGCTGAAGCGCTTATTCCGTAAAGGTCAAGATTAAACAGAAGGGTTTCCGATTTGACGCCGTCGAAAGAAACATTCAAGGTATTTTTCAGCCTGTTTACGGGATTTCCGTTAAGTTTTATGCCTTCTATGCCGTAAAAAAGTTTGTCGTGAAAAATGCTTCCAAGCGAATTAATTCTCGTCAATTCGTCGTTCATGATATTTTTTAATAAACTTAAACCTTTCGCTATGGAAACTATACCCGCTATATTTTCCGTACCTGCCCTTAAACCTCGTTCCTGATGTCCGCCATGAATAATAGGCTCTATATTTACCCCTTTTTTTATATAAAGAGCTCCGCATCCTTTTAAAGCGTAAAATTTATGTCCAGAAAAACTGCACATATCCAAAGGAACGTCTTTTAGGCTGAAATGCGCTTTGCCTATAACTTGAACTAAGTCGCTGTGGCAGATAACGTCTTCCTTAACTTTTTTAACCTCTTCAAAAATTTGTTTAATCGGAAAAAGCGTGCCGGTTTCGTTATTTGCCCCCATAATAGAAACTAACGAGGTATTTTCCCTTATTGCTCCGGTTACTTCCTCGATATCGATCATGCCGAATTCGTTTACTCCGACATAAGTAGTTTCTGCGCCTATAGATTCCAAGAATTTAAAGGTGTTTAATACCGCATGGTGTTCTACCGCCGAAGTTATAATATGCGGAACCTTTTTTTTGTTGTTTTTCATATAAGCGTAAACGGAACCCTTTATCGCAAGATTAATGGATTCCGAACCCGAAGACGTAAAAATAACTTCTCCTGAATTTCCTGCATCCAGAAAAGATTTGACTAAATCACGGGAGTCTTCTATTAGTATTCTTGCGGCGCGCCCTTCTTCGTAAACCGAAGACGGATTGCCCTGATAATTTTTAAGTGTATTGACTACTTCTTCCAGAACCGCCGGATCTACCGGAGTGGTCGCATTATAGTCTAAATAAATTCTTGTCATATGTTTCCATTTTATTCCATTTTGTGATAGTGCCGGAATTGAATTTTGGCACCTTATCCCATTTTGTGCTAGTGCCAGAATTGAATTCTGGCACTAGGTTTTAGATGATGACAGTTTTTGTTTGTATTCGTCTATTACGTCTTGTATAGTTATAGAACTAAGTAATTCGGTGATTTTCTTCGATACCGAATTCCACATATCGAAAGCTAAGCAGACCGATTTTCTGCCGCATTCTTTTTTTGCTTTAGATTTGCTTATACAGCTTGTAATTTCTATCGGCTCTACTGATTCTATTATATCTCCGATAAATAGCTCCGAAGGTTTTTTATTAAGCAGATAACCGCCGTTCGGACCTCTTAAACTTCTTACTATACCCGCTTTTTTTAAAGTAAAAAATATCTGTTCCAAATAGTGCAGGGAAATATATTCTCCGGCGGCAATATCCTTTAAACTTACCGGAACCGAGTTGTCCTTTGAATTATACGACAGATATATCAGCGCCCTTACGGCGTATTGACCTTTAGAAGAAAGTTTCATTTTTATTTTTTCGATGCCTCAATTTCTTTTATCCTGTTTTCAAGCTCGGATATTTTTGATTTTAAAAGCGATATCTCGTAAAAAGCAGGGTCGAAAAGTCTGTTATGTTCAAGGTCGATATTGTCGTGAACTTCCGATTCGTCCCGCTTTGTCGATTTGGCCGGTATTCCGACTACCGTAGAATGAGCAGGAACTTCGTTTACTACCACCGAATTAGCCCCTACCTTAGAGTCGTGTCCGATAGTTAAAGGGCCTAGTATTTTTGCTCCCGTGCCTATTATCACCCTGTCCCCTACGGTAGGATGCCTTTTTTCCTTTTTCCAGCTTGTCCCGCCTAACGTAACGCCGTGATAAATAGTAACGTCGTCTCCTATTTCAGCGGTTTCGCCTATCACGACCCCCATGCCGTGGTCTATAAAAAATCTTCTGCCTATTTTTGCGCCGGGATGAATTTCAATTCCCGTAAAAAATCTTCCTGCCTGCGAAACGAGCCTTGCCAAAAGCCTGAATTTATGTTTCCATAAAAAATGCGACACTTTATGAAAATATACGGCATGAAGCCCCGGGTAGCAGAGCAAAACCTCCAAAGCGTTTCTGGCGGCAGGGTCTCTTTCGTAAACCGAATTTATATTTTCTCTTAGAGTTTTAAACATCTTCTGCGCAGTATATAAAAATATGATTAATACGAAATAATATTCCAAATATTTTTTATATTTATCTTATTAATATAACAGAAATATAAAAAATATGAAAGATTATACTATTCATACCTTAATGCTTCTACGGGGTTCATCCTCGATGCTTTAAAGGCTGGATAAAAGCCGAAAAATATTCCTACGCACAGAGAAAATACGACGGAGATTATTATAGGTTCCGCCGTCACTACGGTTTTAAGGGGAGAGAAAGCGGAAATTGCGCTTGAGATTCCAAAGCCGAGACCGATTCCGAGCAGTCCTCCGAAAAGGCTTAAAACGGCTGATTCTATCAGAAACTGTTTAAGGATATCGGATTTTTTAGCGCCTATAGCCATTCTTATTCCTATTTCCTTAGTTCTTTCGGTAACGGAAACAAGCATTATATTCATTATGCCTATGCCGCCTACCAGTAGGGAAACCGCTGCAATGCTTGCGAGAAGAATGGTAAAAGTAGCGGCGCTTGAATTTGCCGCCTGAGCTATTTCGGTAAGGTTTCTGACGAAAAAGTCGTTAGGTTTATTAAGCGGTATATGATGTCTTTGCCTTAATAGCTGCGTAATTTGTTGCTGGGCAATAACCGTATCTTTCTGGGTTTTTGCGGAAACCGCTATAGCGTGTACCCATGTAGTTCCTGCAATCTTTTCCATCATAGTAGTTATAGGTATAACAACAATGTCGTCCTGGTCTTGTCCGAAAGCGTTAAATCCTTTAATAGATAAAAGACCTATAACGGTAAACGGAACGCTGTGAATAATTATTATGTGCCCTATGGGATTTATAAGCCCGAAAAGTTCGGTTGCGGCCGTGTTTCCTATTACGGCTACATTAGCCGCTGAAGCAACCTGCTGCGGAGTAAAAAACGTTCCTTTTGCTATCGGCCATTTTCTGACTATAGGGAATGTAGAATCTGCCCCGTTAATCAAAGTTGACCAGTTGTTCCCCCTCCATATTACCTGCTGAGACATGCCGAGTATTGCGGTGTCGGTTTTAACGGAAGAAAGGTTTCTTATTGAGTAGGCATCGTTCAGCGTCAGCGTAGGCAGTACTCCGAAACCGCTGTTTATTCCTCCGAGCGACGACGAACCCGGAAGTATAATCAGCATATTGGAACCCATCGAGTTAATGGAATTCTGAATAGCTTTAGAAGCGCCCTGTCCGATGCCTATCGTTGCGATAACCGAGCCTACGCCTATAATAATTCCGAGTATCGTCAAAAACGACCTTATTTTATTTCTCAACAGGGTTTTATATGCCGATTCCAAGTCAAGAAAAAAAGCAAATTTTACGCGTTTTCGTTTCATATTTTTTTTATGGTTTCCGAAGACAAAATAATTCCGTCTTTTACCGTTATAAGTCTTTTTGCATAATCTGCTATATGCTTATCGTGCGTTACCAAAATTATAGTAGCGCCCCTTTCAGTATTAATTTTTTCAAAAAAATTCATAACGTCCGCCCCTCTTACGGAGTCGAGATTACCCGTAGGTTCGTCCGCCATTATTATAGGGGCGTCGTTTACTACGGCTCTTGCTATAGCTACTCTTTGCTGTTCTCCGCCGGATATCTGATTCGGAAATTTATTTCCTTTTTCCGAAAGATCGACGAGCTTTAAAGCTTTTAATGCCATTTCTTCCGAATCTTTTGAATGATAGCCTGAATAATAAAGCGGCAGCATAACGTTTTCAATAATAGAAAGCCTCTGTATAAGATTAAAACCCTGAAATACGAAGCCTATTTTTTTGTTTCTAATTTCGGCAAGCTCGTCCGGCGTAAGTCCTGACACATCTCTTCCTTCGAGAAAATAGCTTCCGGAAGTAGGTTTATCCAAGCATCCTAATATGTTCATTAGAGTAGATTTCCCTGAGCCGGATGCGCCCATTATCGAAACGAATTCCCCGTTTTCTACGGTAAGGTTTATTCCTTTAAGAACTTCATAAGAAATATCGCCTATTTTATAAATCATGCCGATATTTTCAAGCCTTATAAGAGAAACGTTGTTTTTAGTATTATAGCTGTTTGTCATATTATATTTTAGAAGAACATCCTTCTTCCCGGAGCCGCCGCGCTTTTAGAGGAAGATTGCATGCCCGTTATTACTTCGGTGCCGCTCTTAATATCTTTCGAAGCGACCTCCGTATATTCGTCGTTATTTATACCAAGTTTTACTATAACCGGTTTGGGAACGCCGTTTTCCAATACCCATACGACGCCTTCGCCGACTTTTAATTCTTTCGTGATATTATTTAAAACCTGTTTGTTTTCTCCGGTCGGAATAAATCTTAAAGCCGAATTAGGGACGCCGAGGATGCCTTTTTTTTCCGAAACGTAAATTTTAACGATAGCGGTCATTCCCGGAAGCACCTTCTCGTCGTCGTTATTAAAAAATATCGTGACGTTATAGCTGACGACTCCGGAAACGGTCGTAGGATTAATTCTTATATTATGAACGCTGCCCCATACGGTTTTATCGGGATATGCATATACGGTAAATGACGCCCTGTCGCCTTTTTTAATGCCGCCGAGGTCGGCTTCGTTGGTAGTCGTGTCTATTTCCATTCTTTTTATGTTTTCGCCTATTACGAAAAGGTTCGGCGTTTGAAAACTTGAAGCGACGGTCTGTCCGACCACGACGCCTACATTTATTATAATGCCGTTAACCGGCGAATATATATTTGTGTAAGAAAGATTCGTTTCGTCCTGCCCCAATTGGGCCTTAGCCGCATTTACCGCATCTTCTAAATATTTAAGCTGGGCTACATCTTGGAGATAAACGCTGTAGGCGTTTTGTTCCGTCTGATGCGCTATCAAGTTTTCTTTCCATAATTTTTTGTCCCTGATATAAGTCAGCCTGTCGTACGATAACGCCGCTTTTTGCTTAAGGACGTTTGCTTCGGCAGAAGCGAGATTAGCTTTGTCCTGGTCGACTTTTTGGATAAAAGGGGCAGGATCTATCTGGGCTAAAAGTTGTCCTTTTTTGACTATAGAGTTATACCAGACGTAAAGTTTTGAAAATATTCCCGATACCTGCGCTCCCACGTTTATAGTATTTATAGGATTAGCCGTTCCGGTAGTAGTAACGTATTTTTGTATTGTAATGGGTTTTACCAGATAAAGGTTGTAAGAAACTTTATGCGTTTTAGATTTTATAATAAAATAAGACGCTAAAGATATCGCAAGTAAAATTATAACCGAGATTATAATAATTTTTTTATTTTTTTTCATTATTTCACCTTTATTATTTTAAATAATGTTGCGGTATTAATCCAAGGTCCGAATACAGCTTAGCTTTTAGATAAAAATATGTGTATCTGCCGTTTATATAGCTTGTCAATGAGGAAATATACTGTGCGTTTGCAGTTACGAGCTGAACCATGGAACCTACTCCCACTTCGTAGCTTTTAAAAGCAAGAGTATAAGCAAGTTTCGAAGCTTTTTCGGAAGATTTCAGCGCTTTAACCGTTAAATACTGGTTGTTTAAAGCGTAATAATCGCTTGAAACGCCGTAAACCAAGTTGTTTTCGGTAAGTTTTTTATTCCAAATAGAACCGTTTAACGCCGCTTTGGAATAATCTATTTTATTTTGAGTTAAAAATCCGTTAAAAATAGGTATTGAAACCGAAAGTCCCGCAGAATAATTTCTGTTAAGCGGAAAAGCCGAATTTTCTCCGGTATATGAAAAATCTGCGTTAAAAGACGGATAATAACCGCTGTCCGACTGTTTAACGGAAGCCTTTGCCGCTTTTACCGCATACAGAGCCTGTTTTAACTGAGGATTATTTTTAACTGCCGATTTAATAAGCCTTTGCAGTTTGCTTTTAAAAGGTTTAAATTTTAAGGTATTTACGAAAACATAGTTTTTTGAAGGCGGAAGCCCTATAGAATTTAACAGAGCCAGCCTTGCTATGCGGACGCTGAATATAGAATTTATATAAGCGGCTTTTGCCGTTTCCATGGTAGCTTTTGCAGTTTCCGCGTCTAAAAGGTCGCCCGTTCCGACTTTGTAAAATGCTTTTGCGGCTTTATACTGCATTTCGTCGTTTTTAAGGTTTTCTTTGTCGGCTTTCATTAATTCTTTGTCGGCAAAATATTCGGCAAAATTTAAAATAACGTTATATAAATCGCTGTTTACGGCATAATTATAACCTGCGTTTGCCCCCTTCATCTGATATTTTGCGTTAAGATAGCCGTAATAGCGCGAGCCGAAAGAATAAAGCATATACGTCGCATTCAAAGACGCCGAATAGTCGTTTAAGGAGTAGTTTATACCAGGCTCCGTAATTACCTGTCCTCCGGAAATTACGGTATTATTATCTACGTCCATAACTGAATTTTTTGAAAATCCTGCGCTTGCGGAAATTTGCGGATAATATTGAGAAAGAGTTTCATTTTTTGTATATACGGACGAAAGATATGAATATTTTGAAGTTAATATTCCTGGGTAAAGTTTGACCGCAAGCCTTAACGCATCTTTTAAGGTTATAATTTTTTTTGTTGCGCCGTAAGAATTTCCGGCGTTAATAAATAACAATGCGACAATTAAGAAAAACAAAGGCAGTGTTATTTTTTTTATGGTTTTAATATTCATTTTATATTATTATATTATATAGATTATTATATATCGATATTATATTAAATTATGGGGGCTGAATTCAATTATGTCCCCATAACAAATTATAACGTCGCATTGTTAATAAATAATTAATAAATTATAAATAGAAAAAATATAATGCATAATCATTAATTAAATAATGTTAATCAATAATAATCATAATGACTTTAAAGTCACTTGTCAATATAAATATTTCTGAGTAAATGTCTTTAACTTTTAATCTTATAAGCCTAGGTTGTCCTAAAAATCAGGTAGATTCGGAAACTATGTTTACCCGTCTCGAAAAGTCGGATATAAGATTTACTTCCGATTCCTACGGCTGCGATATCTGCGTAGTAAATACCTGCGGATTTATAGAAGCGGCAAGAAAAGAATCTATAGACGTAATAATGGAAGCCGTCGAAAAAAAACAGTCCGGCTCAATAAAATATATCGCGGTAACGGGGTGTATGGTTAACAATAACATAGAAACCCTTAAAAAAGAACTGCCCGAAGTCGATATTTTTCTGACTACTTTTGACGAAGAAAAAATAGTAGAAGAAATAGAGGCGGCGACCGGTAAAAAAATATCGGCCGGGCATGCCGTGCATAAAAAAAATAAAAAATTCGAGAGAGAACATTTTAACCTAAAAAGCACGGCATATCTTAAAATATCGGAAGGATGCAGCAGGTCTTGTTCTTTCTGCACTATTCCTTCCATAAGAGGAGCATACCGCTCGAAATCTATAGAAGAGATAAAAAATGAAGCCGAATATTTAGCTTCTGCAGGAGTCGAAGAGTTGATAATCGTTTCCCAAGATACATCTTATTACGGAACGGATGCGGGAGTTAAAAACGGTTTATACGTTCTGCTGAAAGAGCTTATAAAGATAAAAGGCGTAAAATGGATAAGGCTTATGTATCTTTATCCTTCGGCGGCTTTGTTTACCGATGATTTAACAAGCATGTTTAATAATGAAGAAAAAATTTTAAAATATATAGATATGCCTGTTCAACACATAAGCGACACAATTCTTAAACTTATGAAACGCGGCGAATCGAAAAAAGACGTTTTAAAAATTATAGAAAAAATAAAAAAAGAAATTCCGGAGGCTGCCCTAAGGACTTCTCTTATTACGGGTTTCCCGGGAGAAACGGATAAAGACTTCGAAGAATTATCGGCGTTCGTCAAAGACGTAAAATTCGACAACCTCGGAGTTTTTAAATATTCGGACGAAATGTCGGCCGGTTCATATAAATATAACCAAAAAGTAAGCGCAAAAATTAAATCCGAAAGATATAAAATTTTAATGGAAACCCAAAAATCGCTTATCGGTTCGATAATGTCTAAACACTTGGGGCGGACGTACGAAGCGGTTATCGACGAAATAAACAATAAAACGGTAAAGTTGAGGACATACTTTCAATCTCCAGATATTGACGGATATACATATATGTATTCAGAAGACTTAAAAAATAGTCGCGGTTATATTGCAAAAAAAAATTTTATTTACGTTAACATCAATAAAATTAAGGGTTACGACCTCTTATGCAAGCCTTCGGCTATATAATTAACAGTTAAAATCTCTTGACTAAAATTTAATTTAGTTTTATAATTAAGAACGGCATTTTAAAATCGAATACAAAAACAAAAAATATCAAATATCGATTATCGATTTACAATACAAAAACAAAAAATAAATTCAATTTTCAATTCAGGGACAAAGCTATGAAGACGGTTTTAAATGAACAAAACAGGCGGAATTTTGTCGCACAGGTCGAGTCTATGCTGCACGACAAACTATCTAAGTGCTATCAATGCGGCAAATGTTCGGCGGGATGCCCCGTTAATTTTGAAATGGATTATACTCCAAACCAAATTATAAAAATGACCGAACTTGGAATGGAAGATAGCGTTTTAAATTCTAAGACGATATGGCTGTGCGTTTCGTGCAATACATGTTCGACAAGATGCCCGAAAGGGTTTGAAGTTACCGGAATAATGGATGTTCTTAGGGAAATAGCCGAGAGAAAAGGGATAACTTCAAAAACGGAAAAAGAAGTACAGATGTTTCACGAAGTTTTTTTGGAAAACGTCAAGTCGCACGGAAGAATTTTCGAACTTGAATTAGTCGGCAAATATAAATTAAAAACAAAGCATCTTTTCAGAGATATGTTTTTGGCTCCAAAAATGCTCGAAAAAGGAAAACTTAAAATTCACGGAGAAAAAATTTCCAATTTAAATCAAGTAGCAAAAATTTTTAAGGATTTCGAGTAAAAAGTTAAAGGAGAAATTAAAAAATATGAAATTAGCATATTACCCCGGATGTTCGTTAAAAGGAACGTCGTTTGAATATGAAGTATCGTTGTTAAAAATTCTTGAAGCTATGAACATAGAGGTCAAGGAAATTCCCGACTGGAACTGCTGCGGCGCTTCAGCGGCACACAGCATTAACCATAATCTTGCTATAGCTCTTCCGGCAAGAAATCTTGCCATAGCCGAAAAAGACGGTTTCGAATCCGTCCTTGCCCCCTGCGCCGCCTGTTCAAACAGGCTTAAAAACGCCGATTACGAATTAAAGAATGACGATATATTAAAAAAGAAAATAACCAATTCCTTAGAAATGCCATACGATTCCCAAATGAGCATCAACAACATGCTCGAATTCCTTATAGGCGTAGTCGGCAAAGACAAGATAAAATCGATGGTTAAAAAACCGCTTGCGGGACTTAAAGTTGCATCATATTACGGCTGTTTATTAGTAAGACCTCCTAAAGTTATGCAGTTCGACGACCCCGAAAATCCGGTTACCATGGACGAGCTGGTTTCTCTTACCGGAGCGGAGCCGGTGGACTATTCATATAAAACCGAATGCTGCGGGGCTATTAATTCCCTTTCCAAACCGGACGTAGTTATGGCTTTGACGGGAAAAGTTTTGTACGATGCCAAAAATCACGGAGCAGACGTCGTAGTCGTCGCCTGTCCCCTGTGTCATTCAAATTTAGACGTCAGGCAGAAGGAAATAGAAAGAAAATACGAAGAAAAAATAGGCTTGCCGGTTTTGTTTATTACGGAGCTTCTGGGTCTTTCTTTTGGAATTAATCCTAAAGACCTTGCGATAGACGGACATATGGTTGCGGCAGACAGGGTATTGAAAAAAATAGAAGAATTATCTAAATAAGCAGTATAGATTATTTATTTATTAAGTTACATACGAGGGGTAAAATATTATGTCAAGAATAGGCGTGTTTGTCTGCTGGTGCGGTTCCAATATAGCGAGCACCGTCGACGTAGAAAAAGTAAGAGAGGAAGCTGCAAAAATACCCGGAGTTGTAAGCGCGCTCGATTACAAATATATGTGTTCCGATCCGGGGCAGAACAGCTTGAGAAACGTAATCAAAGAGAAAAATTTGACCGGCGTCGTACTTGCCGCATGCTCGCCGCATATGCACGAAAACACTTTCAGGAAAGCGGCGGTAAAAGAGGGATTAAATCCGTATTTCGTCGAAATAGCAAATATCAGAGAGCAGGTTTCATGGGTTCACGAAGATAAAGAAAGAGCTACCGCAAAAGCCGTCGATTTAATGAAAATGATGGTAGAAAAAGTAAAAAGGGATAAACCTATAGAAGACGTCAGAGTTCCACTAAATAAAAAAGCGCTGGTTATAGGCGGAGGCATTTCGGGAATACAGGCCGCTTTGGATATTGCAAACGGCGGAGTAGAAGTTGTATTGGTCGAGAAAGAACCGTCTATAGGCGGCAGAATGATACAGCTTGACGAAACTTTTCCTACCTTAGACTGTTCCAGTTGTATAATGACCCCAAAAATGGTCGAAGTAAACCAGCACCCTAATATCAAATTATATACATATTCCGAAATAGAAGACGTTTCCGGCTATATAGGAAACTTCAAAGTAAAAATAAAGAAAAAAGCAAGAAGCGTCGTCGAAAAAGACTGTACCGGATGCGGCGAATGCTGGAATGCCTGTCCTATGCACAAAAACGTTAAAAGCGAGTTTAATTTAAACTTATCGGAAAGAACGGCAATATACGTTCCGTTTCCTCAAGCTGTGCCTCTAGTGCCGGTCTTAGACCGCTCGGTCTGCCTGCATTTTAAAAAAGGCGGCAAATGTCAGAAATGTTTAGATGTCTGCGGTCCAAAGTGCATTGATTTCGGTTTGCAGGACGAAATAATAGAAGAAACCGTCGGCGCAATAGTAGCCGCCACAGGATACGACCTTATGGAAACTTCCATGTACGGAGAATACGGTTACGGAAAATATAAAGACGTAGTTTCCGGATTGCAGTTTGAAAGGCTTCTTTCGGCTTCCGGTCCTACCGAAGGCGTTATCAAAAGACCGTCCGACGGAAAAACTCCTCAAACTATAGTTTTCGTTCAGTGCGTCGGCTCTAGGGACCCCGAAAAAGGAGTTCCGTATTGTTCCAAAGTTTGCTGTATGTACACCGCAAAGCACGCAAAACTTTTTGCCCATAAGGTTCACGGCTCGCAGAGCTATGTTTTTTATATAGACATAAGATCTACAAGCAAGGGTTACGAAGAGTTCGTCAGAGGAACTATGGAGCAGGACGGAGCGGTTTATTTAAGAGGCAGGGTGTCTAAAATATATGAAGACAACGGAAAACTTATAGTAAAAGGAGCCGATACGCTTTCAGGGAATCAGGTAGAAATAGCTGCCGATATGGTTGTGCTTGCAACCGGCGTAATACCCAAAAAAGGTTCGGATAAACTTGCTCAAATGCTTGGAATATCATACGATAAATATGGTTTCTTAACCGAATCTCATCCTAAACTGAGACCTGCGGAATCTTCCACGGCAGGCATATTTCTTGCGGGTATGGCGCAGGGACCTAGGGATATTCCCGAATCCGTTGTTTCCGGTTCCGCGGCGGCATCAAAAATACTCGGCTTGTTTTCAAAAAGCGAGTATGAGGTCGAAGGAACTATATCGAGCGTTAACGAAGCAACCTGCGTTGCCTGTTTTTACTGCCAGAGAGTCTGCGCTTATAATGCTATAAGCAGAAAAGAAATTAAAGACAGAAACGGCAATGTAGTAAAAGTAGTCGCCAACGTAAATCCCGGACTGTGTACCGGATGCGGAGCATGCGTGAATGCCTGCTTCTCTAAGTCCATCGACGTAAAAGGCTTTATGGATGACCAGATATATGCAGAAATTAAATCGTTAGCTGTATAACTTATATAGAGTATCGTAATTCAATTGCGGTACTCACACAAAATTGAACCGTATGGATGGAATTAAATTCCGTCCATACCACAAAACGGAAAAAAAGGAGTCTTTCAGACATGGAAGATATGAACGCAGAAAAGGAAAAACAAAAAGAAGGAACGGCGGCAACTAATGCCGGCAGTCAAAGCGACCCAAGGTTAATAGCTTTCGTCTGCAACTGGTGTACATACAACGGCGCGGATCTTGCCGGCACGAGCAGAATGAAGTATTCCGACAACGTAAGGGTTATAAAACTGCCGTGTACCGGAAGAATAGACCCGCTTTTTATAGTAGAAGCTTTTAAAAAAGGTGCAAAAGGAGTTTTAGTTTCCGGGTGTCACCCAGGCGACTGCCATTATACCAGCGGAAATTATCATTCAAGAAGAAAATACGCGACGTTTAGAGATTTACTAGGCTATCTCGGAGTAGATTTAAACAGGGTGGAATTTTCCTGGATAAGCGCATCGGAAGGAAACAAATGGGTTGCCGTAATTAACGAATTTACGGATAAAATTAAATCTCTGCCGGATAAAACGACGGATATATTTACAAAAAAATAAAGGATATATTTATGGCAAACACAAAAACAGACGAAAAATTGCAAAAAATAGCAAAAGATCTTCTAGAAAGCGGGGAAGTAAACCTCATAATAGGATATACCAAAGGTTCTAATCCGCAAAGAATGAGACCCGTTTTTATAACGAAACCTGAAGAGGTTGAAAAGCTTTCTTTCAGTCATAACGCCGTTCAAGATCTAGCCGTATTTTTAAAAAAACAGGAAGTCAAGAAATACGGAAAAATAGGAATAACAGTTAAAGGATGCGACGAAAAAGCCGTTAATTCCTTAATTCAGGAATATCAATTATCTAGAGACAACATAAAAATAATAGGTATGCAGTGTAACGGCGTAATAAAACAAAATCTTGCCGATAAAGGCGAAACAAAGGTTTCTGAAACTACCGTTTACGATAAGTGCCTGATATGTCAGGAACATACGCCCGTTCTTTACGATTTTCTCATTGAAACCGAAGAACCTGAATTAAGTCTGTCGGGAAACGTAAAGCCTTATGCAGATATAGAAAAATTAGATGAGCTAAGTACCGAAGAAAAAAATGCTTACTGGGCAAAAGAGTTTGATAAATGTATTAAGTGTTATGCCTGCAGACAGGCTTGTCCGCTTTGTTTCTGCTCAAGATGCATAGTAGAAAAAAATATGCCTCAGTGGATAGATACTAATTCCGAAGAACCCGGAAATGCACAGTGGAATATGATAAGAGCTTATCATCTTTCCGGCAGGTGCATAGGCTGCGGAGAGTGCGAAAGAGCATGCCCCGTGAACATTCCGCTTATGCTGATAAACGAAAAAATGGCAAGAGACGTATATAATCTTTTCGGGTATAAGTCAGGATTAGATATTAATGCTAAACCCGTTTTCGGCGTATTCAGCGAAAACGATTTCAACGATTTTATAAAATAAGAAATAAGATATTGGAGACGGCTTATAATGGAAGAAAAATATTTTGAAATTTCCTCGGAAAATCTTAAAAAATTTGTTGACGGGATGGTAACCGATAATTATGAGGTTATAGCGCCGACCGATAAAGACGGCGATACTTTTTACGGAAAAATAAGCAAGTTTGAAGAAGCAAATTTAGATATTTTATTGCCGAAGATGTCTTATAAGGAATATCTTCTTCCTAAAACCGAAACTATTTTTGAGTATTCTATTTCGGGAGTCGATACGGATATTAAAGACGGTCTGCAAAATATTGCCGGCGCAAACGAAAAACGGGTTATTTTCGGCGGAAGGCCTTGCGATGCGGGAGCAGGTCCTATAATGGAAAAAGTTTTTAACTGGGATTATAAAGACGAATTCTTTAACGAAAGATTTAAAAATCTGACCATAATTTCTATAGCCTGCGAAAAACCGGATAACTATTGTTTCTGCACTGAAATGCAGCTTTCTCCGGAAAGTTCTTACGGTTCCGACATTCTTCTTAAAAAATCCGGCGACAAATATTTTGCTATAGTTACAGGAGAGAAAGGACTAAATCTTGTAAAAAAATATTCGGATTTGTTTACCGAAACTACAAAAGACAAAGTTCCGGCAGATAAAGACTGGAAAAAGATTTTTGAAATAGAAAAGACTAAAAGCTTTTTAGATAAAAATTTCGAGCATAACTATTTTCAGGAAAGATTTTTATCGTGCATAGGCTGCGGAGTCTGTACTTACACATGTCCTACATGCCACTGTTTCGATATTCAGGACGAGGGCAACCTTAAAGAAGGCAGGAGGATCCGCAACTGGGATTCATGCCAATTCGGAATATTTACGCTTCATACTTCGGGACATAATCCGAGGGTTACTCAGGGCGACAGATACAGACAGAGATTGATGCACAAATTTAAAATCTACAGCGAGAAATTCGATAAATATTTATGCGTAGGATGCGGCAGATGTTCGAGAAACTGCCCCGAAGACATAGATATAAAAGAAGTTGCGAAAAATTTAGCCGAAATGGCGTAAGTAATAGTTTAAAATAATATAATTTAATATTAATATTATATAGCGGGAGCATATAGTTAATGGAAAATATCTATTTGCCTAAACTGGCGGAAATAAAAGAAATTATTCAGGAGACGGCTGACACTAAAACGATACGCCTTACCATAGACGGAAAAAGCATTGATTTTCTTCCCGGTCAGTTTGGCGAATTTTCGCTGATAGGGGAGGGCGAGTCAACCTTCGGTTTTTCATCCTCTCCTTTAAGAAAAGAATATTTTGAATTCAGTTTCAGGACTTCGGGACGCGCTACGACTGGAATAAACGGATTAAACGAAGGCGATAAACTTGCTTTCAGGGGTCCTTACGGAAACTATTTCGATACTTCGAAAATGCACGGCAAAGATATCGTCTTCGTCGGCGGAGGCATAGGCATGGCTCCGGTTAAGTCTATTATGGAATATTGTCTCGACGAGCGCGATAAATACGGTAAAATTACTATACTATACGGTGCGAGAACCGTAGGCGACCTTTTATATAAAAATATTTTCGAAGAATGGAAAAATCATAAAGATACTGAATTTGTCGTGACGGTAGATCCGGGCGGAGAAACACCGGACTGGAAAGGAAAAGTAGGCTTCGTTCCGACTATTCTGGAACAGCTTCCTCTTAAAGGAGAAAACAGCATAGCGGTAGTCTGCGGGCCTCCGATTATGATTAAGTTTGCTTTGAAAACTCTTGAAGAAAAAATGGGTTTCAGTAAAGAAAATATAATAACTACTCTTGAAAACAGAATGAAATGCGGACTCGGAAAATGCGGAAGATGCAACGTAGGCAGCGTTTACGTATGCAAAGACGGTCCGGTGTTTACGGCAAAAGAGCTTGAGAGCCTGCCCAACGACTTCTAATTCTAACGACTGAAACTAAATTTATGCAGCTATTAATAATTCATGCCGACGATTTCAGTTATTCTTTGACCGGAAAAACACCGGTTGCAGAAGAAATAGACAAATCGGTCGTTAAAGACGCCGGCATTTTTTTTGAAGAGCCTTTAGTAGTTTTTTGCACCGTAGAAAAAGCAGACGCGAAAAATAACGAAGATATAGTAAAACAGGCTTTTACGCAAATCAAAGATATAGCCGACAAATTAAAACCGCGTATAATTATTGTCTATCCTTATGCGCATCTTTCCAGCAGTCTTGCCGACCCAAGACTTGCAGTTTCTACGCTAGAATCTTTAAAAAACGAAATAGCGGCGTTTTATTCGGTTTACAGAGCGCCTTTCGGATGGTATAAGAGCTTTAAAATATTGTGCAAGGGTCATCCGTTAAGCGAATCGTCGAGGCATATTACATATTTATCCGAAGAAGAGCAGGCAAATATGCCGGCTAAAACTTCCGTAAACAGAAAAACAAGGGAAGACGTAGTTAAAGATGTTGAAAGCGAATTTTTTATATTAAATTTCGACGGCAAAGAAACGAAAATAGATTTAAAAAACGAAAGCATTTTAGAAGATATATCGCTTAAAGATTTTCCTTCGTTAAGAAAAGTAATCGCATACGAAGAATTTAAAATAAAAGAAGGGGAGACGCCCCCTTCGGTTTCGGCTATGAGGCGTCTTGAGATTGCCGACCACGAAGAAAATTCAGATTCGGGACATCTGCGCTTTTACCCAAAAGGCACTTTGCTCTTCAAACTTTTGTCCGATTGGGCGGAAGATATAGCTTTGAACCGCTTAAACTGCATGGAAATAGAAACCCCGCTGATATACAACTGGAATAAACCGGAGATAAAAGGGCAGGGAGAATCGTTTCACGAAAGACACTACTCAATTTTGGTACCGGATGAAAAATCCGAAACGGGCGGATTTGCGCCTTCTAAAGAATTCGTGTTAAGGTTTGCCGGAGATTTCGGTCTTTTTTCGATGCTTAAAGATACGAAAATGAGCTATAAACACCTCCCGTTAAGATTTTACGAAATTTCAAAAAGTTTCAGATATGAAAAAAGCGGAGAATTGGCGGGTTTAAGAAGGCTGAGGGGTTTTACCATGCCTGATATCCACAGTTTCTGCCTTAATCTAGAAGAAGGCTTTAACGAATATCAAACTCTTTACAGAACGTACGCCGACCTTGCGGAAGGCACGGGAATCGAATACGCCGTAGTTTTTAGAATAGTCAAAGAATATTACGAAAAATATAAAGATAAAATAGTGGAACTGTTAAGATACTCAAAAAAACCCGCGCTTATCGAAGTTTTATCTAAGATGAAGCATTACTGGGCGCTTAAACACGAATTTCAAGGCGTCGACTCGGTAAACGGCTCCTGCCAGCTTTCCACCGTACAGCTTGACGTGGAAGACGCTAAAAGATACGGTTTGAATTTTACTACGGAAACCGGTGAAAAAGCAGGATGTATAATATGCCATTCTTCGGTAGGGGCTATCGAAAGGTGGATGTATCTGATTATAGAAGAAGCTCTTAAAAAAGTTATTCCGGTCTTTCCTTTATGGTTAAGCCCCACTCAGGTCAGGATTATACCGGTATCGGAAAAGTTTATCGATGTTGCGGTTAAATTAAAAGAAGAGATAAGCGGCTCGGATATAAGGGCGGATATCGACGACAGGGATTTCAGCTTAGGCAAAAAGATAATGTTTGCCGAAGAAGAATGGGTTCCGTACATTGCCGTCGTAGGACAAAAAGAAGCTGAAAGCGGAGTTTTGTCTATTAGAAACAGGTATAAAGAAAGAAAAAATTTTAATATAGACAAAGCCGATTTTATTAAAGAAATTAAAGCCGAAACAAAGGGAATGCCTTACAGAAAACTTATACTGCCGGATGTGCTTTCAAAACGCCCGATATTCGTCGGATAAATATAATAAGGACAAATTCGTATAAATATAATATAATATAGTATAATATATAAAAAATAAAAATATTAAAACAGGAGAACATCGCAGGTTATGGATAATGCGTCGAACGAAATTGCAATAATAGACGAAACATCGGTGAAAAAAAGCGTTACTTTAAAATTGGACGAAAACAGGACGCAGGAACTTTTGCAGAAAAAATTATCCGAAGCGGCTAAAAAAGCCAATATAAAAGGCTTTAGACCGGGCAAGGCGCCTATGTCTATAATAAAGAAATATTACGAAGCGGAACTTTTAGAAGAATCGGCGGCGGAAATTTTAAATCAGGATTTTAGAAAAATTATTTCTGAAAAAGGAATATATCTTATAGGAACGCCCGTGCTGGAAAAAAAGAGCGATACAGAGTATTCCATATCGTTTGACGTAATGCCGGAAATTAAAGATTTAAATTTAGACATAAAAATTAAAAAAATAGACAAAAGAGAAATTACCGATAAAACAATAGAAGAAGAAATAAATTTTCTTTTAGAAAGGCTTGCCGACCAGGAAAAGCTTGACGATTCGGCTATTATAGATGCGGACGGGAAATATTTCGCAAAGATAGATTATATTACTATAGACGAAAACGGCAAAGAAATAGACAGCGCAAAGGATTATACCATCAGTTTAAACTCAAGCATAATAGACAAGTCTTTTGAATCTGCATTCATAGGCAAGAAAAAAGGAGACGCATTCGAATACGACGACAAAGAAAGAAAAGTTACCGTCAAAGGTTTCGTAAGGGAAATAGACAGGAAAATACTGCCCGAACTTAACGAAGAAACTATAAAAAATTTCGGAGACTTCAAAGACATCGGAGAATTTAAAAAATACGTCGAAAAGAGTCTTAACGAATACGAAGAAAAAAAATACAAAGATGCGCTGAGAGCTTCTATTTCCGAAGAATTGATTAAACTTAACCCTGTCGAACTTCCGGAAAGCATAGTAGAAGAAGATGCAAAATCAAGATTGGAAGAAATGAAAAAGCAGGACAAATATAAAAATATAGACGGAAAGTCTGAAGAATATATGGGAATTTTAAAAATAATGGCAAAACGCGATATAGCGCTATATCTTCTGCTTTCCGCCGTCGAAAAGAAAGAAAATATAACGGTAGCGGATGAGGACTTAGAAGATTTCTATAAAAATACCGCATTAATATCAAATATGAAAGAAGACGAAGTCAAAGGTTTTTATTCGTCGCCTGAAGCGCAGGAAAATTTAAAAAACGCTCTTTTGGAAGATAAAACCTTCGATTTCTTATCGCAAAACAAAGTCGAATATATTTAAGGAGAATAAAAATAAAATGTCGCTTGTACCTATAGTAGTAGAACAGACCCACAGGGGCGAAAGGTCATACGATATTTATTCGCGCCTTTTAAAAGACAGAATTATATTTATAGGAGAGGCTATCGACGATACTTTTGCAAATCTCGTAATCGCCCAGCTGTTGTTTCTCGAATCCGAAGACCCGGAAAAAGACATAAACATATATATAAATTCCCCCGGAGGCGTAATAACGGCCGGACTTGCCATTTACGATACCATGCAGTATATTAAGCCCGATGTATCTACCTTATGCATGGGGCAGGCGGCAAGCATGGGCGCCGTTCTTCTTGCGGCGGGAGCTAAGGGAAAAAGATTTGCCCTGCCTCATTCCAGAATTATGATACATCAGCCGCTCGGCGGTTTTCAGGGTCAGGCTACCGATATCGATATACAGGCAAGGGAGATTTTAAGGATGCGCGAAGAATTAAATCAGATACTTGCCGGACATACGGGGCAAAATATAGATAAAATCAGGGAAGATACCGAAAGAGACTTTTTTATGAGCGGAGGTCAGTCTGTAGAATACGGCATTATAGATAAAGTTGTAGAAAAAAAAGAGATTAAAGAAGTGAAATAGATTTAATATAATACGATTAATACCGGGGATAATAAAAATGGCTAAGAAAAATAACGGAAACAACAATAACGACGACGGTTACGAAAGGGAACTTTACTGTTCTTTCTGCGGAAAGTCGCAGGACGAAGTAAGGAAACTCGTTGCCGGACCTTCGGTATATATATGCGACGAATGTATAAGCCTATGCAACGATATAATATCGGATGAAGTACAGCCGGTTCCCGCAGAGGTAAAGGTAGAAAATTATCTCTATAAGCCGGCGGAAATCAAAGCTTTTTTAGATCAGTACGTTATAGGACAGGAGAGAGCTAAAAAAGTTCTTTCCGTTGCCGTTTATAACCACTATAAACGTTTAGAGCATAATCTTTCGTTTAAAAAAAACGATAAACCTAATCAGGGCAAATTTATTAAAAGCGCAAAGAACGAGGATGTTTTGCACGGCGTTAACGATAAAAGCGGTATCGGTGACGTCGAAATGCAGAAGAGCAACATTCTCATAATCGGCCCTACCGGAAGCGGAAAGACTCTGCTTGCCCAGACCTTAGCGCGCATGCTGGACCTTCCGTTTGCCATTGCAGACGCCACTACGCTTACGGAAGCCGGTTACGTCGGGGAAGACGTAGAAAGCATTTTGCTTTCGCTTTTGCAGAATGCGGAATACGACGTTGAAAAAGCGCAGAAAGGCATAATATACATAGACGAAATAGATAAAATAGCAAAGAAAACTGATAACGTTTCGATAACGAGAGACGTTTCGGGAGAAGGCGTACAGCAGGCTCTTTTGAAAATTATCGAGGGAACAGTCGCAAACGTTCCGCCCAAAGGCGGCAGAAAACATCCTCATCAGGAATTCATAAGATTAGATACAAGCAATATTCTTTTTATTTGCGGAGGCGCATTTAACGGACTGGAAAAAATTATAGAAAAAAGAATACATAAACAGCCTATCGGTTTTAACGCCGCGGCCGGTTCGGATAAACCGTCAAATCCATACGAAATAATGAAGCAGACGGAAACCAAAGACCTCTTGAAATACGGTTTAATTCCCGAATTTATTGGAAGACTGCCGGTGGTTGCGACACTTGAGGAATTAGACGAAAAAGCCTTAGTCGAAATTTTAACCAAGCCTAAAAATGCATTAATAAAACAGTATCAAAAGCTTTTCGAGCTTGAAAACGTAAACTTGAGGTTTACCGATTCCGCAATTAAAGAAATTACAAAAAAAGCTATAAAGCACGGTTCCGGCGCTAGAGGACTGAGGACTATACTGGAATCCATAATGCTGGACGTTATGTATGAAATACCGACTGATCCGACTATTAAAGAATGTGTTATAAACGACGATGTAATAATTAACGGCGGTCAGCCTATCCTTCTGTATGAGACGGAATATGCCGCCGGTTCAGGCAGTTCAAGGGGAGAATAGATTTAAATACAAAAAAATCTTATTAAATTATGCATTTTTTTGTTGACATACGGTTAAAAAACATATATATATTATATATGCTTTAATGAAGCGTCTAAAAACATATATTTTAAAAGGCGCTTAACTAAATTAAAAAATCTAAACCCTTAAAACGAAAGGAGGAAGTTGGTATGACAAAAGCAGAATTAGTAGATGCAATCGCAAAATCGTCAAAACTTACTAAAGCCGACAGCGAAAAAGCCCTTACGGCGGCAATCAATGCGGTAATCACCGCTTTAAAAAAAGGCGACGCAGTAAGACTCGTTGGTTTTGGAACTTTTGAAGTAACTAAAAGGGCGGCAAGAAAAGGAAGGAATCCTCAGACCGGAAAAGAAATTCAGATTAAAGCATCTAAGTCTCCTAAATTTAAAGCGGGTAAATCTTTCAAGGAAGCTGTCAATACCGGAAAGTAATTTACATCATTAAATTTAAATACCTCCATTTTACTATTAAAAGCGCCTTGTCTCTCTTATATAATTTTTAAAAATGGGGGTAGTTTTTTGGGCGGATAGCTCAGCCGGTTAGAGCATCGGCTTTACAAGCCGGGGGTCGCAGGTTCGAACCCTGCTCCGCCTACCATTGTTCGGCATAAAGCACACGTAATTTTCTTGACTTTTTCCATTTATTCGTTTATTATTAAACAATCATATTATTCATATTATTCACGGGGCTGTAGTTCAGACGGTTAGAACGCCGGCCTGTCACGCCGGAGGTCGCGGGTTCGATCCCCGTCGGCCCCGCCACTTTTTAAAAGCCTTATAAAAATACTTCAAAAATTTCCACTTTTATTTAATTTTTGATATAATTATAAAATTTACAATAA
>JAKAQP010000024.1 GCA_021822485.1 bacterium
TTGAAGCCAACGCAATACCATAAGAAATTAAACCCAAAGCGCTTGGATCGCCGACATGCCACGCCACAGTTGTTTCGTTTCTTTCCTCAGACATAAAAACCTCCATCTTTTTTAAAGGTTATTAATTACAATACCATACAGTTGCCGAACATACGGCAACATTATAATGTATCGTTTATATATGCCTAAATATTTTACGTCTCGCAACTAACTAAGATTATATATTATTATTGCGCAATATATCATGTCGCCGGCACTCGCCGTATCTTTATTATTAAAAGAATATTGCCATTCCCGTCTATATTTTATTATTATTGTATAAAATAAATTTTACGGCCATAATTTGGATAATATACTCAATATAAAATTTTGTCAAGCATAAAATCGTCAATCAAATTTTTTTACTTTGCCAAACATCCGGCATTTAGCTTAGCCATTCTTAACCCTTGAAATATTTTTTTCTGAGAAGGTGTTAAAATGGCGTAACTTTTAAGGTGATACGGAATCATCTCGTAAGCAAGGTAAGTTTGCGCCTTGCCTATATTTTTTATATCGTTGATAATAGTTTTTATTTTTGGAACAACTTCCATCGAATCTTTTTTATATTTTGAATAAGCTAATTTAAGATTCTTTATCCCCATAACAGTATCTTTTATCATCCCTGCATCTAATTTTTTTATTATTACTAACTGACTTGAGTTAAGTCTTAAGCTTTTGGCATGTTGAAGATACCAATTAGGACCTGGATGATATTTATAAAAAATAGGACCGAAGTCAAAAGAATGAGATAAGAAATATTTTCTTATCATTGCAATTTTAGCTGCGCTTTTTTTAGCAGATAAAGTAGAAGCGTGGGATGGAGAAATAGCATAAATTCCGATAGTAAAAACAATTGCAATAAATATTAAAACTACCATTGTTAAATATCTCATATATATTTTTCCTTTTATAAAAAAAAATTATGTTAAATTACATTCCGAATAAAAGGAGAAGCGTGACAAAAATAAACGCTTCTCCTTTTATTATTTGTGTTCTGCTTTTATATTATATTATAAACAGCCCGCTCCCATTTTATTTAAAGCTTTTTTTGATTTGCTTCCGCTGCCTTTTTTTGCCTTTTTTGAAGTTTTTTTAGTCAAAGCCGAATGTTTCATAAAATGGCCGCTTTGAAAAGCATATGCGCTGGAGCCTGAAGCCGCGGTGATACCAAAAGCAAATAGCAAAGCAATCACGACTGTAAATATAATATTGTTAGTTTTTTTCACGAATTATCACCCCCTTATTTCTATCCAATTTTATTTTTTGATTTTCATATTTTAAAACGCAAAATTCATTTTATTAATGTACGAGCGGGAAGTTTCCAAATGCTATTTTATTTCTGTGAAGCAAGTCTATTTTTGGATTCCAAGACGACATGCCGAATCTTAATATTTTCACGTTATAGCCCATCGTCTTTAATAATGCCGCGGCCATAGACTCCCACTGTCCCACGTAGCAAATGCTTATAATCGTCCTATGTTTTGGAAGCATTTTTAAATACTTAGGCGTGAAAAGAACCTGCAGGGGTATATTATGCGCGCCCGCTATGTGCCCCATTTTCACGAATGCAACATGTTCTCTGACGTCTAACAGAAAATAATGTTTCGGATTATGTTCTACAATATACTCTTTATAAAGAACAGGCGCCATAATTTGAGGAACGCCGACTATTGCCACCGCATTAGGCTTTGAACTTACGTGATGAGGGTTCATCGCTTGATAAGCCTTTTGCGCCAACATTTGGTTAAAATTTCCGGCATAAGAAACTGCCGCAGACGAAAGTAAAAAAATCACGCTCAAACTTAAAATAATAAACTTTTTCATAATCTTACCTCCTTTTAAAAGTATCGCATTAAATTTATTTATAATAATAAAAAATATTATATATTAATATTATCATATTTTCAAATTACCAACAAAATATTTTATCGTATTTAAATACGTCCGTTATAAAACTGTCATAGTTCACTCCTGATTCATAAAGTCTGATAATTTTCGTATCGTAAGATTTGGAATGCAATTCCATAATTTCAGTTTCCGTTTTTGACGGTTCTCTTTTTAAAACATGAAGTATTTTCATATTTTATTCTCCGCAATAAATAATTAATATTAATATGGTATAACTATATCGTATTCGAGCATTTTATCCGCCAGTTCTTCATTAGATATATATTCGAATTTATTATCCCTGCAATTCGTTAAAACTGGAAGTTCAAGCATATTTTGAACCATATCGAGATGCTTGTTTATAACCTTATTATCTTCAAGTTTTCTATCAAGAACGTATACTTCTACTTTATCGTCAAGGAGCGTTAGCCCTCCCGACATTCTAAGCGCTTCGGCTTGTCTGTCGCGCGTAAATACCGCAATCTTTTTAGTCATTTTTCCTCCCTCATGTTAAAAAACCAGAAACCTGTCTTCGTTTGCCAACGAGTTTATTATACTTGCGTTTTCGTACTGGGAAGCATACAGGAAACCTTCTATCTTTTCATGTATGCTTCTTATGCTGCATGAATATTCGCAAAGCGAGACATCCGAGCCGGCTTCTTTTAATTTGACGACGAAACCTGTATTGTTTAATAAATTTACTCCGTCGTCCATTATAAAACATTTTAATTCATACCCTGATTTTTTAGCGCTGTTTATGATTTTTTCTACGTAATCTTTATATTTATCCGTCGTTATTAAAAGAGCAAGCTTCATTTATAAAATCCTCAATGTTATTATATTTTATATTCTTTGCAAAACTTGTTTCTACAACAAATTTAAAAACAATTAATAGTGAGGAGATACCCCGCTTTCCGTATCCTTAACCTCTTGCTGTCCGGATTTCAGCACATATTCCCTTATTAAAAGAAGAATTGCGCCTATAATCATGATTACCCCCCACAAGATAAAACTCTCTTTTATTCCTGCTATAGCTTCATTGGATAATTTCCCTATAACCTTATCTTTATTTAAATAAGATAAGAAAAATGAGGCATATATAGTAAATAATCCGTATAAAGCCAATAACGTTATTCCGCACCAGTTATGATTTTTTCTTTTTTTCATATTGTTAGCCTCAGCCATATAAATTCCCCCTTAAAAGTAAAGATAAATTTAATACTTCATTTTTACCATATCGCCTGTTGAAATTTAAGAGCAAGATACATTCCTAAAACAAGGGTCGGCAAAAATAACATTCCCGCCCATGAAAACATTAAAAATCCAGACCATAAAGTACCTATATTGCATCCTAAAGCTATTCTTGCGCCTACGCCGGTAAAAATGCCGCCAATAAAATTTTGAAGAAACATTATTTTTCTTTTCGGCACTCTCCATTTGAATTCACCGCCTAAAATAGCCGTAGTGGTGGCGCCGGCAAATGTGGTTATAACAAGCAATGTCATCGGAATTGCCACCGGCACTATCTGAAACCAGTTTGACGATATTTTGGGCAAAAACGATGCTTTATAATGTCCTACCGTAGTATATAGATTTATGAAAGGTGCTAAAATGTAAGTATCAAAACTGCCGTAAGGAGTTGTTACGCCCATATAAGCAACTTTATGGACGGTAAAATATGACGTTATAAAAACTATAACTGCAACCACGGCAAATAATATCCCGCCCAACCTCGGAGAATAAGCCTCTTTAAATTTCAACATATCCCACGTTATTATCGGTTCCTTATAGTTTACGCCGCGTTCTTTACTGATTTTGCCAAATCTTCTTTTGGTTAAATATAATCCCAAAATGAGAAACAGACCGCCGAAAATTAGAGCCACTACAAACGGTCCCCATACTGCGTTTCCAAACCATTCATGAGGAATATAGTCGGCAAATCCCGGTTTTAAGCCAAGCCACGGTATAGTGTGTAAAATCCAGTAAAGAAAATTAGTCAGCGGGAATATTATGAATGCAAAGAATATCGTTCCTACCAGTATTCCGAATAATTGCATCCAGTTTTGCGTAAATCCCGAACCTGCCCTGAATATCAATCCGCTCATGCATGCTCCGCATAGTCCTATGCCGAAACCAAACAAAAGCGAGCCGACTAAATCATACCATCCCGAAGGAAATACGCCTTGGACTGCAGATTGTATCGGAACTATTCCTAACGATTCTATGATGCCGAAAGCAAGAATAGAAATTCCAAAAGCCAGCAATATACCTTCTAAGATTTTTGTATCTCTTGCCATAAACATATTATTAGTTGCAAGCACGAAACACATTCTTCCCCTTTCGAGCGCAGCCCCGAAAATTAAGCCTGCGATACCTATTATAGCGTATTCAAGAAAATAAGGATTCATAATTTACATACCCCCCCTATAGTTAAATTATAACTAGTTAAATATTGAGCTTATGATGTTTTTTTAATTTTAATGGTAAATTCACCAGGAGCAGTCTTTGTTACGCAGTAAGGATAATTTAACTTATTAAGCATGGACGGGAACGAATTTTCTACCGCCGCCGCATGGTCGGTATAAACCTCCAGCACCTGCCCCACTTTCATCTTGTTGAGCTTTTTATGAGCCATAGCTTCCGGAATAGGACATGTTTCGCCTAACACGTCTAACGTCTCATCCGGTTTTACGTTTTCTAAACTTTTTTCTTCAGCCATTTAAATCCCTCCTTTTAAGATATTAAATTAAAAATTAAATTAAAAGCTTTCCTGCCAAATTGGTCCTTTATAAGGGAAAAACTCTTTTCCTTTAGTTGCGCCGCTAATTTTGGTTACCGTTCCATCCCCGCTGTTTGCCGTCCAGACATTGCCATTATCGTCTATTAATATAAAATTAGGATTTTTTCCGGTCTTATAAATATTTAAAACCCTTCCCGAACGGCTTAACTTTACGACTTTATCGGCATATATACAGGCGACGAACATGCTTCCGGTAGTGCTTAGCGCAATTCCGTAAGGCGCTCCTTTTATGTTAATTTTTTCTAAAATTTTACCGTTTTTATTAAATTTTAAAACGCTGTCGCTTAACCCGTTCGTAACATATATATTTCCTGCAGGACCTATAGCAATGCCTTCAGGTTTTCTTTGAGCATTAAATACTTTTATTATCTTGCCGCTTTTGTTTAAAACTGTAACGGTACCTTTGTTTGTGAAGTTCGTAACATATATTAAACCTTTATCGTTTAAAACTATACCGTAGGGAGCTATCCCTGCGTAAAAAATCTTTAAGACCTTAAGCGCCGGGCTTAATTTTGTAATTGTCTTAGAATGAATTGAAGTAATATAAATATTTTCATTTGGACCTATAGCAATTCCGGCTGGAACTATTCCAACCTTGACTTTCTTTAGCAATTTTCCGTTTTTATCAAGCCTCACTACATACCCCATGCCGGTCGCAACATAAATGTCGCCCTTATTATTTATTGCGATACCGGAAGGCGCAAAATCTGTTTGCATATTTTTAATTATTCTGCCTTTTTCGTTTAATTTCATAACGTTTAATGATCCGCCTACCGCAACATAAATATTATCTTTTTTTCCTAAAGCAAGCCCGTAAGGCGACCTGCCGACTTTAAAATTTAAAGCATTTGCATTATTGATATAATATCCGGTATTAATTAGAAAAATAATTAACAATATAAAAACTAAAAAATATTCCGTCTTAACCGAGACTGAGCCGTAAAAGCATCTGCAGAACTTCATTAACATTAATTGCTTCTTTGAGTTGCAAATCACTGTGTTAAGTTAATTATGTAATTAGAAATACTTCAAATCTGTTTTTTAAATATGGATCTAGAGATGCCATCTAATAATGATTCGGCGTATAATCTTATGTCGCCCTTTAAAACGTTATCCATTCTCAACTGAATTATTCTAATTATCGGTCCCATTATTAAAGACGATGCAATTAATACATCCATATCCTCGAAAACACCTTCTTTAATTTTAGCCTTTATAAACTTTTTAATATATTCAAATGGTTTGGTTGAACATATCGGCTGCGCTTTCGGCAAAAAATCCTTATGTTTGGTATAAAGCACATATTTCATAAGATACGGGTCTTCTTCCGTCAGTTTAAATAATACAAGTATAATCGATTTTAATGCTTCCCTGTCGTCAGCCGCATTTTCGACAGCCGTTTTTATTTCATTTAAAATAAGCCTTCCCGCCGTATCGTATAAAAACTGCGCAATCTTTTCTTTTGAGGAAAAGTGATAATATATTGCGCCGATGCTGAGTTTAGTTCCTTCAGAAATATTTCTGAGCCCGACATTGCTATAACCGTTTTCCGCAAAACTTTTCATGCAGTATTCAAATATCTTTTTTTTTGTTAAATTTGTTGCTTTCCGACTCATATCTATAATAATTATAAAGAACGTTCGTTTTGTTTTCTTCTTAAAATATATCATAATTAAATAAAAAGTCAAGAACAATTTTTCCCTTATCCTGCAATAGAAAATATTTAAATGTTCCTATTTTGCGTAAATTCTATTGCAGGATTAAATTACCGGATTAATGTTTTCTTTTTATATATAGAAATAGATTATCCGGCGGTTCTCGAATGTTTATATAACGATTTCGCTGGGAACGTACTTTTTGCCGATATATGTTTTCTTATATAACCGGCTATTACGTCGTAAGAGTTTTCTTTCACTTTTTACGGCTTTATATATGAATAGCCCATCATTTCATAATGAAGAATGGCGTAAAAACCGTCCGGCGTGATATGCACAAACGGTAAAATCTCGTCCGGTTTAATGCCTAATTTAATCATCGCCACATGGCATATATCGAATCTTACATTATGCTTATATAGTTTTTGTATTAGTGGTTCCAACTTATTATTTTTTTTAAGAAACATTTTATCGGCAGGACCGTAAGCCACAAAAACAACTTTGTATCTTTTAGGATTATAATGCAGTTCCCATATTATATCGTTCATATTTCCGAGAGCTACCTTCCATTTCTTCGGAGTCGGGGACGAAACCTGAAAAACAACCTTGACGACCTTATTATTAAAAAATCCGTGATATGACGTCGGGGTCAAAAGAGGCTTTTTTATTTTAATTTTCTTTTTTACGGCCGCTTTAGCCTTTGAAGGCTTGGTAACTGCCGGAGCAGGAACTGTTTTTGCCTGTTTTTTAGCGCAGCCTGACAAAAGCAATGAACCGCCGGCCGTAATCACTATTAAAATAATCCATAGCTTCATAAACTTTTTCATTGTATCCCTCCAGTTTTTATATTGTTAATTTGACACTTTTTTGCGCATAAATAATATTCTTAAGGTTTGATATATGCATATCCCTGCATTTCTTTCTTAATTATATATGCGACAGCACCAGGATATACTACGTTTACAAAAGGAAACAACTGTTTCTCGCGAACATGCATTGCACGCATAGTCATGTGACATGCTACAAGATTAACCCCATAAGCGTTTAAACTCTGAAGCAGAGGGTAGAATTTTTCATCGTCCTTTTTTATAAAAACTCTAAGTCCCGGTCCATACGCTACAACGTCAACTTTATAGTTAATTGCATGGGCGCTCATAATCTGAACGACTTTAGCTGCATTGCCAAGGGCAAGTTTCCATCTCGCAGGGCTATCTTGCGTTATTTGAATCACAACCTTCATAGTTTTGTGTTTAAAATACGGAAGTGCCTGTATTTTTTTATATGCATAAGCGCTTCCGCTAAAGTACATTAAAACTAAAGCCGAAACGATGAATGCCGCTTTAAAATTTAACAAGCCTTTTTTAAATAAATATCTATTCATTATTATTCTCCTTTCTCCATTTTTTAATAATAGCATAGCAACAGCTTACCGTTAACCGTTTATTTAATATTTTTTTTAATCATTTTCCGACTTTTATTTTATATCCTTTTGACAGGGAATAAATGTATAAATCTAAATACTTCCATGTTTTAGAGCCAATTTTCTTCTTAAAGCCTTCTTCGCCCGTATATATACAGTGGTTAAACTGGTCCTGCATCGTAATAATCTTGCCCCATTTTTTATACTTCGGATAAAAAACGGCATGTCCTATAACCGGTTTTGTAGGCTTTCCGCCAAGAATACCCGCTCCGCCGCCGGGATGACAACTGTCGCAGCTTTTTCCGGATGCACCGAGCGGCGTATCGTAGTAATGTTTTCCAAGCGTTAAAGCCTGTTGAAGGGTTTTTGGATGCCTGTCGGCATTTTTAAAAACAGGGCTGGGCTCTGCATTATAACCTTTAATTTTATATCCGTTGCTTAAAGACGTTACGTAAAGCGTAAGATCGTTTAACTTTTGTCCGCTGAGAGGTTTCCCTTTTAATACATGGACGACACACATATTCAATCTTTCTCCGAGCGTAATAATTTGATGTGTTTTAGGATTAAATCTTGGAAACGCCGCCGCAACGCCTTTCAGACTCCTTACTACTTTTTTAGCCGCAGGTATATACGTTCCAATGCTGTCCACATGGCATTTAGCGCAAGAAAAACCGTCGGTGCCAAGATTAGTGCTATAAAACTCCGATTTCCCAAACTTCAATCCTGCCAGTATCTTTTCTTTCGCAATCATTTTCTTGCTTAATTTTCCCTTTGCATATGCGACTCTGCTAATAAAATATGATGCGAGTATAACAAAAAAAATCCCTGAAGCGATTAAGATATATCTTTTCATTTTTGTCTCCTATATAGAGTAGTGTTTATGTTTTATTAAGGTTTTAAAAAAGCATAACCTTGCATCTCTTTTCTAGCTATCTCTATAACCCCTGCAGGGACTACTTTTACAAAAGGAAACAGCGCTTTTTTTGTCAAATGGGCTTTAAGCATGGTATTATGACATGCCCGTATTTTTAGTCCGTATGTAACCAAACTCTGAAGAACGGCTTCATTTTTTTTATCGAATTTATTCATCACCATTCTTATACCGGGACCAAACACGACAAGCTCCAATTTATATTTGAAAGAATTATCCCCGAATGCCGCCATGACATTTTTTATATTGGCGATAGCAAGTCCCCACCTTGCAGGTTTTGCGTAATCGACTTCTACTACCATTTTCATGGTTTTGTGTTTAAAAAATTCCGGAAGCGGCAATGCATGGGTATTGTAATATGCGGGATACGAACTGTAAGACGAAGGACCGTACTTTAAAGCGTAAGCTTTAGGCGAGTATGACAATAATAAAATTGAAACGGCAATAATCATTGACAAACTTAAAAATAATCGAGACTTCTCCATTTTTAATCTCCTTAATTTTAATTAATTTAATAAGAGTTTTATATCTACTTAAACGTCGTCTTATTTTAACCGTCAATCATCCTGCCGTCCTCGAATGCCTGTATATAACGTCTTCCGTTTTGATAGATTTAACGGTTTTATGATTTTTTATATATTCCGCAATAACGTCGGATGCGTTATATTTAGTTAATCCTTTATCGTTTGTATTCATATTCTGCATCTTGCCGCCGGTTGAAACCGCCCAGTATTTTTTAGATAAATCCAAAGGCTTTCCGTTGATAGCCCAACTTTTAATCCTTTTATTGACGGTTTCGTTTAAAAGTATATGCAGTTTAGAATTTGAAACGCGGGTTGCGTCTCCGCCCATTTGCAGATATGCGTCTTTTGCAAAAACATCGCTTAAAACGCTCAACTGCGATAATAATAACTGTTTTCCGGTAAGAAGGGTTTTGTAAACCTCCGGATAAGTCGTTCCGTACCATCCGTAAACATGCTCCATGGTAATCTTTTCGCCGGGAAGCACGGTATCTCCCCATCTCCAGCCCGGAGCAAAAAATAGCGGGGTATCGAATTTTTCTATAAATGCCTGCTCCGCAACGCTGTCTACAGAGCATACGAAAGTCGCCCTTCTGTACAACAGGTCTTCGGCGGTTCCAAGTTCTTCGTTTAACGTATCGGCATAGGGGGCGTATTCTTTATCGATTAATCCGCTTATTTCCGGATCCGGTTTAATCCAGTTAGTAACTATCGGGATTAATTTATGGTCGTAATCTACTATTTTTTTATCCCTTACGTTTAAGTCTATCCTGCCGACGAACTTTCCGTGCGTGCCTGCCTGAACTATTATTGTATTGTTTATAATCTGAGGGGCTGGAAGTATGTCGTGGGTATGTCCGCCTACTATAATGTCTATTCCGTTGATAAGGGAGGCGAACTTTCTGTCCACTTCGAGCCCGTTATGCGAAAGAACGACTACTAAATCTACTTTTTCTTCGTTCTTCAGTTTATTTACCATCTTTTGGGCATGCCCTGTATCAATGCCGAAATTCCAGTTTTTAACGAAATGGGAAGGATGCGCAAGCGGAACATACGGAAACGCCTGCCCTATTATTCCTACCCTTAATCCGTTGACTTCTTTTATTATATATGGTTTAAAAATCAGGCCTCCCCAGGTAGCGTTTGTAACATTCTGCGCAATAAACGGAAATTTTAATTTTTTTATATTGGATAAAAGCTGTTTTTCGCCGTAGGTAAACTCCCAGTGTCCAGTCATAGCGTCGTATCCCATTGCATTCTGGACGTTTACTACCGCCATACCCTTGGTCAGAAGGGCTATGCCCGTACCCTGCCATGCATCGCCGGTATCGAGCATTATTGTTTTGCCGTATCTTTCTTCTTTTATTTTGTTGAATACGGTTGCCATATGAGCGTAGCCGCCCATCGGACCGTATTCTTTATTTAATTTTATAAAATCGACGTACGAACAGAAATATCCCATTGCGGATTTGGGATTTATATCGTAGTAAAGGTTGAAAGAATCCCCTACGAGATGACCGGGTCTTCCGTTCATAAAATGAGGCCCTATATTTACTGAAGGCTCCCTGTAAAGAGTAGGCTTTAAATGGGCATGGGAGTCGGAATTCCATATGATGGTCAAATTGCCCACCGGCTTGAACTTTAGCAGATTAACGGGATTAACCGCTGCCGCCCCGGCAAGGACGGCGGCGGTTTTTATGAAACTTCTTCTGGAAACTTTTTTTAAATCCATTTAATATACCCCCAATTTTTTGCAAATAAATCAAATAAATTTTAGATTATATAATTTTTATAAATACCGGTTTAAAATCCGGTCTTTACGGAATTCATTATGCTTATTATCTTTCTTGTAACTTTTATAACCGTTTTCTTTTGCTCCGGCGTATTTTTAAAAAATTTAGAAAAATAAGTAGGGAGAAAAGATATCATGACGGTATATTTTCCGTCTTTGTATATGGCTATTCTGCACGGCATAAATGCCGAATAATTCATGTTGTTTTTTAAAAGGTCGTAGCCGTCTTGGAGGTTGCAAAAATCTATCACCTTTAGATGCGGTATTTTCTTGCCTATACCCTTTATTCCAGTCGATATGGGAGCGACGGCAAGTATGCTGAAATTAGCGTCTTCTATCCCCTGTTTAAGGTCGAAAAGAGCGTTTTTAAATCTTTTTTTAACTTTCAAAATATAAAACGGTCCTTTGGGAATATTTACACCGAAAGAGTTTCCGACAAAAAATGCTGTTTGGCAAAAAACGGATATTAAAATTAATATAGTTAAAAATGCCGTGAATCCCATGATCTTTTTTTTATTTAACATTAATATTGAAGCCTCCTTCATAATGTGCTTTGCATAATGCTTTGTGTTTAATTTTTTTTATTCATTCGACGTTTATCATAACCTTTTTTTTGTAAATATTATGATGGGTGTCATACATTACAAATTCTAAAGGCGCTTTTTTTTCGGCCTTTAAATAAAATGCCAAGAAAGGATTTGCCGAAATAGCAATTCCGTAATCGCAGCTAGTTACCATTTTTTTATCGTAATAAATATCGACTTTATTAATAATCCACATAGGTATTACCTTTCCAGTTTTTGGATTTTTAACAAGTCCAGTATTCATCGGATGTCTTGTTATAGACATTACCTTAAATATTTCGCCTTTCTTAACTTTTCTTGGTATTCTTACCATAATGGTTCCTATTTTCATTTTATATGCTCCTCTTAATTTTATTTATTAATTATTTATATTTAGTTATTATTTATAGTTTATCCGTGAAATAATTCTAATATCAGCAACCGCCTACCGTAACTTTTATATATTTTTTTCCGCCATACATTTTTCCGTCCGAAAATTCAGTAACAACCTGAACATAAGAATCCTGCTGAATTTTAATTCTAGTAGATATGTAAGCCTTTCCGTTTTCATGGGTCAAATTAAACGTTGCTATTTTTGATTCTGGATTGTTAAAATCGTAAACATGAAATGCTTTAACATAATTTCCTTTTTTCATAGGATGTTTAGAGTCGATGGTCAAAGGAACTAATCCTCCGTTCTGAGCTATAAGAGGCAAATGAATCTTAGGCAGCATCATTTTTTTATACTCTAAGGAATTTTCGGCAAGCCATATAACATTTTTACCTTCTACTTCTTTTATGTTAGACTTAATAATTGGAGCAGTAGAAGTTTTCTTTTTAACCGCAGCAAAAACATTCTCCGCATCTAAAACGCCGACGGTCGGACCCGCAAGAATCAATGCGGCGGCGGCGGCCGTTTTTTTTACAAAATCCCTTCTTGATACGCTGTTACCCATCTTTCGAACCTCCTTAAAAAATAGTTAAAGTTAATAATTATTAAATAATGAAATTAAACTGCATCATCTGTTATTATTTATTATAATTCTGCGAAAATTTTCTCAAACTTTCAATTTTATATCTACCCGAAGCGATCCATCTCGACACCAGCATAAAATCGCTCTTTTTCCAGTAACCCGGAAGCAGAAATATTTTCTTATAGTAAGGGGTATAAAAAATCTCCGTCGGAACTCCGGTAATGTTAAGTTTAGCGGCCAATTGTTTTTCCGTTAAATAAACGCCGTTAAAATATAAAATCTTTTTATTGCCGTAAATATCTATTAGTACGGGATGAAAATGTTTATTGACATAATTTATGACGCTTTTGCGGTTAAATACATGTTTGTCCATTCTGATGCAGTATGCGCAGGTAGGAAAATAAAAGTGCAGTAAAAAAACTTTCTTATGCAGTTTATTTTTTTTTATTGCAGCGGTAAGACTTTCCCATTTTATCGTTCCCGAATTGTTTTGACCGCCGGCATAAGCATTAACGGGGATAAAAGAGTCGATACCGATGAATATAAAAACAAATATTGCGGACAACAACAAAAATACCGAATAACGCCGCCATATATTTAAATATTCTTTTTTCATTCTTTTCTCTTCAGACATAAAACCTCTATATTTTTATTGTTAATATTTGTATATTCATATATTTTAATATAATGGTATTTTAATTTATAAAATAATAAAATTTAATTATAATATATATTATATAATTGTCAATAGCGAGTTTATTTTCGTTTTTTCAATCATTTAAAATTTGCCTATAATATATTGCGAAATAGCTTCAAAATTGCCGGTAATCGTTAGTATCCCCATCAGTATCAAAAAAATACCGGAAATTATGGAAAATAAATTAAGATGGGATTTAATTTTTTTAAAAAAAGCAATAAAATAAGTAATGAATATGCCCGTTAATATAAACGGTATTCCCAGTCCTATGCTGAATACCGACAAAAGTTCGGCTGATTTTGCAAGGGAAGCGCCCATAGACGTATAAAGAAGAATGGATGCAAGGATAGGTCCTATGCACGGCGTCCAGCCTACGGCAAACGCAATTCCAAGAAAAATAGAGCCGAATATTATCCCTCCTTTTCTCTTCCATGGGAGAAAGTTTACTTCCCTGTTTAAAAAACCTATTTTAAAAAGTCCCAGACAGTATAATCCGAAAATAATTATTACTATACCGCCTATTATTCTAATTAATCCCGTATGAGTTTTTAGAAGATTACCGAAAATTGTTTCCGATCCCATTCCTAATGCGACGAATATAATAGAAAAACCTATTACGAAAGAAATAGACGCTATAAAAACTTTAAGAATTACTTTATAGTCCTTTTTTTCCGAAATTAACCCTTCCATGCCGACTCCGCTGATAAACGATATATAGCCCGGTATAAGAGGGATGACGCAAGGAGAAAAAAAAGCAAGTATGCCTCCGAAAAAAGCGACGGCTAAGGTAATATTTAAATCTAATCCCATTTGATTCACCTCTTATATCTATATTTTTTTTGAATAAACTTAATTAATAATTATTATATATTAGTGTTATGCAAAAATAATGCCATATTTAAAAACGCCTTAAAACATCTATTTTTTGAATAGCAATTTTATATTTGTCCATTTTGGGACAAATATATTAACGTTAACTGTACCGAACTGGACAAAAAATTAAAAAATTGCTGCGGTTTATTAGATTAATTTATCTAAAAAATAAATTTTCTTTACATTTTATATATTTTTGTGATATTTTTTTATTATTGCCAATATGAAATTTATAAAAAAAGAAAATAAATCATTTAAAAATAAATAAAGAGGAATTAAACTATGCTTTCGTCTTTTAAAAACAGGTTGTATTTTGCCGCAATAATATTATTTATCGCTTTTTTACTCTTAAGTTTTCTTGTTTACGGTTTTGTCAACGGATTTAAAAATAGATCATATACCCAGCTTGTTCTTGGAAGCACCATGGTTTCCTTAATGCGTGTAAACAGAGACATTACAAATCTTATATACTTAACAAAACTTAGAAAATCGGAAATCGCTTTAAATAAACTAAGAAAACGTAAACTAGATATTTCTAAAATAGATTCCGCTATAAAAACTTTAAAGTTAAATATCGGCAAGGCAAGAAAAAATAATATACTTTCCGTTAACGGATTTTATTCAGGTTTTTCACATGAAAAGTTTAAAACCCTTTTTGGAATTAAAAAAGATTTATTAAAAAGACCTTCGGCATTTAAAACCCCGGCGATGCAACTTAAAGTCGAAAAACTTAAGCGGTTTATGAAATATTACAGACCCCACGTAGTAAAATTATTAAAAAATCCTTACCGGATAGGTCCCGTAAGCAAAATTTCGTATTTTAAAAGCAGTTCCAATAAAATTATTTCGTACTTAGACTACTTCAGACATAATATTTCCGATAATATGGCAAAAAAAATGACTACATTGTTAAATATGTTTATAATGGCACCTTTTTTAATATTGATAATTCTTTTACTTACAGTTTTTTATTTTAAAAAATATTTAGTGGACGAAATACAAACTGTCGTAAAATTTATTAGAAAAGTATCCGGCGGCGACCTCACTTCTAAAATTAATCTAAAAACAAATCCAAAAAGCGAAACCGGCATGCTTATCGACAGCATAAATTGTCTAATTGATTCTCTCCTTAAAAACGTTAGTTCTATATCTTCTGCATCAAAATCAATTTCGACTTCGGGAGTAAAATTTAACGATTTGTCGAAAGAGCTCAAAAACAACATGAATAATATGCAACATGACAATACGTCCATAATAGAATCGATTAAACAAATAACGCAGGCTATTCTTGAGGTTGCAAAAAACTCGGCTAACGGCGCACGGGAAGCAGATAAAACCCAAAAGGCTACTCAGGAAGGATATTCAGCCGTAAAAGAGGTCATTTCCAATATAAACTCCATAGAGAACGCGGTAGATAAAGTAGGAGAAGTTATGGGGGAACTGGAACAATCTTCCCAAAGGATTGGCGAAATTATTTCGGTCATCGACGATATTGCCGACCAGACTAATCTTCTGGCTTTAAATGCTGCAATAGAAGCGGCGCGCGCAGGAGAACAAGGAAGAGGTTTTGCGGTAGTAGCCGACGAAGTAAAAAAATTAGCCGAAAGAACTACAAAAGCGACAAAAGAGATAACGGAAATGATAAAATCAATTCAAATCGATTCAAAAAAAGCGTCCGATTCTATGGATACCGGAAAAATCGAAGTTAAAAACGGTGTAAATTCGGCGGAAAAAGCCGGCGAAAAAATAAAAATAATAATGGAGCTTGCCGATAAACTGAAAGATATGATTACGCAAATTGCGGCGGCGGCGGAAGAGCAGTCGACGGCTACCGAGGAAATATCAGGTTCTACAGATTCGATATTGAAAGCCGGAGAGTTAAATTCTTTAAGCGTAGAACAAATTTATTCAAATTCCATAGAACTGTCTAAAGTTGCCGAAAAGCTTTCTTCGGAAATAAATATGTTTAAAATTTAAAATGCTCAATTTATTTTATTTATCGGAAAATAGGTTGTATTTTTTTATTTTCGTGATAAGCCTTTTTCTGGTAATTCCGAGCGATGCGGCTGTTTTAGTCTGATTATGATTGTTTTTTTCGAGAGCGTTCTTTATCAGTTCCATTTCAAGCCCGTCAAGATTTATATTGATTTCGTTATCAAGATTTTCAGAGTCGGAATCGATATACTGAAATCTTTCGGCTTCGGTTTTTGTTTTTGCGTCGCGCTCAGTTTCTGCGGTCAATGTTTTTGGCAGATGAACCGGCATTATAGAATCCGACGTGCAAACTACGACGGCTCTTTCGATTATGTTTTCAAGCTCTCTTATGTTTCCGGGAAATGTATAATTTTTTAAAAGATTTATAGCGGAATCGTTTATACCGCCGATATTTTTTTTATTTATAGCACAATACTTTTTAACAAAAAAATTTGCAAGCGGAATAATGTCATCCTTTCTCTCCCTTAAGGGCGGAATTTTAAAATGCAGGACGTTAATCCTATAAAAAAGGTCCTCCCTGAACTTCTTTTCGATAACGGCATTCTCAAGAGGTATATTCGTAGCGGATATTATTTTTGCGTTAAGTTTTATTCCGTCGTTTGAACCTATTCTTGAGAATTCTTTATCCTGAATCACTCTTAGGAGTTTTACCTGCATCGACAGAGGCATATCCGCAATTTCATCCAAAAATAGAGTTCCGCCGTTCGCAGTTTCAAATTTTCCTTTTTTGCCGGAAACGGCACCCGTAAACGCCCCCTTTTCAAAGCCAAAAAGCTCGCTTTCCATAAGCCCTTCGGGAATTGCGCTTAAATTTATCGGAATAAATTCTCCGCTTCTGCCCGAAAGTATGTGGATAACCTTCGCCAATACCTCTTTGCCTGTTCCGGTTTCTCCCGTTATAAGAACGTTAGACGGCGATTTAGACGTAATTTTGACCTCGTTTAAAATTTCATTCATTGCGGAGCTTTTAAAAATAAAATCTTTAAAGATATTATTCTCATTTAATCCGGAACCGTTTTGAATTTCAAAATTATCTATTTTTTGGTAATTCTTTCTCCGCAGGGCTAAATCTATGGTCTCTACCAGACTGTTTATATCCACCGGTTTCGATATAAAATCGTCCGCTCCCAGCTTTATGGCTTCAACTGCCTGCTTAATCGTTCCAAATGCCGTTATAACTATAAATACGGTATTTTTATTTCTTTTTTTATCATCTTCTTTAACTTTGGACAATAATTCTATTCCGCTCATGCCGCCCAAGCGGAGGTCGCAAATTATAACGTCGTAACCGCCGTTACTTAAAAATATTAGCGCCTCTTCGGCGCTGACAGCCGTATGCGCCGAAAACCCGCGTTTTGCAAGATTAAGGCTGACGACTCTGAGAAGATTTTTCTCGTCGTCCACTAAAAGCAATTTTAATTTTCTGTTTTTGCCAATCGTTTCAGCCATATATCTCTCGTCTTTAATTTTTAATATTAAATTCAGGCTTATAGTTTAATTGTTCAATTATTCATTATCTTTCCGGCGTCGCCGGCGGGTATAATAATAATAAAAACGGTTTTACCCTCTTCGCTGGAAACTTTTATGCTTCCGCCGTGCAGTTTAACTATGCGCAAAGATATCGGAAGGCCGAGTCCCGAACCGGAATTTTTAGTAGTAAAAAACGGATTAAATATTTTCTTTATATTTTCTGCGCTTATAGACTCTCCATTATCCGCAATTTCTATATTTACGCAGCCGTCCTTTGAAAACGCCTTTATTTCTATTAACTTATTATCGGTTCTGTATTTTTTATCTATTGCGTTAATAATTAAATTTAAAATAACCTGCTTAAGCATTTCGGCATCGGCTTGAACCGGCGGAAGACTATAATCGATATTTTTTTGAATCAGCTTTATTTTTGAATTTGCCGCTTCGAATTTAAGTATTCTTATTGAATCTTCAAGAAGCTTATTTATATCTACCGCGGCATAAACCGGATTCCTCTGCTTCGCAAAACTTAAAAACTCAACCGACATTTTATTTAACCGCTTAACCTCTTTGTTTATTATACCGGTAAACTCCAACACTATCTTATTTTTTGTTTCCTGCGATATATATTCGTTTGCCGAAGATATGACATAAATAGCGTTTTTAACTTCATGGGCGATATTTGCCGATAATTCGCCCATTACCGCCATGCAGTTAAGCTCGTTCTTTTCTTTGTTTATGGACTCGACCTCCGAAATATATTTTTTTATAGAAAGAGCCATAGAGGAGAGAGCGTCCATAACATCGCCTATTTCGTCGTTAAAACGCTTATCGAAATTTATATCGTAATCGCCTTCTTTTATTTTTTTTATGTTTTCTTTTATATCGCTTAGCGGATTGGTTATTATGGACGATATATAATAAAAAATTATCAATCCGGCGGTTACAAAAAACAAAGCAATAGACATAAATCTTATACCGACCCAAAAGACGCGGTTATCGGTAGATTTAATTTCTTTTTTTAAATTAAACTCAATAGATGCAAATCCTAATTGCTTGCCGCCGTATTCTATTTTTTTAATCAGCACCGGATATTGCATGGACGACTTCCTGTATCCTTTATATCCGTAAAAGTTCGTTCCCATAAGTGTAAATTGAACTTCCATATTCTTGATAATATTTATTAATCCGGAATGATTGCCTCTAGTTTTATTATTTTTCTCATTTGGCGCTATCGTTTTACCGTAATTGCCGTACAAAGAGCCGCATTTTTCGGTTAATTTTCCGTTATCGTTATATAATCCTATTCCTTTTATGATTTTGTAATTTTTTATATCGTATAATAAGTTTTTTTTAATATATTCGGAGCCTGAAGATTTATTATAATGCAAAGAATAAGCTAACTCAGGAATTAAACTGTCCGCCAGCCTTTCGTCGTTTACGTAGTTGCGGTAAGACAGCGTTTTATAAATGGTATAAAGAAATACGCCGTCGCTGATAAAAATCGTAAAGAAAAAAACCGCAAAAGCCCCTATTAAAATTTTCCATTTAATGCTTAAATTTTTTACCGCATGAGCAAGAATCTTCATTTATAAAATTTTATCATAACGGTTGTTTTAAATCTATATTATATAATGGAAATACGGCGCAGAATCAGAATTATATATCAGAATTATATATTTAAGAAGTTTTTCCTTGATAATTAAATATATTTAATATATATATAAAATTATAAATTATAATTTTTAATTAAACACAGGGAGGACTTTATGAAGAATGGTTATCTATTGGCGGGAATACTGATTATTATTCCTATAGCAGTTCTTGCCGCAGTTCCTTTGTATGACAGAGTAGAACCGGCGTTTCTTGGAATGCCGTTTTTCTACTGGTTTCAAACCTTATGGCTCGTTTTAGCGGCAATATTATACTCTGCCGCATCGAAATTAATTTCCAAAGAAAAAGGGGGCGGCGACCTATGATAAGCTCAAACACCGTTATTACATTGTTAGTTTTTGCCGCTTTGTTTCTGGTTTTTGTTATTATAGGTTTTAAAGCCGCAAACTGGAGAAAGGGGGACATGAATATTCTGCATGAATGGGCGCTGTCCGGCAATAAGATAGGCACTTTTCTGATGTGGTTTTTAGTCGGGGCAGATATATACACTGCTTATACTTTTATAGCCGTGCCGTCGGGCGTATTTGCCAAAGGAAGCATTTTCTTCTTTGCGGTTCCGTATGTTATGGCTACATTTGGGATAGCCATGGTGGTAATGCCGAGCTTGTGGAAAGTTTCTAAAGACAAAGGCTACGTTACCGCGGTCGATTTCGTAAAAGACAAGTTTAACAGCAAGACGCTTGCCATACTGATTGCCCTTACGGGGATAGTCGCCGAACTGCCTTATATAGCGCTTCAGATAGTCGGAATGAAAGCCGTTCTTCAGGTGATGCTTCTGCCTTTCGGCGACGTTAAGACTATAAGCGAAACGGCGCTGGTCGTATCTTTTGTAATACTTGCGGTATTTACCTACTGGAGCGGAATCAGGGGTGCGGTTCTAACCGCCGTTATGAAAGACGTAATAATTTTAATAACGGTCATAGTTATTATTATTTTCGTTCCTCTTGCATACGGCGGTTTTTCTCACGCATTTGCGGTCGCCGGACATATAGGGGCGGGGAAAAAGCCTCCTGTGGATTACGCGACTCTGCCGCCGGTGCTGGTAAACGCATATATAAGCCTTTTTATATTGAGCGCTCTTGCCCTTTATCTTTATCCTCACGCTATTAACGGCGTGCTGAGCGCTAAAAGCGCTAAAAGCGTCAGGCTGAGTACGGCGCTTTTGCCTATATACGGCATAGGGCTGGCTTTCCTTGCTTTATTCGGCATACTTGTATATGCCGTGCCGGCTGCGCTTAAAACGGTAGGAGGAAACGGAACGCTCGTCGTTCCGGCTTTAATTCAATCTACGATGCCTTCGTGGTTTACGGGTTTTGCTTTTTTGGGGATATTTATCGGGGGATTGGTTCCGGCGGCAATTATGGCTATATCCCAGGCTAATCTTTTGACAAGAAATATTATAAAAGAATTTAAACCCGACCTAAGCGGCGAAGCGGAAACTAAAATAGCTAAATGGTCGTCAGTAATTTTTAAATTTCTTGCCTTAGGTTTTGTTTTTTTGGTTCCCGAAACTTATTCGATACAGCTTCAGCTTCTCGGAGGAATACTTATAGTGCAGACCCTTCCTCCGATATTTATTGGTTTATACACTAAATGGTTAGATAAAAACGCTTTGATAGCAGGCTGGCTTGTAGGAACGGTATCGGGCATATATTTCGTACTGCGGGCTAATGCCGGTCATCCGATAGTAACGACCTTTATGAAAACGCCTTACGGATTACTGTATGTTGCACTCGTAGCGCTTATTTTAAATCTTGTCGTTACGATTCTTTGGTCTATAATAGCGGGTGCTTTTAAAAAACCGGCTATTAGCTGACGGAAAATAAGCGGGCATTTGAAAAAATTAAAACAAATAAAAACTCCCGGCCGCGTCAAACGCAGTCGGGAGTAAGAAAATAAATAAATCTGACACCTTTTTTTCGCCGGCTTTTTTAAGACATAGCAACTTCTTTGTCTTTCATCAAACTTGAAATCATATCAATAACAAAATCTTTTGCATCAAATATCTCAAGCAAAACAGGTTCTCCGGTTTTGGCAAA
>JAKAQP010000003.1 GCA_021822485.1 bacterium
TTAGATATACAATATAATACGGCTTTGCATTTTTAGCAAGATTAAAATATAAATTACCGATTTAATAAATTTTACCAAAGAAATGTTAATAAAAAATATATGTTTTATAAACGACAATATATTTTTTTACGCAATAAAACTATAAAAATAAAAATTTAATCGTTTACGTAATATTTATTTTAAATTAACATTAATGAGATATAATTATTTCATGAATAATTTTAGTCCGTTTCATTTAAATATTGCCTGCCGAAATTATTCATTTATTTTTAATTTAACTTTATTTAACTTTTAATTTAAAGGAGAGATTTAAAATGAAAAAGTCTAAATTTTTTTTCCTGTTTATGTTTTTGTTGGCATTTGTCTTTACGGGAACGTATTTTGCGGGAAAAGCTTTTGCATTTCAAGGCATGCAAAAACACAATTTTATGGGGCATAAATTTATGCGCCGCGGTAAAATGAATATGTGGATGAGAATAGGTATGTTTAATGTTTTTACGCTCAAAAAGAAATTGCATTTAAATAAAAATCAGTTTCATCAAATTATGCTGTTTAAACGCCAGGAATTTAAAACTTTTAAGTCTAATATGGGAAACTTTGGAAATCCGCTGCTTGCGGCAATGAAATCCGGTACGTTCGACAAAAGCGTTTTCGTATCGGGTATTACGAATAAAGTTAAAAATATGGCCGAAATTAAAGCAAACTTTTTTCAAAAATTCTTTAGCGTTTTAACGCCGAAACAGAGAAACGAATTTGTGCAAATGATGAAGAACAGAATTGCCGATAAAATTAAACGCCTTGAGTTTATGAAAAAAATGTTGGACAAAAAAATTAAGGCAATGAAAGAAAATATGTCCGAATAATATCTTTTTTTTGAATATCGATTGGCATTATTAGTATTAATCGGCATCCTGAACGGTTAATTTTAAATTTTGCGAAGCGGTTGCGTTATTTGTTATCATCATATTAATGTGGCCGCTTCCGCCGTCTTATTTATCAAATTAATATAGTAATGCAATTTAATTCGATATTTATTATATTATATCCTTTATGGCATGCGAAGTTTTAACAATTTTTTTATTTTACATACTATCATTATAAATATTATTAAATATTATGACAAAAGTTATAATGATTGAAGACGACAAAGAAATCGCCGAACTCTTAAAAGAATATCTTTATAAATTTAATATAGAACTGGTAAATTTTGAAACAGCGGAAGGCGGACTTAACGCTTTAAAAGAGAATGCAGACGGCTTTGACCTTTTAATTTTAGACCTGACGTTACCGGACTCCGACGGATTAGAAGTATGCAAATCTGTTTCTCAGTTATACGCTCTTCCGATAATTATATCTTCGGCAAGGGGCGATTATTCCGACATAGTAACGGGACTTGAAATAGGCGCAGACGATTACGTCGCAAAACCTTACAATCCGCGAGAGCTTGTCGCGCGGATCAGGGCGATAACCAGAAGAAAAGCGTCTAATAAAAGCAAGGTTACCGGCAATAATGAGGTTGATAACGGCGGCGGCTTTGAAATAGACGAAAACAAAATGCTTATTAAAAAAAATGGGAAAACCGTCGACTTAACCTCTGCGGAATACGAGCTTTTTTTGCTTTTATATAAAAATAAAGGAAACGTTATTACAAGAGACTATATTTTGGAAAATATTAAAACTATGAGCTATGAAAGCATAGACAGGACAGTCGACGTTTTGATAGGAAGAATAAGAAAAAAAATAGGGGACGATCCGCGAAATCCAAAATACATTAAGTCCATAAGGGGTTATGGATATAAATTTTACTATGATGAAAATTAACAGACACTCCGTATTGTTTAAAATAAATATAGTTTTTATTCTGTCTTTTGCGGTATTGCTGTTTTTCTATTTATTTGCGCATAAAATAATAAACCGCGTCGAAACTTTCAAATTTCTTAGAAAAGCCGTGTTTCTCGTTAAAAAAAATAAATTAAAAGACGCCGAAATGTTCGGCGTTAATTTAATAAAAAATACAAAAAATATCGATAAGATTTTAAAAAACGGCAAAATTATATTAAAAAGAAATCCTCCCCGCCTTAATTATACGCTTAATTTACTAAGCCTAGACGGAAATAAGTATTTATATTTCAAGTCTAAAACGGGAACAACTAATCTTTTATTAAAAAGAATTTCCGGCATAAACGAAAGGCAGAACATTTTATTAGCCGCATGGATAGGTTTAAACGTTATACTTATTCTCTTGTATATTAGTATATTCCGCTCTATAAGGCCTCTTAAAAAATTAAGGGACAATATTGAAGAATTTAAAAACGGAAATATATACGTCGATTTAAGCGGCTATGCTTCAAGAAAGGATGAGATAGGATTTTTGGCGAAAGAATTTAAAGAAGCTGTAGATAATCTTAAAAAAACCATGAATACTAGAGTTTGGTTTATTAGAAACATAGCACACGAATTAAAAACGCCTATTACTAAAGGAAAAATTGCCCTCGAATTATTAAAAGACGAAGACGAAAATAAAAAAAGAATATTTTCGGACATATTTAACAGGCTTGAAATGCTTATAAACGAACTTTTCGCCGCGGAAAAAATAGCGGCGGGAAGCGAAATTTTAAATATGACCGCCTGCAGTTTAAAAGACGTAATCGACAGGGCAACCGAACTGCTTTTCGTAAAAAACGACGGCGTTATAAGCGTTATTTCCGATAATACGAATTATACGGTTAAAGCGGATTGCGAACTGCTTAGCATAGCTATAAAAAATTTATTGGATAATGCGGTTAAATTTAAAACTAACGAGGAATCGGCCGTCACCGTAAACATAGAAAAAGGCGTTTTGAACATAATAAACGAAGGAGCAAAACCTTCTATTTCAGAAGACGCTATGTTTGAGCCTTTTGCAAAAGATATTAACGCAAAAAATAAAGACGGCTTCGGACTCGGTTTGTATATAACAAAACAAATAATAGAAAAACATGGATTAAAAATTATATACGAATATACGGGCGGCAAAAATATTTTTAAAATAGATTTAAATAAAATTCAAATTTGATTATTATTTAAATTCGTTGTATATTAAATAAATGGGGTTATTTGGAAAAATTTTTTTTGCAATAGTTATAGATATATTTTTAGAAATTTACGTATTTATAGAAATAGCCGAAAGATTGGGCTATGCCGAAACAGCCGGCCTTTTGATATTATTTAGTATAGCCGGTTACGTAATAACTAAAAGAATTAAATATGCCGCTTTTCAAAATGCGCTATCCGATTTTTCAAAAGGAAAAATTTTAAATAAAAATTTTATTAAATCGGCGGCTTACTTTATCGCCGGAGTGCTGTTTTTTATTCCCGGATTTATAACCGACTGCATAGCGGTTCTTTTTTTGATTCCGTTTTTAAATTATTTTCTAATATATCTGATATTTAAATACTTCAAAAATAAATTGAAAGGCAATTTTACTTATTATTATCATAACGTACATAACGAAGCCGAAGACGGCATGGATGTATTTACGACGGAAGCCGGAGAGGCTGAAGATCCCGACGCTGATGAAAAACCGCATAAGACTAATTTAATCTCCCTGCCTTTTAAAAAACACTAAAATAAATAAAATACTGCTTTTTTATCGTTTCGTTTTGAAACTGTCCCTCCTGCATTATAAATTTTACAAGGGTATCATAACGATTATAAAAAAAGCCGCGATAAAGACGAAGAATATATAAAATATGTACAAATTTAAAGAACCGTTCTGCATAAGTTCGGTCGTTACGGAACTGATTTTTTCGAACAGTTTTATCAGGGGCAGATATAGATAATATTCGATAAGCGGAAATATATAAGAGCCGTAACCGCTTGAATTATGATAATAAGACGAGTAAGGAAAAGGGTTTTTAAGTTCGTGAGGATGTTTTGATGTTTCGCTTTGAACATGTACCCTGCTTCTTTTTTTATAAACAAGATTAAACATAATTCTTAAAGCATTGGAAAAACCCAGCGCCGATACCTGCGCATGCGGATTTATTAAATTTTTGCTTCCGCCGCCTGTCCATGCGTAATCCACGAAACGCTGCTTGGGTTTTACTATAGTTTTATATAAAATATAAAGGATTAATATAAACGCGATCGATACGAAAAACAGGTAAACAGGGCTTGACGCAGAAAACGAGCTGTAATAAGGTATAAATATATAATTTTTTAATATTTTACCGCTAATATTAATGTGATATATAGACTGCGATACTTTTGACAGAACCGGAGTATATAAAAACATAAAGCCCGCCAACGATATGCCGATAAGCGCCGGTATTAAAAGGGCTATATTCATAGAAAACGGAACTTCTTTCGCTTGTTTTGCTTCCTTTGACTTCGGCAAACCGAGAAACGTAAGTCCGTATAATTTTACGTAAGTCGAAACAGCAACGGCCATACTTAAAGCCATTATGGCTCCTACCGTAAAAATAAGTATCCTTGGAAGAACGGAACTTATATGAAAACCTAAAAAAACAACCTCGAGATTGAGCCATTCGGAAACGAACCCGTTAAGCGGCGGAATTCCGGCGGCGGATAAAATCCCTATAAATATAAGCACTCCGGTCAAAGGCATGCCTTTTAAAATTCCTCCGAATTTATCGATATCGTGGCTTCCCGTTTCATATTCTATATTTCCCGAACCCATAAATAAAAGGCTTTTAAAAAACGCATGATTTATTAGAGCATATAGCGAGGCGACGAGAGCAAGCGCTGAGAGACCGGCCAAACCGAAATAATTATAATAAAGCGATGCGCCTATTCCGGTTAATATCAAACCCATATTATCGACGGTAGAATATGACAACAGCACTTTAATATCATGCGTCTGAGACATATATAAAACGCCGAAAAACATCGTTGACGCCGCAATAATCAATACGATTGAACCAAGCATTAACGCAGTGTTTAGCGGATGAAGAACATAAAGTCCAAACCTGATGACCCCGTAAACTCCGCAGGACGTCAACACGCCGCTTAAAACTCCGGACACTCCCGAAGGCGACGCGGGATGAGCCTCAGGCAGCCATATATGAAGTGGAACTATGCCCATTTTTGCCCCGAAACCGAATAAAAACAACAGAAAAACTATTTCTTTTACATAAGCCGGCATCGTTAAACTTTTAAGCGTTTCGAAATTAAAACTATTTGCATGCAAATATAAAATTATTAAACCGACTATTATAAGCATTGCGCCTATTTCCATTATGACCGCCATTAAAAAAGCTGCCCTCTTGGTTCCCTTGACATAATGTTTGGTCATTACAAGAAAATAGGAAGATACCGCCATAATTTCCCAAAAAATTATGAATATAAAGCCGTTAAAAGAAATAATGACGTAATAAACGCTGATAAGCATTATGCCGAACAGGAACGAAAAAAGCGGCGTATTTATCTCTCGCCCTATCTTTTCGATATATTTTATCTGGTAGAGGGCTATATAAAAAAATACCGAAAAAATAAACAGTATAAAAAAATCGCTTAGCGGGTCGAATTTTAATATTATTCTGCCTGCCGGAAAAAATCTTCCAATCTGAAACGACAGGTTTAAAAGATTTCCCGCTTCCATAAACGAAATTACCGAATATAAAACAGCCGTAAAGGAAGCCGCCATATATAGAATGTTTGAAAAAACGAAGGGTATGGATTTAAATCTATCCCCCGAAATCAAACCTATCATCGAAACAATAACGCCGGATAACGAAAAAAGTAAAAATAGATAATAATAATTATACGTCATTTTAAACCGCCATTTTTTATTAACAGCAAAACGTTTAATATTTCAAAAGGATTTGGCGGACAGTGCGGCAGCATAATTACGTTTTCGTTATCGAGTAAAGCAAGCAGGTTTGAATCCTCCGCCCCCTTTGCCGTTTCGTTCTCGAAAATGCCGCCGAAAATAGCGCATGAACCTGCCAAAACGATAAACCTCGGTTTCGGAATATTATCTAAAACATTTAAAAATACCTCCTTCATTCGTTCCGTAAAAGTTCCGGTCGCAAGCAAAACATCGGCAAACCTTGGACTTGGCGTAATAAATATTCCTAACCTGTGCATATTGTAATACGGATTGTTTAACGCGTTTATTTCCGATTCGCACGCCCCGCAAGAACCCGTATCTATATGTTTAACAAATAACGATTTTTTAAAAATTTTTTTATCGGCCGTATAATTTTGCGGACATATATTGAAATCTAATCCTGCTGCATAACTTATTGCGCCGATACCTCCTGAGCCGTTAACATCGATACAAACGTCTATGCACAATCCGCAAAAAATACACCTTTCCGCATCGATAACTTTTAACGGCGCACATTCCTTTATTTCTTCTTCATCGGATAAATTACTCAGGTTTATTGCTTTCGTCGGACAAACAAGTTCGCACTCCCTGCATTTCCGTTCCCGCTCGTTGTCTTTTTTTGTCAAATTTAAACATTTCCGTTCATTTATTTTTATCGATGAGATAAACCCGTCGTAAAAATCGTTTTCTTTAGGAAATTTAACCGATTTTATTCCGAATTTTAATCCGTTATAAGTCCAGAAAGCCATTATGCTTTAATCCTTATATTATAATTCATTATTATATTGATTTTTTTAACTTTATTGTTTTTGTTCCGCTTCATTTATCCAATGCCGCAACGGAAAAATTATAACTCGTCTCGTTTATGTTAAAATCCATCATCATCGTATTTTTTGTACCGCAGGCAAACAATTTATAATTATTTTCAAACGGATATTTTATGCTTATTTTTTTAAAAATAGTACCGTCAAAATCTTTTATATAACAAAAAATTGCTCCTTCGGACGATTCCGCGTATCCAAAACCGTGCTTTGACTTTTCGTCTTTAAAATATCGGTTTTCCAAATCCTTCGACTCTTCAAATTCTTCCTGCTTCGATAAATAATCCGCCGTGTAACGAAATCCATTTCGTTTAAGCATATCGCGACAGTATTCAAGTATATTTAAAGACTGCCCTATTTCTTCAATTCTGACCATATATCTCGAAAAAGCATCTCCGTCTTCAAATACGACGGGTTTAACGTTTATTTTACCGTATAAAAGATACGGCCTGTTTATTCTTAAATCTGATGAAATACCTGCGCTTTTTGCTGCAACTCCTTTTGCGCAGAACCGCTTTGCCGTTTTTAAATCTATTTTTCCGGTAGTCTTCAATCTGTCTATGTGGGATTTTGTTTCCATATTTTTTTTAATTATTTCCTGAACTTTATTTACGATTAATCTTACGGAATTAAAAATATTTTCGATATCTTCGAGCGATAAATTTACTCTGATTCCGCCTATTTCGTTAATGCCCATAAAATAACGGGATTTTAAATACTTATGAGACAACTGTTTTAACGCCTCCGCATGATAGGCATATAAAGCGGAAGGAACCTGAATATAGGTGGACTCGGCTATTTCCGATAAATTTTCTATATGGTTTCTGATTCTTTCAAATTCTGCAAAAAACATTCGCAGAATTTTAATATTATTATGTATTTTATCCTTAAGCCCTAAGAAATCTTCAACGCCGAGGCAGCAGCTCAGGGAAGCGGAAAAAGCGTGAAGTCCCGATATTCTCTCTATAAGCAAAATCTGTTCGTATAAATTTCTTTTTCCGGCAAGAATGGTTTTAACATTTCTTGTCTTATAACCTGCCGTAATTTCTAAATTATGAAGCTCTTCCCCCGACGACAGAAAATTAAATAAAATAGACTCGGAAACGCCTTTTCTTACCGGACCCCAGATAAACTCGTAATCTCCCAAAAATTTATATTTGCCGTGATTCATAACTTTTGTAAATTTTTATTTTATTTTATTTTATTTTAAAATTTATGATATGGACTATCCCAATTAATAAATTATGCAGACCGCTTGGAATATAAAATCCTAAAATTAACGATGCCGCGAGCGGCAGTAACATAGGCACATATGAAAACGGCGAAAAATCGCCTCTTTCCTCGTTAAAATTTTCGTCCGCTTTACCGAAAACAATAGAACCCGTTTTCGACAACAGGCTCACAAACGCCGCAATTAAGAGGCTTATCAACAAAACCGTCATCCAGTAATAGCCGTTTTTTAAACTCTGGAGTATTATTAAAAATTCACCGATAAATATTATAGAAGGCGGGGCGCCGATTAACGCCAGCACGCCGGCAGAAAATAAAAAAGCGGTCTTAGGCATAACATAAAAAGCCCCTTTAATTTTTTTAATATCTTTTGTTTTATATTTGTGTAAAAAATTGCCGGAACCGAAAAACATAACCGGCTTTATCAGGCTGTGTCCCAGCATTTGCAAAAGCGCGCCAAAAGTTCCGAATATTCCACCCAAACCGAACCCCAAACTAATTATGCTCATATGTTCTATGCTAGAATACGCGAAAAGCCTCTTCGTAGTTTTTTGATTGATAATTCCCATTACGCCGATAAATAAAGAAAAAAGACCGATTATAATCATAATAGTCTGAGGGAAGTTAAAACCCAAATTTTTCCCGGTAATATTAAAATACCTCATTATGCCGTACATTGCCGTATTTAAAAGGGAAGCCGAAAGCATGCTTGAAATAGGAGAAGGAGCTTCGGAATGGGCATCGGGAAGCCACGTATGCATTGGAGCAAAACCGACTTTAGTGCCCAAACCGATTACTATTAAGACAAATGCGAATCTTACTATATCCTTATTGAGATAAACTGCGTTTAAGCTTAAATTAGTCCAATCCATAGATGTAGCAATATTTCCGCTTCCCGGAATATTCCCCGAAAGATAAAAAAGTACAGTGCCTAAAAGAGCAAGGGAAATTCCCGCAGAAACTATCACTATGTACTTCCATGCGGCTTCTATAGACTTTTCCGTAACTTCCGCGATAACTAAAAAAGCGCTCGTTATCGTCGTAAGTTCGATATCTATAAGATAAACCGCCATGTTATTAATCATGGGGGCAACCAGCATACTCAACGCAAAAAGATTTAAAAAAAAATAATACCTGAAAAATTCTCCGTCGGTTATCTGTTCGTCTTCAATTGCAAGCCTCATATATGAAATTCCGTACATAGAAGACAAAAAATACACGATGCCGACCAGCAGTATTATATAAGAGCTAAATTTATCTATTACTATCGCCCCGTTAAAAATCGAGACGGTTTTCAGGGTTATCGAAAAGTAAAGAATAATAAACGCGCCGGCAAGGTCTAAAGAAGAAGAAAAAAGACTTGCATATTCGACAAATCTTTTATTTTTTAAAATAAAAGAACTTAAAGAAACAAATAGCGGAATTATCAAAAATATAACGATAAAAAGTTTCATATTCATATGGTTTTAACCTACCAACCTGTTTAACATAGTAGTAGAAAATGAACCTGTCTGTATCTTCATAAACATAGAAAGAATCAGCATTGCCGTTACCGTCACCAGAATATCGAATAAAACTACCAGTTCTACTATGAGCGGAAGAGTCGGAACTACGACGACCGATAAAAGAAATATTCCGTTTTCTATGACAAGAAGTCCAAGAATATGCGTTATCGTAGTAAATCTCGAGATAATCATAAAAAACCCTACGAATATTAAACTTAATGCAATCGAAGAAGCGTTTACGACTATTTTAGAAGAAAACGGGGAAATCAATCTGTATATCAAAAAATAGGCAAAAACCGTTAAAACAACGCCTGAAATAATAGAAAACGGTATTTTAAGGGTCAATTTTACTTCTTCTTTAATGTTAAATTTTTTTATCATTTTTAAAAGAATGTAAGGAACAAATATAGTTCTTACGAAAAGCGTTAAAAAAGCGACAAGATACAAATCTACGCTTTGCGCTTCTATTCCCAGAATCAGGGTAAGGACGAATATTAAAAACGACTGGAAACCGTAAGCGTGTATATAAAACGAAATCCATCTAGAACTCAGCATTACGAACGAGGACAGAAGAACCAGCGAAACCAGGAGGTCTTCGATAACGTAAATGTAAAGCGGCATTGAGTATCCAAGCATTTTTTAAAACCCTTTGTATTGAAAAGTCATTATGGCAAGCACGCTTAAAACGAACGCGGCGCCGAAATATTCCTGATATCTGAAAAACCTTAATCTTGAAATTGCCGTATCTATCACGGCGGCGATTACCCCGATTGCAAGCATTTTTATAATAAGGCTTGCTATAGCTATAATAAGAGAGAAGGGGGTATGATTCACGGCTAAACCCCATGGAAACACTAAAACATTAATAAAAATCACCAAAAGTAAAAACTGCTTCATGTATCCCGCCCATTTTAATAATGCCAGATACGGTCCGGAGTATTCTAAAATCCTTGCTTCCTCAATCATGCTCATCTCGGCATGGGTGGAAGCGTTAATAGGTCTCCTGTCCGTATCGGCTAAAAATAACAGGAAAAAGGCGGCAATTATCATAAAATGCGGCGAACTGAAATAAAGAGGCAGGGACGCGGTTATAGTATGAAGCATAACATAAGGAAGAGTCGATTTTGCGATTAAAGCAACGCCTACAAAAACAAGAATTAGGGTAGGTTCGGAAAGAATGGCAAGAAGGGTGGAGCGCGAAGAACCTAACCCGCCGTAGCTTGTGCCGAGGTCAAGGGACGCAATATTTATAAAAAACGATGAAAGAGAAAACAGAAACGCTCCGCCCAGCATATCGCCCATAAACCCGAGAGGAAGCGGATATGCCGTTAAAACAGGAATCAGAAGGGTTATGAGTATCATCGAAATAAAAGAAACAAACGGAGCCGACCTAAAGACAAACGATGCATCCTTCGGTATTAAAATTTCTTTATGGAAAAGTTTATAGAGGTCGTAATATGGCTGAAAAACCGACGGTCCCGTCTTGCCTTCTATGATTTCTTCTGCTTTCGATATAAACCCTGCGATAAAAGGAGAACATACAATAACCGTTAAAACCTGAAAGACTTGAAAAACGGTCGAATTTAGGTATAAATTTAGATAGCCGTTCATTATAATAAGCCAATACTCCTTTTTCTACATTGCGTTTAATCAATAAATTGTGCCACGCTTACAATACTGCGTCAACCAATATGCGATGTAGGAGTTATTAGCTTGTTATTTATACAAAGCGTTTAGGCAAACCCCATTGCCATAATTTTTATAATTTTGGCATATTACGAAAAATTTGTCAAGAAAAAAGTAACAGAACACCGCCTTAAATGAACCTTAATTTAATTTTAGCAGAATAATTCAAGCAATTATCTTTTTATATTTAAGATATTTAATTATGTTTAAATAAACATTACAAATATCTTCGAAGACCGTCGCCGCCAGCTTTATATCTTTTACGATTTCATCTTCATTAAGAGGATATTCATGCGATAAACCGTTCCTTAATTCCCTATATAATCATTCCATTTATCTGAGCTGTCTATTATTTCTAATTTTTCCATTTTATCAAAAATGTCTATAAAAGACATATTTCTTTTATATTCTCCTAAACTCGCCAAAACTTCTTTAAAAAGCTTTTCGCCCATTAAGTCCTGAATTTTAATAAACGAAAAATAAAAGAATCTATAACGCGCCTTTTGTTATCGTCGTCAAAAAATTGCGGCGTTAACGCATTCCAAGATTTTATTTCTTTATAATCGCTTTCGGCTCTTTTTATATTAATATCTATAATTTCGAGCGTTTCTTCTAGCATAGTAAAATTCCCTCGTTCTTAGCCGTTTCCTGAATAGGCTTAAATTGAGAAAAAGGAGTTTTTACTATTAAATCCACTTTTCTGTCTGCCGCAAGCCTGCGAAAGCTTGTTAAAAACTTAAGTTCGGCAAGTTTTTCGACATCTTTGTCCGTTTCAATAAATATATCTATATCTCCGCCCTTCTTATCGTCGTATATTCTGCTTCCGAAAAGATAAACCTTAGCATTATTGCCGAAGTATTTTTTTTGCCTGTTCTATCAATACCCTTTTTTCTAAATCGGAAAGTCTCATTGTTTTTTGACATATTTACTGTGAAAAAGATTAATTTATTTGTATTTTATCATAAAATCTAATATTTTTAACAAAATTTGTTTTGACATGATGAATTTGATTAAATAATAAAATAGTCGTACGTATTTAGAAAATAAAGAGGATTCTAATAAAAACTAGATTGCCGTATTGGATATTGCCTTATTCTGCAATTCCGTGATTTTTGCGACCGCCTTTTTAGAAAGGTTATAAAGTTTGTCGAGAACTTCAAATTCTATGGGCGTTTTTTCGGCGCATCCCTGAATTTCGATAATTTTTTGGCTGCCCGTCAGTATAAAATTAAAATCCAGATCGGCGGTCGAATCTTCCGAGTAATCTAAATCTACCAGAATTTCTCCGTTTACTATGCCTATGCTTATTGCGGCGACGGAGTCGTAAAACGGCATTTTTTCAATTTTTTCCTCTTTTATAAGATTTAAAAACGCTAAGTATGCGGCTACGTAAGCGCCGGTTATTGATGCCGTTCTCGTTCCGCCGTCGGCGCTTATAACGTCGCAGTCTATAAGAATAGTTATGCCGGGAAAATATGAAAAATTAATAACCGACCTAAGCGACCTGCCGATTAACCTCTGTATCTCCTGCGCCCTTCCGTTTACTTTTCCTTTTGACGAATCCCTCGGTATTCTGCTTTGCGTAGACCTTGGGAGCATCGAATATTCCGCCGTAAGCCATCCCTCTTCTTTGTCTTTTAAAAACGGCGGCACCTTATAATCTACGGATGCGGTGCATATTACCTTGGTATCCCCGACTTCTACTAGGCAGGAGCCCTCGGCATATTTCATGTAACCGGAAGTAATAACCATAGGCCTCATTTCATCGGCAACCCTGTTATTATTTCTTAACATTTTTATTTATTCCCAGTTTTTATTTTTTATGAAAAATACGTAGAGGTCTTTTAAGTCTACCGCATTTAGCAACTGCACGCCCATTAAAGAACATAATGCGGGTATATCGTTTAATAAAGAATCCTTATCCGAAATTACGGTTAAGATATCGTTTTGTTTCAAAGTTTTAAGTTTACGGACGACCGCCCATACCGGAGGGCCTCAGCAAAGCCCCCTGATGTCGAGTACGTTAACGCCGTAATTTAATAGTTGTTTGTTCTCCATTTTTACTCCTTTCTAATTTGATTAGTTAAGTTTTTATAAGCCGAATTAACTTATTTAACCTTTATCGCCGCATCTAAAATACCGTTTATAAATGCCGGAGATTCGTCGTTTCCGAATTTTTTTGCGATTTCTACCGCCTCGTTAATAACGACGTTTTTGGGAGTTTCAGGTGCAAAAATAATCTCGTAAATAGAAAGTCTCAACAAATTTCTGTCCACGCGGGACATTCTTTCTATACTCCAGTTTTTGGAAATATTTTTTATTACTTCGTCGATTTTTTTTAAATTTATCAGCGTTCCCTTAACTATGGAAGAAAAAAAATCGAATATTTCCGCGGTATCTTTCTTTTTATTTAAATCTTCTTTTGTTTTTATAAATCCGTCTCTCTTTAGGCTTTCCACGGCAAAATCGTTATAAAATCTGTTTATTTTATAATCCAAATTGCTTATATCGCCGTCTTCTTCATATAAAAATTGCAGCGCCAGCTCTCTTGCTTTTCTTCTTTTGGTCATATACGGCTTATTTTATTTTCAGCTCTTCTTAATTTTTGCGTAAAGACTTGCCATTTCGACCGCAGACATTGCGGCATCGAAACCTTTGTTACCCATCTTAGTTCCTGCGCGCGATATAGCCTGTTCGATTGATTCCGCGGTTATAATTCCGTAACTTACCGGAACGTTATAATGAATCGAAAGTTCGGAAATTAATTTCGTAACTTGATTAGATAAAAGGTCAAAGTGGGTAGTTTCGCCTCTTATCAAAGTTCCTAAGCATATTACGGCGTCATATTTTTTTGTTTCCAGCAGCATTTTTACCGCCATAGGAATTTCAAACGCTCCGGGAACTTTTACTACAGAAACGCTATCATCCGCAGCGCCGGCTCTTTTAAGATAATCTAAGGCTCCGGACAAAAGTTTGCCGTTAATAAAATCGTTAAATCTCGATATAACTATGCCGAATTTAAAACCGGCGGCTTTAAGCTCTCCTTCAATCAAATTAAAACCGTGCATTCCCATTGCATACTCCCTTAAATTAAATAATTAAATTATAATTATAGTTTTACTTAATTTTCAACAGATGTCCCATTTTTTCTTTTTTAGTTTCAAGATAGTGTTTATTGGTTTCGTTAGGACATATCTCTATGGGAACCCTTTCTACTACGCTTAGTCCGTATCCTTCAAGCCCTATTATTTTTTTAGGATTATTAGTCATAAGCCTCATTTTCCCTACTCCTATATCGACCAAAATTTGAGCGCCTACGCCGTATTCCCTTAAATCGGCTTTAAATCCTAATTTTTCATTGGCTTCTACCGTATCGTAGCCTTCGTCTTGCAGGTTATATGCCTTTAATTTATTTACCAAGCCGATTCCCCTGCCTTCCTGCATTAAATAAAGTATTACGCCTTTACCTTCCTCGTCTATCATTTTCATAGCCGCCTTTAACTGGTCTCCGCAGTCGCACCTCATAGATCCGAAAATATCTCCGGTAAGACACTGCGAATGAACTCTTACCAAAACTGGCTCATTCTTGTTAATTTCTCCCTTAACTAAAGCAACATGTTCTTCAAAGTCTATATCGTTAGAATAAGCTATAATTTTAAAATCCCCTGCAAATTCGGTAGGAATTTTAGATTCGACAAGCCGCTTAACGTGTTTTTCATGCTTAAGCCTGTAATTTATCAAATCTTTAATGGTTAAAATTTTAATATCGAATTTTTTTGAAAACTCTATTAAATCAGGCATTCTCGCCATAGTTCCGTTGTCGTGCATTATTTCGCATATAACTCCGTATGGCTTTAAACCTGCTATTCTGGCTATATCTATAGAGCCTTCCGTCTGTCCGGTTCTTGTTAGTACGCCGCCGTTTTTACCCCTAAGAGGGAAAATATGGCCGGGTCTTACCAGGTCTGAGGGTTTTGCGTCGTCCTTTATAGCCGTTAATATAGTTTTCGCCCTGTCGTGCGCAGAGATGCCGGTCGTAACTCCCTCTTTAGCCTCAATAGAAATGGTAAACGCCGTAGTAAATTTTGACTCGTTATTAACCACCATAGGCGGGAGATCTAAACTGTCGGCTTTTTCTTCGGTAAGCGTAAGGCATATTAAGCCTCTGGCATATTTCGTCATAAAGTTTATAATTTCAGGGGTGGTATGCTCGGCCGCTACTACTAAATCTCCTTCGTTTTCCCTGTCCTCGTCGTCGACGAGTATAATCATTTTACCTTCTTTTATATCTGCAGCCGCCTCTTCTACGGTAGCTAAACTCATAATATGTCGTCTCCTTTTTTTTAATGCAATCGCACAATACTATATTTAGCATATATGCGCTATAATTTTAAATAAACCCGTTTTCGGTTAAAAATTCCATCGTCACGCCTCCCGCTTTGCCGTAGCCGTTTCCTTCTTTGACCGCATTACCTTCGCCGCCGCGGATAAGTTTCGACGCTCCTAAATCGTTTAAACGGCTGACGACCGTTCTTTCTATTATATCGGATTCGATATTTACGTAATCGCCGGTAGTTTTATAATTAAGATTAGTTTCTCTATACGTTAACGGAATAATGCTGACTAAAAATGTATCGCTTTTAACTTCGTTAACCGTAAGGCTGATTCCGTCAATAGACGCCGAACCTTTTGCGATTATGTATTTTTCTAAATTATCGTCTATCGAATACGTTATTTTTATGCCGATTATTATAGAGTTGCCGAGTTTTTTAGTTTCGGTTATTTTCCCTATGCCGTCTATGTGTCCTAGAACAAAATGTCCCGAGATATCCGAATTAACCGAAAGAGCCGGTTCTATATTTACGGCTTCGTTAATTTTCAAATATTTTAACGCGGACGCATTAAACGTCGCAGGCGTATAATCGAAAGATAAAACCGGATAAGCTATTTTCTTCACCGTAAGACATACTCCGTTGACCGAAATACTCTGCCCTATATATGCGCTTTTTCCTGCGCTTTTTGCGGCTATCGAAATAACGCCTCCGCTTATAGATTTAACTTTACCAAGCTCTTTTATGATGCCTGTAAACATAAAATATACATTATCTTAAATTTAATATATTTATACTTCTTATACAAAATATAACGGTCTAAGTAAATTCGGGATAATACGATAAGAATGCATCGTCTTTAATTTTTTTTATGCTTAAACCTGAAAAATTAATTTTTTCTTTAAATTCTAAATTCAGCCGTCCAAACAGGTCTAATCCGTTTTTTCTTCCTAAAAAATAAGGAGTAAAGTTAAAAATTATCTTATCGCAAAATCTTTCTTTTATTAGCGAACTAAAAAGTTCCGGACCGGCTTCGACTAATATTCCGGTTATTTTTAATTCCCCACATTTTTTAAATACATATTCCAAGTTTAATAATTTTTTACCTTCTTTAATATTATAATATACATCTGTTATAATTGCACCTTTTTCTTCTAAATGCTTTTTTCTTTCTACTTTTGCTTTATCGTAATCATTTGAAGCAAAAATTAAAACATCGCCGTGACTTTCAAAAATTTTTGAGCTTGGAGGGGTATTTAAATAAGAATCTAAAACTATTTTAGTCCACCTTTTTTTTAGAAATTTTTCTTTCATATTAGATTTATTTATTCTAACGTCTAACGAAGAATCGTCTTTTATAAGGGTTTTTGCCGATATCATCACGGCATCGTTGATAAATCTAGTATAATGCGTATATTCTAAAGATTTAGGCGACGAGAGATATACTTTTTCGGTATCGGTTTTATAGCCCAAATTTCCGTCTAAAGTTACGGCCTCTTTAACGGTTATAAAAGGCATACCCGTAGTTATGTATTTAAAAAAAATTTCGTTAATCCGATTAGCTTCTTTTGATAGAACTCCGTCTTTTACTTCAATACCGTTATTTATTAAATATTCCAATCCTTTTCCCGATACCAAAGGGTTTGGGTCTTTAATAGCCGATACTACTCTTTTTATTCCCGACTCTTTAATTTTATGAACGCACGGAGGGGTTTTTCCGAAATGGCTGCACGGCTCTAACGTTACGTATATAGTAGCGCCTTCGGCGTCTTTTCCCGCATTATTTAAAGCTATAACTTCCGCATGGGGCTGTCCGGCTTTTTCGTGAAATCCTTCGCCGACTATAATACCGTTTTTAACTACTACGGCTCCGACGGCGGGATTGGGAGAAGTTAATCCTTGTCCTTTTTTTGCAAGATTTAAGGCTCTTGCTATAAAATATTCGTCTTTGCCGTCTGTATGTTTACTAAGATTTTTTTTTGATGAGTTCGGAGACATTTTCGTATAACTCGTTTATATCTTTAAAGGAAAGATAGACGGAAGCAAATCGGACGTAACTTATTGCATCCAAATTTTTTAATTTATTTAAGACATGCTTTCCTATTTCTTCGCTTTTTATCTCTTTTAAATTCGTTTCCTCGAACCATTTCTCTATTGAAATGACTATTTCTTCTATGTTGTAGTACGGAACGGGCCTTTTCTCGCATGCTTTTATTAAACCGTTGAGAACTTTTTGCCTGTCGAACGATTCTCTTCTTCCGTCTTTTTTAATTATTAAAGGAGATGAAGAAATAACGGTTTCTAAAGTAGTAAACCTTTTTCCGCAGACGTTACACTGTCTTTTTCGTTTAGTAGATCTACCGTCTTTAGATATTCTAGAATCTACTACTTTGTCATCGTCGTTAAGGCAAAAAGGGCATTTCATAATAATGTTTCATACAGAGGGAACTTGGAGCATAAAGCATGTACTTCTTGTTTGATATCGTTTTTGACTGTTTCGTCGCCGGGATTTTTTAAAACTTCTACTATAAATTCGCCTATTTTTACCATCTCGTTTTCCTTCATGCCTCTTGTCGTTACCGCCGGAGTACCTATCCTTATTCCGCTTGTAACGAAAGGAGACCTTTCGTCGAAAGGAACCTTGTTTTTATTTACGGTTATGCTTACTTCGTCGAGTAATGCCTCCGCCTGTTTGCCTGTCATTTCCGATTTTCTAAAATCAACAAGCATTAGGTGATTATCAGTACCGCCTGATATCAAGGAAAAACCGTTATTTTGAAGCGTATTGGCAAGGGCCGCGGCATTAAACACGACCTGCCTCTGATAATTTTTAAAATTTTCGCTTAAAGCTTCCTTGAAAGCCACCGCTTTTCCGGCAATTACATGCTCAAGAGGACCGCCCTGAATTCCGGGAAATATTGCGGAGTTAAGCTCCTTTTCGTATTTAGCCTTTGCAAGTATGATTCCTCCTCTGGGACCCCTTAGCGTCTTATGCGTCGTAGTAGTTACAAAATCGGCATAAGGCACGGGATTCGGATGCAGATCGGCCGCTATCAATCCGGCTATATGCGCCATGTCCACCATAAGATAGCATCCAACTTCATCGGCTATATCCCTGAATTTTTTAAAATCTATAATTCTGGGATAGGCGCTTGCGCCTGCTATTATCATTTTAGGTTTATTTTCTAAGGCTATTTTTCTTAATTCTTCATAGTCTATAGTCTCCGTAGATTTATTTACTCCGTAAGGAATAATATTGAAATATTTACCGGAAAAATTTACGGGACTCCCGTGGGTTAAATGTCCTCCGTGGGATAAATCCATTCCGAGAACGGTATCGCCGGGTTTTAAAAAAGCGTAAAATATAGCCATATTTGCCTGAGATCCGGAATGAGGCTGAACGTTTGCATATTCGGCGTTAAATATTTTTTTAATTCTGTCTATTGCAAGCTGTTCTATATCGTCTATATAACCGCATCCCCCGTAATATCTTTTTTTTGGATATCCTTCCGCATATTTGTTAGTTAAAACGGAACCCTGCGCCTGCATAACCGCAGGAGATACAAAATTTTCCGAAGCTATCAATTCCAATGAATTTCTCTGCCTGTCCGCCTCTTTTTTTATAAACTCGTAAACTTCGATATCTGTTTCTTCAAGATTTTTAAAATCCAATTTTTTCACCTTTTTCAATATTTTTATATATTTAGTTTCTCTATAGAACTTATTTTATTAATTCTGTTTTCATGTCTGCCACCTTCATATTTTGCAGACACAAACCTATCTATAAATCTTAAGGCTTCAGTCGGGGTAGTAGTCCTTCCGCCCATAGTTATTATATTGGCATTATTATGCTCTTTCGCAACCTGAGAAGTATATTCGTCGTGAACTAATGCCGCCCTGATCCCGTCAACTTTATTCGCCGTTATTTCCATTCCTATTCCGGTACCGCATACTAATATTCCGAAAGAATTTTTATCTTTATCTTCTTTGACTTTTTTGGCTACTTTCAGCGCATAATCCGGATAATCCACACTCTTTAAAGAATCCGTCCCAAGATCGAGATACTTTACGCCTTTTTTTTCAAGCGCATCTTTTATAGATTCTTTTAATTCAAAACCGGCATGGTCAGAACCTAAATATATCATGTATGTATCAACCCTCCCATTTTTTAAAGACTAACGTAGCGTTGGTTCCGCCGAAACCGAAAGAATTCGATATGGCAAACTTTATGTCCCCTTTTTGAGCCGTATTAGGAACATAATCGAGATCGCATTCTTCGTCTCTTTCTTCCAGATTAATAGTCGGCGGTATAATTCCCGTTTTAACGGTCAGCACGGTAGCAACCGCCTCTATTCCTCCTGCGGCCCCCAAGGAGTGCCCTATCATAGATTTAATAGAACTTATTTTAAGTTTATACGCCTTATCTCCAAAAAGCTGTTTTATAGCTTTTGTTTCATTTAAATCATTATAATACGTCGACGTCCCATGGGCATTTACATAATCAACATCGTCCGGATTTATCCCTCCGTCTTCAATCGCATTTTTCATGCTGTAATACGCCCCTTTCGCTTCGGGATCCGGCGTAGATAAATGATATGCGTCCGAAGACACTCCGTATCCTACTATCTCGGCATATATTTTTGCTCCTCTTTCAAGCGCGGAATTCATTTCTTCCAAAATTAATATACCTGCGCCTTCGCTTACTACGAAACCGTCTCTTTGGTTATCAAACGGCCTTGAAGCCTTAGCCGGTTCGTCGTTCCTTGTGGAAAGAGCTTTCATTGCGTTAAAACCCGAAATACACAGAGGCGATATAGTCGATTCGGCTCCTCCGGCTATCATCGCGTCGGCATCGCCTCTTGCGACAATTTTATAAGCGTCTCCGATAGAATTTGTACCCGTTGAACAAGCCGATACCGTACTTGCGTTAGGCCCTTTTGCTCCGGTCATTATAGAAACCTGCCCCGGAGCAAGATTTATCAAAAGCATCGGTATAAAAAACGGAGAAATCTTTTTGGGTCCGCCCTCTAAAAGCATAGAATGATATTTTTCTATAGTCATAAGACCGCCTATGCCGGCTCCAATCCAAACGCCTATCTTGTGGGCGTTAGCATCGTTAATTTGAAGCCCCGACATATCTAAAGCCATCTTAGACGCTGCTACGGCATAGTGTATGAACTGATCCATCTTTTTAACTTCTTTTTTTTCTATAAATTTTTCCGGATCAAATCCTTTAACTTCGCCGGCTATCTTTGTTGCATAGCCTTCGGTATCGAATCTTGTAATATGTCCTACGCCGCTTTCTCCTTTGGTCATTCTTTCCCATGAAGTTTCTGCGTCGTTGCCGAGCGCCGTAATCATGGAATATCCTGTTACGACGACCCTTCTTTTGCAATTAATTTTTTCCATAATAAGAATAATTTAGTACATTGTAAATAAATTATATTATTTTGTATGTTCGTCGATATATGAAACGGCATCCTGAACCGTTTTAATTTTTTCGGCATCTTCGTCGGATATTTCTATTCCGAATTCTTCCTCGAAAGCCATTACTAATTCGACGGTATCTAAAGAATCTGCTCCTAGATCCTCAACGAAAGAAGCTTCGTTTGTAACTTCATCGGGCGTAACTCCCAACTGCTCGACGATAATCTCTTTTACCTTGCTCTCCACTGACATTTCTTTTCACCTCCTCCTTGTTATATTATAGTGCCAGAATTCAATTCTGTCCCCATCACAAATTTGACAACGGTGCCAGAATTCAATTCTGTCCCTGGACTACATATACATCCCGCCGTTAACGTTTAAAACGGTGCCGGTAATATAGGCTGAAAGTTCCGAGCATAGAAAGAGAACGGCGTTTGCTATCTCCTCCGGTTCGGCTATTTTATTTAAAGGAATACTTTTTTTAATAGCATCTTTTACGTCTTCAGGCAGTTTATCCGTCATTACCGTCCTTATAAATCCGGGGGCTATCGCATTTGCGAGTATTCCTCTCGCCGCATATTCTTTTGCTATAGATTTTGTAAAAGCTATAATTCCTGCTTTAGAAGCAGCATAGTTAGCCTGTCCCGTATTGCCTATTTCTCCTATAACCGAGGCTATGCTTATTATTCTTCCGGACTTTGCCTTAAACATATGTTTTAATACATTTTTGGTAATATAGAACATACCGTTAAGATTAACGTCTATAACGTCTAACCAGTCTTCGTCGCTCATCCTTATAAGCAGGCCGTCTTTAACTATTCCGGCATTATTGACGAGAATATCTATTTTAGATTCTTTTGATACAACTGCATTAACCGTATCGGAAATTTTTGCTGAATTTTTAACGTTTGAAGTATAAAAATCAAAATCGGCTGATATTTTTTTAATTTCATCCTTAACGGTTTCAAATTTTTTATCGTCTATATCGATTATTATAACTCTTGCGCCTGCATTAAGCAAAACCTTAGATATAGACAGCCCTATTCCGGAAGAACCTCCGGTCACAACAGCTATTTTACCTTTTAGGTCTATTTTAACGGACATAAATCGCTCCTGTATTTAATAAATTTATCAATTTTCTAATTTTATTTTATCGAATTCTTTAAGCGAATCTACGGAATTAATAGAGACGGCATCTGCATTTTTATCTATTCTTTTAATTAATCCGCTTAATACGTTTGACGGTCCAATTTCTATAAACTTAGTAATTCCGGATATTTTCTCCATATTTATCACTAAATCTTTCCACATAACCGGCGACGTTATCTGCTCTAAAAGAAATTTGACGGCATCGTCTTTTTTAAAATAATTAAGCGACGTTGCGTTGGAAAATATTTCAAAACGGGCATCGCTGAAACGGCTTGGGTCTATAAACGAAGATAGGTTTTCTTTTGCTTTAGCCATAAAAGGCGTATGAAACGGGGCGCTTACGGGAAGCGTAACTATTTTTTTTGCTCCTTTTTCCTTAAGCAGTGCGCACGTATCGTCTATAAAAGACGAAATTCCGGATATCACCGTCTGAATCGAAGAGTTTAAGTTTGCTATAAAAACCCCTTCTTCATTTTTTGAAGCATTGACTTCTTTTATAACGTTTTTTATTATGCCGTCGTCAAGGCCTATAACTGCCGCCATTTTGCCGAAACCTACCGGACAAGCCGTCTGCATAAACAATCCTCTTTTCTTGACTATTAAAAGAGCATAATTAAAGTCGATGCTTCCTGCCGAAACATTTGCCGTATATTCCCCCAAACTATGCCCAGATACGCATTTCGGCTTTAAGCCGAATTCTTTTTCTATCACTCTGAGAATGGCAATACTGACGGTCAAAAGTGCCGGCTGAGTATTTTCCGTCAAGTTCAACTCGCTTTCGTTGCCGCCGAGAATTAAATCTTTCATATCCTGCTTTAAGATGTCCGAAGATTCTTCCAAGATATGGCGAGCTTCGTTAAAATTTTCAAAAAAATCTTTCCCCATCCCTATATGCTGAGAACCTTGACCGGGAAAAACAAAAGCAATATTTGAATTTAAATTTAAAGATTTTTCTATTTCCATAAATTTTATATAAACAAAATATAATTAATTCGTTACAAACTTTCCTGCGTTTTTAAAAAACGCTTCCGTCTGCGAAACAATTTCGTCGATAACTTCTTTTACCGTTTTTTCTTCTTTTATAAGGCCTGCTATCTGCCCGCTCATTAAAGAACCCATTTCCGCATCTCCGTCAACCGATGCCGCTTTTAATTTTCCTGTTCCAAGTTTTTCGTATTCTTCTATAGGCGCGCATTTTTCTTCAAGCTCAAGAAACATTTTTGCAAGCTTGTTTTTTAAAACTCTGACGGGATGGCCGGTCGGCCTTCCCGTAACGACGGTATCTCTGTCTGACGCTTTTATAACGGAATTTTTCCAGTTCTGATGTATATGGCACTCCTTAGTCGCAAGAAACCTCGTTCCCATTTGAATGCCGCTTGCGCCGAGACATAACGCCGCCGCAAAACCCCTATAATCGGCAATACCGCCTGCGGCTATTACCGGAATATTAACGGCGTCGGCAACCTGCGGAACCAAAGCCATAGTAGTAATTTCGCCTATATGTCCTCCCGATTCCATGCCTTCCGCAATTACGGCATCCGCTCCGGCTTTTTCCATTCTTTTTGCAAGAGCCGTAGAAGGTATAACGGGTATAACCTTTATTCCGGCATCATGAAACCTTTTTATGTAAGGGCCCGCATTGCCCGCCCCTGTCGTAACTATCGCGACTTTTTCTTTTATTACCGCATCTATAAGCTCTTCGATATAGCTTAAATATAATATAAGATTAACCCCGAACGGTTTGTCCGTACTTTCTTTTGCCTTTCTTATTTCCTGCACGACAATATCCGGCGGCATCTGTCCGGCGCCTATAATACCCAAACCTCCCGCATTTGAAACGGCCGCGGCAAGCCTGTGGTTTGACGCCCATGCCATACCGCCCTGAAATACCGGATATTTTATTCCAAGAATATCGCAGACAGGAGATTTTATCATTTTATTCTACCACCTTATTATAGAAGAAGCCCATGTTAAACCTGCGCCTATAGCATCTATAAGCACTATGTCGTTTTCTTTAATTCTGCCCGACGAATAAGCTTCGTCGAGAGCAATCGGTATCGACCCGCTTGAAGTATTTCCGTATTTTTCCACGTTAACGAAAACTCTTTCCATAGGAAATTTTAATTTCTTTGCCGTAGCTTCTATAATTCTGACGTTGGCCTGGTGCGGAACGAATAAATCTATATCTTCCGGTTTAAGTCCGTTAAAATCTATCGCTTCCTGGGCTATATCTTTAAGATAATTTACGGCATACCTGAACAGTTCGGAACCTTTCATTTTTATATAATGCTCGCGGCCGTTGACGCTTTCGTGACTGGCCGGCATCAAAGAGCCGCCGGCTTTAAGCATTAAAATATCGTCGTGTCCGCCTTCGGAATGCATATGCGTAGAAAGAATACCGCGGTTATTTTGAATATTTGCCGTCAACACCGCGGCGCCCCCGCCGTCTCCGAATAAAACGCAGGTCGACCTGTCTTCGTAGTCCGTAATTCTTGAAAGCAGATCGGCTCCTATAACTAAAATATTTTTATATTTTCCGGATTTGATAAAACTGTCGGCTACGGACAACGAATATATAAAACCGCTGCAACCCGCACTGATATCGAAAGCCGCCGCATTCTTAAGTCCCAATTTGTTCTGCACTATACAGGACGTCGACGGAAAAATCATATCGGGAGTTATAGTTCCGACAAGTATAAGCTCTATGTCTTCCGGTTTTAAACCTGAAATATCTAATGCTTTTTTTGCCGCAGCCGCCGCAATGTCGGAGGTCGTCAAACCTTTTTCCGCAATTCTCCTTTCTTTTATGCCCGTCCTGGAAATAATCCATTCGTCGGACGTGTCCACTATATTGCACAATTCTTCGTTAGTCAAAACTTTTTCCGGAACAAAAGAACCAATCCCGACAATTTTTGAATATATCAACTTAAATTAAACTCCGTAATTAATTAATTTGGGATATTTTGGGCATTTGCTTCGATTTTATTGCTTATATTATGTATTATTCCTTTTTCAACGAAATGCTTTGCTACCAATATTGCGCTCGTTAAAGCTTTTGGACTTGCTCCTCCGTGCGCTATAAAAGCGGCTCCGTTAACGCCCAGTAACGGGGCGCCGCCGTATTCGTTATGGTCCACTAGCTTTTTAAATTTTTTTAAAGATTTTCTTGCCATAAAAAAACCGCACTTTGCCATAAAACTTTTGTTTATCTCTTCCCTTAAAAGATTAAAAATGGTCTCCGCCAATGTTTCCGCCGCTTTCAATATAACGTTTCCCGTAAAACCGTCGCAAACGACTACATCTACTTTGCCGTTAAACACTTCCCTTCCTTCCACGTATCCGTAAAAATTTAAATCTGTATTTTTAATTATAGCAAATGCTTCCCTTGTAAGGTCGTTTCCTTTAGAGGCCTCTTCGCCGTTGCTTAATAATCCTACCTTTGGATTGTCGATTCCCTTCATAAACGAGGCATATTCCGAACCCATTATGGCAAATTCCGCAAGATGATAAGGTTTAACGTCAACGTTAGCCCCAGCATCTATTAAAACGGTATATCCTCCGACTGCCGGCATAATCGTTGCGATAGCAGGTCTGTCTATTCCGTTAATTCTTTTAAAAACAAACATGGCGATAGCCAGAGAGGCTCCGCTGTTACCCGCGCTGATAATTGCATCGGCTTCATTCTTTTTTACTAATTCGTAAGCGACGCGCATTGAAGAATTTTTTTTATTTCTTACTATAGCCGAAGGCGAATCTTCCATCGTTATGCGTTCAGGCGCATGAACTATTTTAATTCTGGAGCCGTCATAATTATTTTTTTTAAGAGCATCTCTTAAGACGGTTTCATCGCCGGTTATAGTTATTTCTATATCCTTATTTGATTCAACTGCGGCTATAGCTCCAATAACTTCAGGTTCGGGCGCCTTGTCCGAGCCGAAACCGTCTAAAGCGATTCTAATCATTAACAGTCTCCAAGTTAACGCATAGGCGTCCGCTTATTTAAGATTTTTCCTGCGCTTTTTCCGCCGTTATTTTTCTGCCTTTATAAGTTTTACAGCTGGGACACATCCTGTGAGGAAGAATAGGTTCGCCGCAATTAGGGCATTTTGAATAATTAACGGGCGTAAGTCTGTCATGCGTCCTCCTTTTATCCCTTCTGCATTTTGAATGTCTTTTCTTTGGATTTGCCATTTGAAATTCTCCTATTTATCTTTGTATAAAAAATTATAAAAATCTATGCTATATTATTAAATTAAAATTATAAAAAGTCAATTTCATTTTTCTAACGCTATTAAAATATTATCGTCGGAGGTCTTAAAATCTGCTTTATCGGAAAAGATTAAACGCTCGGCCCTGACTGCCGACCTTATATCGCCGGAAATATCATTTACGATTTCTATATAGTCCTGATTTAACGCCTGAATTAAGATTTTATGAACTTTATGATTCTGGTGAAGATTTAAATTAGTGCGCAGTTTCCTGGAAGCATCAAGAATATTCAGCAATATAGTCGAGTATTTTAAAGAATCTTTAAAAACTAAATCGTTTCTAAACTCCGGCCAAAAAGATTTATGTATGCTTTTATCTTTTTCATATCTTTTATAGAACGACAGATAGAGTTCCTCGGTTATAAAAGGCATAAAAGGCGCAAACATTTTAACGGCATTTAAAGAAATAAAATACATAATATTCAGCAGAGGTTTTTTTCTTTCGGTGCTTTCTTCGTTTTCGTCCCAAAACACGTTTTTTATAATTTCAAGATAGTTATCGCAGTATGAATTATAGAAAAAATCCTGCAGAGCTCTCATGCACAGAGAATATTCGTAAGACTCCATATAATTGCAGCAAGATTTCAGCGTGTTTTCGAATTCCGTCAATATCCATTCGTCTATGCGGCTAAGTTTAAGGTCTTTTATATTTTTTTCGTAAGGATTAAAATCGGATTCTACGTTTGTTATCAAAAATCTTGCGGCGTTCCATATTTTAATAGTCAATCTTCTGCCGTTTGCAACGTCTTCTTCGCTGAAACGAAGGTCTTGCCCTAAATTTGCCTTAGATGCCCAGTATCTTAGGGCATCTGCCGAGTACTTGACGGTTATCTCTTCGGGGCTTACAAAATTTCCCAAGCTTTTAGACATCTTCTTTCCGTTTTTGTCTAAACCCCATCCGCTTATCATTACGTCTTTGAAAGGTATGTCTCCCGTATGGTAAACTGATTTTACGACCGTATAAAAAAGCCATGTGCGTATAATTTCCTGCGCCTGCGGACGCAGCCCCATAGGATAAATAATATTATAAAGTTTTTTGCTCTCTGCGTCTTCATATGACCATAATGAATTTATAAGAGGCGTAAGCGACGACGTCATCCATGTATCCATAACGTCGTTTTCGGGAGTCAATTTGCTTCCGCCGCATTTTTTGCATTTCATGTTTACCGGCATACTTACTGCGGGATCCACGGGAAGTTCTTTTTCTGAAGCGACGACGACTTCTCCGCATTCCGCACAGTACCAGACCGGAAACGGAACTCCGTAAAATCTCTGCCTCGAAATATTCCAGTCCCATTTAAGATTATTAATCCATTCATCGTATCTGGTTTTCATAAACTGAGGATGCCAGGACATTCTGTTGCCTGCATCTATAAATTTTTCTTTATTTTCTAAAATTTTTATAAACCACTGTTCTGCTAAAATAAATTCGACCGGAGTCGAACATCTGTCGTGAACTCCGACGTTATGATTCAGAGGCTTTTCCGACTTTATCAGTAACATTTTTCTTAAATCTTCGACTATGCCTTTTTTAGCGTCCCTAACGTTTAATCCTTTATAGCCGCCGGATAATTCGTTTAATCTTCCCGACCTGTCTATTATAATTGCCGTGTCTAAACTATGTTCTTTCCATTTCTTAACGTCTTCCGCATCGCCCCACGTACAGACCATCATAAGACCCGAACCGTAAGACATATCTACGGACTCGTCGTATTTAACCGGAACATTTTTATTGTACAGCGGAGTTTTGACGCTCTTTCCTTCCAGAAAACGATATCTTTCGTCCGACGGATTAGCGTAAACGGCGACGCATCCTCCGAGCAGTTCGGGACGCGTCGTAGATATAATAAGGCTTTTGCCTTCGTCTGATTTAAATTCTATATCGTACAGTACGCCTGCAAATTCTTCCAGTACTACGTCCGCCTGGGCAAGAGAAGTCCTGCACTGCGGACACCAAAGTATAGGTTCGTTGCGCCTCTCGATAAGGCCTTTGCCGTAAAGGCCGAGAAAAGATTTCTGAGCGGTCTTTCTGCATCTTTCGTCTATAGTGGAATACGATAAACTATAGTCGGCGCTTATTCCTACCGATCTCCATAGCGATTTGTATATATCTATTCCTATTTTTGTTTCTTTAAGGCATAAATCTATAAATTCTTCTCTCGTAATTTTAGATTTATTGATTTTATATTTTTTTTCTACGTAACGTTCGGTCGGAAGACCGTTGTCGTCGAAACCCATGGGATAGAAAACGTTAAAACCTTTCATCCTTTTATATCTTATAATAAATTCCGCCTGCGAGTAACTCATTACGTGTCCGACATGCAGATGCGCCGACGAAACATAAGGAGGCGGAGTATCGACCGAATAAACGTCTCTTCCATTATCTTCCGAAGAAAATTTATAAATATCGTTGTCTTCCCAATATTTAGATATTTTTTCCTCTACCGATTTGTGATCGTAATTTTTAGGAAAATCTTTGAAGTTTGCAAAATCGTTTTTTTCTTGCATAGTTTTTCAAGTTTAGCAATTTTTTATTAAAAAATCAACTTTCCTTATAGAACACTTTCCTTATAGATACGGGGACATAATTAAATTCTGTCCCCGTCACAAAATGGAATAAGGTGACAGAAGGAAATTAAATATGATATAATTATTAAAATGTACCAGGTGCTTGCACGAAAATATAGACCCGGGATTTTCGACGAGATAATAGGGCAGGATGCAATCGTTCAAACCCTGAAAAATGCGGTAATAAACGACAGGCTTTCTCACGCATATATATTTACCGGAACCAGAGGCGTAGGCAAAACATCTATTGCCAGAATACTCGCAAAATCCATCAACTGCGAAAACGGTCCGACGGCTAATCCTTGCGGCGTGTGTTCGGCCTGCGTCCAAATTCAGAACGGAAGTTCGGTGGACGTCATAGAAATAGACGGTGCATCGAATACCGGAGTCGATTCGGTAAGAGAGTTAAAAGAAAACATAATATATTCGCCGCAAAGTTTAAGATTTAAAATCTATATAATAGACGAAGTCCATATGTTATCCAACAGTGCGTTTAACGCTCTGTTAAAAACTCTGGAAGAACCTCCGGCTCACGCAAAATTTATCTTTGCCACTACCGAAATTCATAAAGTTCCGGAAACTATTTTATCGAGATGCCAGAGATTCAACTTTAAACGGATACCGACGAAAATAATATTCGAAAAATTGAAGGATATCGCCAAAGCCGAAAACATTAACGCTGCTGACGAAAATCTAATGATTATAGCGTCTCTTGCCGACGGTTCGCTGAGAGATTCGCTTTCAATTTTCGACACGGTTATATCTTATTTCGGAAACGATATTAAAGAAGACGTATCCGGCGTTCTGGGACTTACGTCTAAATCGATAACTTCAAAACTCATATCTTCTATATTCGATAAAGATTATGAAGGGTCGCTGAAAGCGGTAAAAGAAATTTACGATTCCGGAGCGGACTTAAGACAGTTCATGAAACAGGCGGCGCATTATATAAGAAACATAATAATCGTTAAATTGCGCTATAAAGACCTTATATACGACTTAACCGACGAAGAAATTAAAACTATAGAACCCCTTGCGGAGCAAAAATCCCTTGAAGAGCTTTTAGATATGCTCGACGCAATGATTAACGCCGACGTCAAATTTCAAAGAATTTCTTCGCCTTTATTAATGATGGAATTGACTATTTTCAGGCTGTTTAACGTTCCGGATAAAAAAAACGTGACCGAACTTATTTTAAAAATCAATGAATTAAAAAATCAAACTAAACATAATTACGGAACGGCAGAATCAATAAAACCTTATATGCCTATTGAAACGAAGTCTGCCGAAAAACAGAATACTATTATAAATAACCGGCTGAACGAAGAAAGATACGTTCAAGCTAAACCGGTCGAAGCGTTTAAGCAAATCGAGCCAAAAAAAGATTCCGGACAGTTTTTTGAACATGAAAAACTATTCGAACATTTTTCAAAAATGGACGAAAAGATAAATGAAAAAGAAAAAATAACAAAACCAAAAAATTTTCAAACGGAAGAACTGCATCAGAAAGATTTTCAAAAAGACTTCCCCGAAAAAACAATAACGGGCGATAAAATAATAGAAAGTATAAAAGAAGTATTCGGCGACAGTATTAAAAGAATAGATAAAATATAACGCTATTAAAAGTTAAACGTTTGCAAAAAAATAAAAAATTAAATAAAATATATTAAAATTTAAAAATCTATTAAAATAAATTGGAGGCTCATAAAATGTCGAAAAATATCGCCGGAATGTTAAAACAGGCGCAGAAACTTCAATCCGATATGCTTAAAATGCAGGAAGAATTAGGTTCTAAAACGGTAGAAGCAAGCGCCGGCGGAGGAATGGTTACTGCAAAAGTAAACGGAAAGCAGGAACTGCTTGAAATAAATATAGATAAAACGGTCGTAAATCCCGACGACGTCGAAATGCTTCAGGACCTTATAGTAGCTTCCATTAACGAAGCCCTTAATAAATCTAAAGATATGGTAACCGGAGAAATGTCTAAATTAACGGGCGGGCTTAATATACCCGGTCTTTTTTAACGGGTTGCTTTATGTCTTTAAACCATTCTGATTACGTTAAAGATATAGTATTCGCATTTAAAAAACTCCCCGGCATAGGCGAAAGATCTGCAAGAAGGCTTGCATTTTACTTATTGTCACAGAACGAATCCGTAGCTTACGGTCTTGCGGATGCAATAAAAAATGCCAAACAAAACATAAAATTATGCCAAAAATGTTTTAATCTAAGCTCCGACGATATCTGCCATATATGCGGCAACCCGTCGAGAAACGGAAAACAGCTTTGCATAGTAGAAAATCCCGAAATAATATACGTATTTGAAAAGAGCGGAAATTATAACGGTTATTATCATGTATTGCACGGTTTAATAAATCCGCTGGAAGGGGTAACGCCGTCCGATTTAAAGCTTAAAGAGCTTGCGAGCAGAGTAGAAATCGGCGGTTTTGAAGAGATTATACTTGCGCTTAATCCAAACTCCAACGGGGAAGCTACCTCTATATATATACAGAAAATTTTATCGCCTTATAACGTCCGCATTTCCGCTTTGGCAAGAGGGATACCCATAGGCTCCGATTTAGAATATGTGGACAAAGACACTCTCTCGGAAGCCATTAATTATAGAAAAAAATTCGATTAAGATGAACAATAAGGTTTTACTTATATCGATTGACAACCTCAGATACGACTGTGTAAGTTATATTAAGAACAGGCCTCATCTTAAACAATTTTACGTCGAAAATTTAGTCGATACACCCACGTTAGACAAAATCGCCGAAAACTCAACGGTTTTTACGGATTTTTTTTCAACATCGAGCTATACTACCGCTGCGCATGCTTCTTTATTCACCGGATTGCTACAGCCCAAGCACGGTTTAAGGCCTTTTTTTTATAAAAAAATGAGGGCAGACTGTGCGACTCTCGCGGAAATTTACAAGAATAACGGCTATAAAACCATATTCTATTCCGACGTTATAGAACTTTTTCAGCCTCTGGGACTGACCAAAGGATTTGATTTTATATGCGCAAACGATATTAATCCGCTTTTTAAACAAATTTCTCTTTTAGAAAACGAAAAGGTGTTCTGTTTTATACATCTTTTCGACATTCACGAACCTTATATTTTTTCGCAAAATTATAACGAAAACCATTATAACGACGACTATTTTGCATTCATCAACAAAATGTCATCTTTATATAAAATACCAGTTCAGAACAATAATCCTTTCACTCTCTGGAATAATTTTTCCGGAAAAGTAAATTACGGGGTACAAATTATGCTTCCCCCATATATTTACGGCGTCAATAAATTCGACAAAGGACGATTTAGGCTTATATATGGTTTTTTAAAAAATACGGGGTATTTTAACGATGAAAATATCTATTCTATTTTTGCCGACCACGGAGAAGGCAGAATAGTTTTCTACGATATGCCTGTTTTCGGACACATGGGCGAACTTTTCGACGAAGTTATAAAAATACCGCTGATACTGCATGCGCCGCAATTAGAAAAAGGCGTTAATAATAAATTAGCTTCAATAGTTGATTTATTTCCCACGCTAATGTCTTTATCCGGTTTTAACGCTGTTTCCGACGATAAAAACGCCGCCGCAGTAAATAAAGTTACAAATTTAATTAAAACGGACGGATTATCTTTGTTGGGAGAAAAAGAAAGGGAATACTGCTATTCGGAATTTTGCACGCAAAATATGTATAACGAAATAATGCAATTTTCCGCAGGCGTTTATGACAGAAGCAAAAACGGCGCCTCTTCTAAAGACAAATATTTCCTGTCTCAACGCTCAATAAGAACTAAAGACCGTAAATATTTATTTATTCCGGATAATATTTTGCAGTCGGAAGCAAAAAAAATCATAGAAAACATAAATCTTTCCGATGAAGACTTTATAATAGAAATGTTTAACTCAGTTATGAGAAAAAGGGTCAGCAAACCCGAATACCTGTTTCTCCTCAATTCGCTTAAATCGAAACAGACTGCGAGACAAAACATTTATCAAAGCATGATAACTTCGGAAATTTATAACAGGCCTAAAAATTATTTCTTTGACCTTATAAACGATCCGCTCGAAGAAAATTTTAACTTGCTAAATATCTCTCTTTCGGATTCAATAAAATATATAGAAATATTAAACGAAATAGAAAGCCATTCATTTATAAGCGAAAACTTATTCGACGATAAAAGTGCAACCGGCAAAAACGGCGCACGCATTATATTTAACCAGCCGGAATCCGATAAAAACATAGCGGCTGAATCTCTTGCGCTTCTTGAACAAAAAATTTCGCTCGGTATAGAAATTATTAAAGAAGCGGAAGACAGATATGGAGATAAAATCGGCATAGCATTCACGGGCGGTAAAGATTCAACCGTTTTATTAGACTTGATAAGACGTTCGAAAAATGGGAAAATACCTTTTAAGGTTATTACCATAGATACGTCGGCAGAATTCCCCGAAATTAAAGAATTTATGGAAAAATTAAAATCCGCTTGGAACTTCGAAATTGTAAAATACTCAAACAATGAAGCGCTTCGGCAAAAATATCCTATAGCTAAAGATAAAACCGACTGCTGCAACACTCTTAAAACTATTCCTCTTAAGGAGTCTATTAAAGATCTTCATCTTAAAGCTATGTTTACCGGAATAAGAAGGGATGAAAACGAAGCAAGGGCAAACGAATCATTTTTTTCTAAAAGAAAAGACCCCCACCATTTCAGAGTCCATCCTTTGCTTCATTTTACGGAAAAAGATATATGGGATTATATTAAGTTTAATAATCTTCCATACTGCAATCTGTATGAACAGGGTTACAGATCTTTAGACTGCGCGCCTTGCACTCATATAACGGCAGAAAAAGATGCCGCCGAGCGCTCCGGGCGCTCACAGGATAAAGAAGCCGCTATGGACAAACTGCGTCAGCTTGGATATTTTTGATTAAATTTGTGACGGTGACAGAATTGAATTCTGTCACCGTATTTATAATTGACATATTTTAAAAAAACTAATAAAATATTAGTTTTCAATTATAAAATCTTTATTAATTATTAATTAAGATATTGAATAAGCTAAAAGCCTGTTCGGTATTTTTAAAAAATTATTTAAATTTTAAATTAACGCAATGTTTGACGGACTTAGTTCAAAACTCGAAAAAGTTTTTAAAAACCTTAAAGGTTACGGAAAACTGTCGGAAAAAAATATAGAAGACAGCCTTAAGGAAGTAAGGCTGTCTTTGCTTGAAGCCGACGTAAACTACCTTATAGTAAAAGAATTTATCGAATCCGTAAAAAATAAGGCCATAGGCGAAAAAGTAGCCGACAGCCTAACCCCTGCCCAGCAGATTATTAAAATAATCAGGAACGAATTGGTCGAACTGTTGGGAAACAACGAGCCTTTAAATATTAAGGCAAAGCCTCCCGTTATCATAATGCTAATAGGGCTTCAGGGTTCGGGTAAAACGACTACGGCGGGAAAACTTGCGCTTTATCTTCACAGAATGAAACGGAGCGTATATCTTGTTCCCGCGGACGTTTACAGGCCCGCCGCTATACTTCAGCTTAAAAAAATTGGGGCAAGCATAAATATTCCCGTTTACGAAACACCGGAAGAAAACGGTAAAATCATGCAAAAGCCCGACGAAATAGTTAAAAGCGCTATAGAAATTGCCGAAAAACATGCTTATGATACCATAATAATCGATACTGCGGGAAGGCTTGAAATCGACGAACCTTTAATGGACGAACTTAAACTTCTTAAAAATAAATTTAATCCAAACGAAATTTTATTCGTGGCAGATTCAATGTTAGGACAGAGCGCGGTTACCGTCGCAAAAACTTTTAACGACGCATTAGGCATATCCGGAGTCGTACTCACGAAAGTTGACGGCGACGCAAGAGGCGGAGCGGCTCTTTCTATTAAAAAAACCGTCGCTAAACCGATTAAATTCATAGGCATCGGCGAAAAACTCAGCGATTTAGAAGTCTTTTACGGCGACAGGATAGCCGACAGGATACTCGGCATGGGCGACATATTAAGCCTTATCGAAAAAGCTCAAGAATCCGTAGACGAACAATCCGCTAAATCGATAGAAGAATCGCTTAACAAAAAAGATTTTACGGTTAAAGATTTTGCCGAACAGCTGAAAATGATGTCAAAAATAGGGGGGATTACACAGATTGCAGGTATGATACCCGGCTTTTCCAAAATAAAGGATAAATTTAATCCTGAAGCGGCGGAAAAAGAGATAGTTAAAATTAAGGCTATTATTAATTCTATGACGGAAAAAGAAAGGCTGAACCCCGACATATTAAACGGCGGAAGGCGCAAAAGAATCGCTTTCGGAAGCGGCACTACCGTCAATGACGTTAATATCTTTATAAATAAATTTGAAGAAGTAAAAAAAATTATGAAGTCTTTCAAAAAGAACAAAATGGGTTCTTTAAAAAATATCAATAATATTAAAAACATGTTTAACAAAGGAGATTTCAAGTGGCGGTAAAAATCAGATTATCTAGAATCGGTTCTCACAAAAAACCTTTTTACAGAATCGTAGCGGCTTCAGGAGAAAAAGCCGTGCAGAAAAAATTTATCGAAATACTGGGGACTTACAATCCATGCGCTGATAAAGACGTCCAGTTTAATATCGATAAGGACAAATTCGACAAGTGGGTAAGTTTGGGGGCAAAACCGAGCGATACCGTTATGACGTTAGTAAAAAAACAGGCTAAATGAATTTCGTTTATATAGATATAGGGGAATTTATAAAACCGCACGGCATATTAGGCGAACTTTTATTTAATCTATATAACCCCTTGTCTAACGTTATGGATTCGGGCTGCGAACTTTTTATTAAAGAAAACGGAACATATAAAAAATTAGAAATCGAAAAAATCAGACGGGTAAATAAAGGTTATCTCATTAAATTAAACGGCACAGATTCAATAGAATCTGCGGAAAAATTTAAAAAGACTTCCGTTTATATTAATAAAGCCGATATTAAATTGGATAAAGACGAATTTTTAATTTCCGATTTAATCGGTTTAAACTGTTATAACGAAAAAAAAATTAACATAGGAGCGGTTTCGGAAATTTACGGCGGAGAAACCGACGTGATGGAAATAAAATCCAATTCGGCGGTTTACTTGATTCCTATGACGGCTGAAAATATCGAAACTATAGATATTAAAAGTTCAAAAATATCGGTTAAAAACGAAAATAATTATAGAATATAAAAATATGAAAAAGGTAATAGACGTTATATCTATAATGCCGGAATATTTCGATTCGTTTTTAAAAACCGGTCTTATAGGAAAGGCTTTAAAAACCGGATTAATGGAAATAAATATTATTAATCCAAGAGACTTTTCAAGCGGTAAATATAGAAGGGTGGACGATAAAATTTACGGCGGAGGCGCGGGGCAGCTGTTAATGGCAGAGCCCATTATTAAGGCCTGCGAATATTCCGTAGAAAATTTTAAAGAAAAGTATAAAAGCGAAAAAAGGGCGGTAGTTATAATGTCACCTTCCGGAAAATTGCTCGACTCGGATGCCGCTTCGGAAATGTCCGATTTTGACCATATTATAATAATTTGCGGAAGATACGAAGGCATAGACGCAAGGGTGGCCGATTTAACGGGAGGAATAGAAATATCGATAGGCAGTTATATACTGTCCGGAGGCGAAATAGCTTCGATAGTTTTTATAGAATCGGTAAGCAGATATTTTAAAGGTTTTTTGGGTAATCAAGAATCGCTTAAAGAGGAAAGCCTTTCCGGCGATTTTAAAAAAATATTGGAATATCCCCAATATACTAAACCAAAAACGTTTAAAAATTTATCCGTTCCCGAAATACTGCTTAGCGGAAATCATAAACTGATTGAAAAGTGGAGAATGGAAAAAGCATTAAAAAAAACGGAACAAATAAGAAAAATTAAAATATAAACAAAAGGAGAGACCTAAATGAATATCGTAGAAAAAATCGAAAATGCCTCGTTAAGAACGGATGTTCCCCAATTTAAATCGGGCGACACCGTCAAAGTATATCAAAAAATAAAAGAAGGCGACAAAGAAAGAATTCAGGTTTATGAAGGAGTGGTTATTGCGAGAAAAGGCAGCGGCATCAGGTCGGCTTTTACGGTAAGAAAAAATTCTTACGGCGTGGGAGTCGAAAAAACTTTTTTGACTAATTCTCCCTTAATCGATAAAATTGAACTTCTTTATCGAGGAAAGGTAAGGAGAGCGAAATTATATTACTTAAGAAAGAAAAAAGGGAAAGACGCAAAAATAGAAAGGCTCGATATGGTTCAGCAGCAGTAAGTTAAAATGAAAGCCGAATTAAGTTTGCGGTATATTTAATTAACTTTTTTAAATATTAATGATATACTTATAATATTAAACGACTTATCGTAAGTATAATTATAATTAATATTTAAAGGAGGTTTTATGGAATCGCAAAAAACGGCTGTCGATAAATTTACTGAATTTATAGGAGCGGCACTTGGGGTTACCGAGGATAGATTTCAGAAGATTTTAGACGAATTTATAGTCAGCCATAATTTCGGTAAAAAAGAATCCGAAGTGTTTTCGCAAAAAATGAAAGATATATACGATGCGAATAAGAAAAAATTGATGTCTATAGTCGACGAATCCGTAAAAAAAGCCCTTAGCAAAGCCGATATAGCCAGAAGTTCCGAAGTAAAAGGATTAGAAGAAAAGATTAATATCCTTGAAGAAAAAATTAATAAACAGTCTGCCGCACATTCTAAACATAAAGACGCTTCTCATTCAGCTAAAACTAAAAGCAGCAGTCACAGCCTTAAAAAATAATAAAGAAAAATAAATTATAAAATTGCCTGCAATCAATCTGAAATACCATAATTATTAGTTATGTTTATGGCTTTAAAATCTTACAGGGTTATTATAAAAGGAATAGTTCAGGGCGTAAATTTCAGAAATTTTACAAAACTCGAAGCTGAAAGAATCGGCATAAAGGGTTATGTAATGAATACCTATGACGGCCATGTAGAGGCATTTTTCGAGGGCGAAGAAGAAAAAATTAAGGAAATGATTGCTTCGGTGCATGTCGGTCCGCCTTCTTCAAGAGTCAAAGAAGTTAAACTATATGAACAGGACGGGCTTTCTAATTTCAACGATTTTAAAATATTAAGATAATTCTCAGTCTGTTTCTGCAATAGGCATCGGATCGACTATAACGGTTAACTCGCCCTTAGTCAATTCAGGCCTGTTTTTAATTTCTTCGATTATAGTTTTTACGTCTTTCGTTTCTATAAATTCGTATATTTTAGTAAGCTCTTTTGCGTAGCATATTTTAACGCTGCCCAAAATTTCGTTTATATCCGCAAGCAGTTTTTCGACGCTTCTGCCTGGTTCAAAAAGTATAAAAACCCTTTTTTCATCCTTTAATTTTGCAAGTATTTTTTTTCTTTTTCCTTCTTTTTTAGGCAAAAAACCGATAAAAGTAAATTCCGAAGTATTCAGTCCTGATGCCGATATTGCTGTTAATACGCTTGAAGGACCGGGAATCGGAACTACTTTTATTCCTTTTTCAATACACAAGCGGACTAAATAAAAACCAGGGTCGGATATTAAAGGCGTCCCGGCTTCGCTGACTAAAACGTAATCTCTGCCTTTCATTATACCGCCGGCGATAGCGTCGGCAGCCGATTTTTTATTATATTCGTGATATGGAATTAAGCGGGTTTTAATATGGTATTTCGAAGTTAATATCCTTGTTTTCCTGGTATCTTCGCAGGCTATAAAGTCCGCTTCCCTCATTATTTTTAACGCTCTTATAGTAATATCTTCGAGGTTTCCAATGGGCGTTGCCACGACGTATAATGCGCTCATAAAAATTATGACCAGTCCCTTAAATATCTGAAATCAATATTTATGGTCCGTTCCGAAACTTTTGCTATTAAAGGCATTCGTCTTTTATACTGCGATTTTTTTATTCTTTTGTATATGTTGTTTACGATATTTTCTTCAAATCCTAAAGAAATTACTACTTCGGGCTTGTACATTTTATCTATTAAAAGATACATTATATCGTCGGCAGTTTTATAAGTAAAACCCAGTTCCGATTCATCCGACTGTCCTTCCCATAAATCCGCCGACGGCGGTTTATTTATAATAGTTTTTGGGATGCCGAGATGCTCCGCAAGCTGATAAATCTGAGTTTTATAAATATCTCCTATAGGATTTAAAGCCGAAGCCGTATCGCCGTATAAAGTTCCATAGCCCAGAAGCAGTTCCGATTTATTGCTTGTGCCGAGGACTAAGGAATTTAACTTATATGAATAATCATAGAGAATAGACATCCTTTCCCTAGCCATTTTATTGCCTTTTCTCAGTTTTAAGACGATACCGTCTGTCGCATCGGCATTTTCGCTTCTCTCGGTCTCGTCAGTCTCATTCTTAAAATATTCGTTAATCTGGTTAGATATATCTGAAACGTAATATTTAATTCCGAGGGTGTTTACGACTTTTAAAGCATCCTCAATGCTCGACTTGGAACTGCTTTCATAAGGCATTATTAAAGCCGTTACGTTATCTTTCCCAAGCGCGCTTACAGCCAAAAAGCAGGACGCAGCCGAATCTATGCCTCCCGACAAGCCCAAAACTACGCTTTTTAACCCCGCCTTTAAAACCTCGCTTTTTATAAAATTACCGAGATGTTTATAAATTAAAGGAAAATTTAATTCGTCTATTTTCGGCAGTTCAATTTTATGATTCATATAAATCTTTTCACTTAACTTTATTATTATCTATTATGCTTTCTAATTCTTTAAGGGTCAGGTTTAAATTTTCGTCGCGTAAAAGAGGCGTTTTAAATCTTTCGTTATTAAGCAGATTTAAATTTAATTCCGTTATAATTTCCTCTGCTTCTATATAATCCATTTTGCTTTCGATATTGCCGGAAGGATTTATTACGCACGAACCTCCGGAAAATCCTATACCGTCTTCAAAACCGACTCTGTTTACGTATATAACGTAACATTTATAATAAAAAGCGATAACGGAAAGCAGCTCCTCCCACATATTAGTCGAATTAAATTTATTAAGCCCGGCGGTTATACCTCTCGCCGGAGAAGCGGAATTGATTATAATTATATGGGCACCCTTGTTAACGGCGATGTAAGACGACGAAAGATGCCAGGCATCTTCGCATGTCAAGACTGAAATTTTAACGCCGTTTAAATCGAAAACGTCGAAACCGTCTCCCTGCTTAAAATACCTTAATTCTTCAAACATGCCGTACGTGGGCAGATAAACCTTTCTGTGAACGTTAATAAGTTTTCCGTTAGAAACGCAAAAAGTCGAATTATAAAAATTAAAATCTGCGTCTTTTTCTACAAAACCTGCAATAACAGTAATATTTAGTTCTTCCGAAATTTTATAAAGAGGTTGGAAAACGGCGGCTTCATCGGAATTAATATCGACGCCTAAATCGTAAACGGAGTCTTTTAAAAAATACCCGGTAAGAGAAAGTTCCGGAAAAATTACTATTTCCGCCCCTTTGTTTTTTGCGGAGGAAATAATATTAATATGGTTTTCTATATTTTTTTCTAAATCCCCCATTTTGGGGTCTGTCTGCGCTAAGCAGACGTTTATCCGGCTATTGCTTTTATTTATCATTCGAGAATATTTTCAAAAAAAATTAATTTAATCGAACAGCGTTCTATATATTCAATAGAAATTACACCATAATATATAGTTTTATTGTCGTATTTTATATTTGACGCAGACGACTGCATCAAAAAAAAATTAGATACGTCTATAATAGTCGAAAGTTTCCTTTTGTTAACCGCTTCGTATGGTTTACCGAACCTGCTTTTAAATCGCGTTTTTACTTCTATAAAATTTAAATTGCCGTTTTCGTTTTCGGCAATAATGTCTATTTCGCGTCTGCCTTTTTTGAAATTTTTTTTAATAATTCTGTATCCTATTTTTTCTAAAAACTCTGCCGCAACCGCTTCTCCTTCGTCTCCTTTAGCTTTATTTAAGAACTTGCTGTTCATCGTTTTATCGTCTATATTTAAATTCATTTTATGCATTAATTAATTTACGTATTAATATAACATATATTATATGGCTATTATATAATAATCATCTTTAAATATATATATTAAATCTTATTAAATATCAAAATTTAAAGGTTTTCCTGTGAATTTCCGTTAAACCGTATTTTCTAATATTTTTTTTATGTTCGACGGTCGCGTAACCTTTGTGTTTTTTAAAACCGTATTCCGGATATTTTTCATCGATGTCCGCCATTAGTCCGTCCCTAAAAACCTTAGCAATTACTGAAGCGCAGGAAACGACTTTTACCCTGTCGTCGCCTTTTATTACCGGTATTACTTTTAATCCCGAAATATCCGATAAACCATCCGGCGCTACCGGACCGTCTATAATTACGATGTCGGGCTTTACCGATAAACCGTCAAAAGCTCTTTCCATCGAAAGCATAGCCGATTTAAGAATATTAATTTTATCTATTTCTAAATTGGAAGCAATGCCTATCGAATAAGATACGGCGGAACTTAAAATAATCTTATAGAACTCATTTCTTTTTAACTCGGTTAACTGTTTGGAATCCTTTATACCGGAAGGAATTTTATTTTTATCTATTATCACCGCCGCCGATACCACGGGACCTGCAAGGCAGCCTCTGCCGGCTTCGTCTATTCCACATATTGTTAACGGCATAAAAATATAATTAATTTTAAATTAAATAATTAAATTTGCACAGTACATAATTCGGTCAATTTTTTATGCCCGAAAGAAAATCTAAAAAAGCATCAATTCTTTCAACGCATCTTTTTTTTCCGAGTGAAAATATCATCTCGTATATAGGAGGGCTGACTTTTTCTCCGGTAAAAGCAAGCCTTATTATCATGGCTTTTTCTTTCATCGTCCATCCGTTTTGCGAAAGAAAATCGTTAAACGAGTTTTTTATAGATTCTATAGATGTTTTTAGTCCGTCGATATTTTTTTCGTTTATAAAAATTTTATCGTCAAGAGCAATTATAAAATCCTTAAAGGCCGACAGAAAATCTGCATCATTTTGATTGCAATTAAACTCGTTAATAACGCCGACATTATACTCAATGGTTTTATTTAAGAAAAAATCTAATTTATGCCTTAATTCGACCAAAGTTTTGGAACGTGTTTTAAGGGAATCGACGAGCGCCGCCGTTTTTACGTCTTCGTTCAGCCTGGCTTGCGAATCTTCCAATATATCATTTATAAGGCTTATTAAGGCAAAGGGGTTTTTAGATTTTATATAATGGGAATTAAGCCATAATAATTTTTCGGTATTAAAAATAGCGGCGGACTTGCTTATGTTTTTTAAATCGAAAAATTTTATAATTTCATCCATAGAAAGTATTTCGTCGTTACCGTGGGACCAGCCGAGCCTTATAAGGTAATTAACTAAAGCTTCCGGTAAAAATCCTTCTTTTTTGTACTGAATGACGGAGGTAGCGCCGTGCCTTTTAGAAAGCCTTTTACCGTCGGGACCTAGTATCATGGAAACATGTGCAAATTCCGGCGTTTTAAAACCTAATGCGTTATATAGCATTATCTGTTTAGGCGTATTGCTGACATGGTCGTCGCCTCTTAGTACATGCGTTATTCCGGACAGAGCATCGTCTATAACTACCGCAAAGTTATAAGTAGGAATTCCGTCTTCCCTCACTATTACGAAATCGTCTATTTCTTTGTTTTCTATGGTTATAACCTGATTTCTTATTAAGTCTTTAAAAAACGCGGCGGATCCGGTTTCTCTGTTCACTTTAAACCTTATAACGTGCGGCGTTTTTAAAATTTCGGCGTCAGGCTTTAATTCCCGGCATCTGCCGACGTACATAGGTTTTTTATTTTCGGCTATAAGTTTATTTCTGTCTTCTTCCAACAGCTCTTTTGAGCAAAAACAGTAATAAGCCTTTCCTTCTTTTAAAAGTTTATCGACGTAAGAATTATAAATGTTAAGACGTTCCGATTGATGCAATATTTCTTCGTCAGGTATAATAGACATCCACTTAAGGCTTTCTATTATATCTTCTTCAAATATTTTTTCGGAACGCTCAAAATCCGTATCTTCAATTCTTAAAACAAATTTTCCGCCGTTATGTTTAGCATAAACATAGTTAAAAAGAGCCGTCCTTGCTCCGCCTATATGCAGATAGCCCGTAGGACTCGGAGCAAATCTTGTTTTTATTGTATCCATATAAATGTTAAGGGAGTTTATTTAAATATATTTAATATATAACGATAGAAGAATATCCGACTACGCTTGAATAATCGCCGGTAACTTCTCCAGAATTGGTATATCCTATAAGTTTTGCTTTGGTTCGTCCGGCCATTTTGGCAACATTAAGCATTATAGACGCTGGAATAAAACCGCACATCGTAATATCGTTTAATCTGACTTTTTCGTACAGTCCCTGAGAATTTAAATCCAGTATTTCTTTTATTGCGATATCGTCTTTATATTTTGCCGACTCGGCCGGTTCGTAATGAGTCATATCGGAACTTGCGACTATTAAAACATCGTCTATTAAATCTAATTTTTTTAAAGCGTTATATATAGCTTTTGAAGCGTTAATAACGTCGTTGTATCTGATAAACGAAATAACTATGGGGACTATTGAAAAATCCTTTTTAAAATTGTATAAGAGCGGAATCTGAACTTCGACGGAATGCTCCCTTAAATGAGCCTGCTCGTCGGCAATAAAAGGACTGTCTGCATCGTCGATAATAGCGTCGGCGAGTTTTGAATTAATCGGAACGGAAAAATCTTTAAAATCGTATTTTCCTTTATTCATTACCGAATAGTCAGCTCCCATACCGGTATGGTTCGGACCTATAATGATTATATTGTTTTTTATGCCGATACTGGAATAACCCTCGTAAGCAATTTTTCCAGAATATACGTAACCGGCGTGCGGCGATATAATGCCGAATGCGTCTATTTTTTTGCCTGCAACCGGTATATCGGCTTTAAAGGAATCTATGAAATTATTTATGTTATTTAATCCTTCCGGATAAAAATAACCCATTGCCACGGCTTTTCTAATCAATTTAAAACACCTTCCTATATAAATTATACCGCAAATTTATAAGTTTACTACTCAACGTAAATCAAAGTTTCGTCAGGATTTACGCTGTCCCCTTCTTTTATGTATATCTCTTTAACCGTTCCGTCTATGGGAGTATGTATTTCGTTTTCCATCTTCATCGCTTCTACTATTAAAACCGTATCGCCGGCTTTAACCGTATCACCGGCTTTAACCATAACTTTAGTAATTCTTCCGGGCATAGGCGCATAAACGTCGCCTTCTCTTTTAGGCGAAGGTCTTTTTGACCTCGCTATGCTTTCGCCCACTATTTCGCCGCCGGCGCTTGGAACTATTTCGGTAAGAGATTCTATTACGACTTCTTCGAGGGTGCCGTCCACGTTTAAAAAGAATGGCCTTTTTTGATCTGATTTATGGCCGACTCCGGCAATTTTTATTTTATAACTTTCGCCGTGAACGGTAACGATAAATTCGCTCGGAGCCAGTCCTCCGTCTTTTGCAAGAATATAAGAATCTGAAACTTCAGGCGTTATATTATTGCCTTCGGATAAATTTTTTAAAGCATCCGCATCGGTGGGCTTTGAATAATCGGGAAGACTGCCTTCTTTTCTTGCTTTAAAAAATTCTAAAGCTATATTCGGAAATAATACGTAAGACAAGAAATCCTCTTCGCTTATATCGAACTCTTTTATATCTTTATATTCCTTCGACATTTCCGGTTCTAATAAATCTGCAGGCCTTACGGTTACAACTTCCTCGTTTCCCAGCACCTTTTTCTGTATATCGGGATTAATTGCGGCGGGCGGTTTGCCGTAATAACCTTTTAGATAGTTTTTAGTTTCGCTAGTAACAACTTTATATTTTTCTCCCGTTATTACATTAAGAGCGGCTTGGGTTCCTACAATCTGCGAGGAAGGAGTTACTAACGGCGGATAACCGAAATCTTCCCTGACCTGAGGCACTTCATAAAGCACCTCTTCCATTTTATCGAGGGCATTCTGATCCTTAAGCTGGCTTGCCAAATTTGACATCATTCCGCCGGGAACCTGAGTAACGATAACATCGGTATTAATATTTGTATATTCGCTTTCTAAAGAAGCGTATCTTTTCCTGATGATTCTAAAATAATCTGCAACTTCTTTTAGTTTTTCAAAATCAAGGTCGACGTCATAACCCATCTCTAATAAAGTAAAAGCTATCGACTCGGTAGGAGGATGCGAAGTTCCGCAAGACATAGAAGATATTGCCGTATCTATAATATCCGCTCCCGCTTCTACTGCTTTAAGAAGCGACATTGAAGCAAAACCTATAGTGGAATGGGAATGAACGTGAATGGGCAGACTTATTTTTTTCTTTATCATAGATACCAAGTTATAAGCGTTTGCAGGAGAAAGCAATCCAGCCATATCTTTTATGCATATAGTGTCTGCGCCCATATTTTCAAGTTCGACTGCCATTTGGGTAAAAAGCTCGTTTGTATGAACGGGGCTAGTAGTATAGCATATTGTAGCTTCTACTATCTTTTTTTTCTTTTTTGCGACTTCTACCGCCTTTTTAATGTTTCTGAAATCATTTAGGGAATCAAAAATTCTAAATACGTCTATACCGTTATCGGCGCTTAAAGAAACAAATCTTTCTACTACGTCGTCGGCATAATGCCTGTATCCTACTAAATTTTGACCTCTTAAAAGCATCTGAAGCCTTGAATTTTTATAAGATTTCCTTAATCTTCTAAGCCTTTCCCACGGGTCCTCCTTTAAAAACCTTAGACACGAATCAAAGGTTGCTCCTCCCCATACCTCAAGCGACCAGAATCCTATATTGTCCAAAACGTTAGCTATCCCAAGTATATCCGGCGTAATCATTCTTGTAGCTAAAAGAGACTGGTGCGCATCTCTTAAAACTGTTTCCATAACGCCTATTTTTCTTATGTAAGTTTTTTCTTCCATATATTAATACCTTCCTTTTAATTTCATTTAAATTCCGTAATAAGCCGCAATAGCAGCCGATATTGCAAGTATTCTGTCGAAAGGATCTTTCTGCAGTTTATAATCCCTTAAATAAAGTCTTTCGTCTATGAAGTGCGTATCGAAATTTCCTTTTAAAAAATCATCGTCCTGAACTATCCTTAGCTGAAAAGGTATAGTAGTTTTAACGCCTTTAATAACATATTCGTCTAAAGCCCTCTGCGCTCTCCGCACGGTTTCTTCCCAGGTTCTGCCACTCACTGTAAGTTTTGCAATCATAGAATCATAAAAAGGCTGAATTACGTAATCCTTATAAACCGCACCGTCTATTCTTACTCCAATTCCGCCCGGAGAATAATAAGCCGTGACTTTTCCTGTGCTCGGAACAAAATCTTTTCTGGGATTTTCTGCGTTGATGCGGCATTCTATGGCATAACCCCTCATAGAAACGTCTTCCTGCTTAATGTCGAGTTCTTTGCCCATAGCTATCTGAATCTGTTCGCCGACTATATCGACTCCCGTAACTATTTCGGTGACGCTGTGCTCAACCTGTATTCTGGTGTTCATTTCCATAAAATAGTAATTACCGTTTTTATCGACGATATATTCTATCGTTCCGGCATTGCGGTAGTTACAGGCTCGAGCGGCTTTTATAGACGATTCGCCCATTTTTCTGCGGGTTTCTTCGGTAAGTATAAGGGACGGTGCTATTTCTATAAGTTTTTGATGCCTTCTCTGTATCGAACAGTCTCTTTCGCCGAGATGTATAATATTTTCATAATTATCCGCCAATATTTGAAACTCGATATGGTGGGGTTTTTCTATATATTTTTCTATGAATACTTCCGGATTGCCGAACGCTTTTTCGGCCTCGGAACGAGATAAAGAAAAATTTTTAACAAGCTCGCCGTCGTTAAAACATATCCTTATTCCTTTTCCGCCGCCGCCCGCCGAAGCTTTTATCATTACCGGATAACCTATCTTGTTTGCTACGGCAACCGCCTCTTCTTCCGATTCTACGCCACCTTCGGATCCTTCGACTACCGGCACGCCTACAGACCTCATAAGCCTTTTTGATTCTATCTTATCTCCCATCATCGCTATAGTTTTAGATGAAGGACCTATGAATATTACCCCTCGTTTTTCGCAAACTTCCGGAAATTTTGGATTTTCCGATAAAAATCCGTACCCGGGATGTATGGCATCTGCGCCTGTATTTATAGCTAAATCTACTATCCTGTTAATATTCAAATAACCCGATATAGGTCCAGGTCCGACTAAGTAAGCTTCATCCGCCTTTTTTACGTGAAGAGCCTGACCGTCTGCTTCCGAATAAATAGCAACGGTTTTAATTCCAAGCTCTTTGCAAGCCCTGATGATTCTGGAAGCGATTTCTCCCCTATTGGCTATCAATACTTTTTTAAACTGTTTCATAGAATTTTTATAGACTTATCTTCTATATTAATTATCGAAATATTTTAATTAGAAAAACGATTAAGGCTGTATTCGCGGAAGCGGTTTGTATTATAAGAAATCAGTTAAATTTTTACAAACAGCGGTCGATGATTAATTTTAAACCATTATTTTAAAAAAGTCAAACTAATTAGGGATTTAATATGTATTTTAGAGAATTTTACTGCCCTGCAAAATAGAACCGTTCAGTTCTTTTTTATAATTTCTCCAGAGAGGAATAAATTTATCCATAATTTCTTTAAATCTTTTATTATGATTTATCTCGATAAGATGCGTCAGTTCATGAACTACAATGTATTCTATACAATAAACAGGTTTTTTAATCAGTTCTAAATTTATCCATATTCTTTTTGCTTTAATATTGCAGGTGCCCCATTTAGTCTTCATGCGTTTTATTCTTATCTCATTAGCAGAAACTCCCATTATTTCCTGCCATTTATTAAATATGCCGAAAAGTTCTTTTGCTAATTCTTCCCTCTGCCAGCGTAAAAAAACTTTTTTCTTTTCCTCTAAATCTGCATTTTTTTTTACGTAAAAATCTATATTTTTATTATTATTTATAATTATATAAGGTTTTCCGCTATATTCGATAACGTTAAGCAAATATATTTCTCCTTTAAAATAATGGCCTTCTCCCGAAACATATTCCTTCGGAGTTTCCCTCGGCCGTTCTTTAAAGCTGTTTACGTGTTTTTCTATCCAGGGCAGTTTTGATATTATAAAAACGCGGACGGAACTGTCGTCCATTCTCTTGGGCGCCGAAACCCTTATCTTTCCGTCAGGCGGAAGAATGTTTAAATGAAGATTTTTAATATCTTTTTTTAAAACGGTTATATTAAAACCGCTTATTATTATTTCCGATTTTATAACGGTTTTATCGCGCTTTTTTTTAAAAAATTTAAACATAATATTTTAACATTTTTGGTCAGCATTTATTTACATAAATTTTATATTTATTGTATAATAAATCAAATAAAAAATAGGGGAAACTTTGAAAACAATTACTAGCAAATGGATTATATTAACACAAGCGTCCATAATTTCCATAGGAGTTATTTTTTTAATCTGCGCAGTTATATTTAACTTACCGGCGACAAACGACGAATCGCTTGTAGGACTTAAGGGAATAATGTTTATGATATTATTTGTCATAAACACTTCGTCGCATTCTCTTTATACGAGCGAATTTTTTTACGTAAATAATAAATGTTCGGATAAAATCTGCGATTTAAATTTAAATTACGAAAACGAGAAATCAAACGTAAATAAGGAAGAAAAACGTTATAGAAAAAATTCGGCAGTTAGAAATATTTTCACTTTTAACATATTTATATTAAACAGCTCATATTTTTTAATTTTTTCAATTTTAATAAATATTTTACAGGCAACAGGAATAGCGGCGGCTAATAAAATTTTAATAATTCTTTCTTTTTATTCGTTTTTAATTTTTTTGGTAGTAGTTTCGATAAATTATCTGCTGTTTAACTATCTTCTGTATAATTCGCTCAAAAAAATAATAGACGAAGATTAAATTTAAAATTTAACTAACGTAAAATTTCAACCAAATCTTCCGCCGCAGATAACTTTTCTTCTCTGGTTTTAAGATTTTTTAAGGTAAGTTTTTGTTCCGCGGCTTCTCTTTCGCCTATTATGGCTATATATTCTATTTTTTTCTTATCGGCGTATTTTATCTCTTTACCTATGTTCGGTTCGGACGAAACGCAAATTTCGGCGCTTATTCCTTTTGAACGGAGAAATTTGGCTGTTTTGTACGCAAAAGGCTTTTCTTTTTCAGTTAAATAAACTATATATAATTTTACGGGCGAAGAAACGGACTGAATGACGTCTGCATTTTTTTGGATTATGATGTCTATTATTCTTTCTACGCCGAACGATATTCCGCACGCGCCTTCGGGACGGGCGCCGTAAAGTTCTACGAGATTATCGTATCTGCCGCCTGCGGCAAAACTTCCTATGGCGAGGTCTTTCGATTTTATCTCGAAAATAGGACCTGTATAATATCCTAAACCCCTGACTAAAAGCGGGTCGAATTTTATAACCTCGGCAGCGTCAGGGGTAGCTGCTACGCCGTTTCCAACTTTTCGCCCGTTTTCTATAACGGAATTAAGCTCTTCTATACCTTCGACGGCTCTTTGTTTAATGGATTCTTCTTTTATTTCTGCTATAAGGCGCTCTTTTAAAATAGATAATTTGTTAGCGTTCTCGGCTGCCGGGTCTAAATCGATAATGCGCATAAACGAACCATAATTTTCTTCGCTTATGCCGTTCTCTTTAAATTCTTTAATTACTCCCGCTTCTCCTATTTTCGCCGTTTTATCTAAAGCTCTCAGCGCCGCGTCTTTTTTGATTTCGTCTATGCCTGCGGCGTTAATAATACCGTCGAGTATTTTTCTGTTATTTATAATTATTTCGTAATCTCCCATGCCTAATTTTTCAAGAGTAAAAACGGCTAAATCTATAAGTTCGCTCTCGACGTTCATGGAATATGAGCCGATTATATCGGCATCGGCCTGATAAAATTCCCTGTATCTTCCCGCCTGGGTATTTTCGTACCTGTAAACTTTGCCTATTATGTATCTTTTAAAAGGTTTTGTAAGCTTTTCTGCATTAGTAGCGTAATACCGCCCTAAAGGAGAAGTAAATTCAAATCTTAACCCAAGTTTACGTTTTGCCTTATCTTCAAAAACATAAATTTCTTTTTCTACTTCGCTTCCGCATTTTCGGGAAAGAAGCTCGAAATATTCAAAAACGGGAGAATCTATTTCTACAAAACCGTAAAGGACAAAACATTCCCTTATGGTTTCGATAACCTTTCTTCTTAAAATCATCTCTTCCGGAAGAAAATCCTTTGTTCCTTTAGGCGGCTGGACTAATTTGCTCATATCATCATATTAAAGCGCTATATACACGCACCCTTCCTTTGAAAGTTTTCCTATTTTTTCCACGCCTGCAGGCACTATTTTTGCGTAATCCGGTATGTCGCCGTCTTTGAGTTCAAACATATTCATAGCGTTGCGGCAGACGTAAATATTTACTTTATCGTTCAAAACGGCTCTTAACTGCTCTTTAAGCTGGGAATGATGCAGGAGTGCGACTACCGCCGGACCTATAGCTACCACGTTTATTTCTTCCGTTTCGCTTATAGCGCTTGTATTTTTAATGACGCTCATTAAAAGACCCGGGTTAATAGTTCCGTTTGAGACCTGAATAACGTATTTCATAATTTACCTCCTTTTTTAGTCGGGACAGGTTTAAAATCTGCCACCTATTAATTAATATTCGCTGAAAGCCTAAATATATTATAAAAACTTTGCGGGTCTAAACTTGCTCCGCCTACCAAAACGCCGTCTATATGCGGCTTCTCCATAAGCTCTTTAATGTTTTTTTCGGTTACGCTGCCGCCGTATATAACCCTTATTTCGTCTATAGAATAAACAGACTTCAAATAATCGTAAATAAAACCGTGCATAGCTTCGCCGTCTTCGGCTTTTATAGGCATTCCCGTGCCTATAGCCCATACCGGTTCATAGGCGACTATTAAAGATTTTATATCGGTTCCTTTAACATATTTAAGCGCATTCAAAAGCTGATTTTCAACAAATTTTTCCTGACCGTCGTTCTTTCTTATTTCTAAGTTTTCTCCTACGCATAATATAGGCGTCAGCCTTCCGTCTTTATAAACCGATTCTATTTTTTTACCTATTAATTCATCGCTTTCCTTCATTATGTTTCTTCTTTCGCTATGACCTATAATTGTATATTCGCATCCGCAAGATACCAGCATATCTATGGAAATCTCTCCGGTATATGCGCCGCTTTTTTCAAAATAAACATTTTGAGACGATAGTTTTATAAAATCATTGCAAGTTTTAATGATTTTATAAGTTTCGGCAAGAGATGTAAAAGGCGGAGCAAATATAAGGTCGGAATCTAAACTGCTTAAATTAGAACTGCTTTTCAATCCGTTAATGAGGTCGAGAAAAACGGCAAAATATTTCTTAATATCTTCATCCGTTTTATTCATTTTAAAATTTGCCGCAATTATTTGCTTTCTCATAATATCCCCTAATAATATTATTAGATAGTTTAAATCATAAATTAATTGAAATTACGGTTATAAAAAAATAGATCGTAGTTTCTTTATTAATCGGGATTAATTAGATTAATTAGAAAAGACTGCCCCGCTAATGTTCCGACAACTTCACATATAATTATAGAATGATTTTGCTTAACGCATAATTTCGGAAACTACGCTATGGCATCTTCCGCAAACATCGGGATAATCTTCATAAGTTCCGACCGCGGCATCATACTTCCAGCACCTTGCGCATTTTTCGCCTTCTGCTTTTTCGACTTCCGCTTCCGTTATATCGGCTTCGGAAGATTCCTTTTTTTGCAGAGCTATACCCGATACTATAAACAAGTCTTTCAATTCGTCGCCGTTGATTTTACTCAGCATGCCATAGTCTTCATTGCTTGCCTTTAAAACAATCTTCGCCTCTAAAGAACTTCCTATAACTTTTTTATCCCTTGCTTTTTCTAATGCGGATAAAACTATATTTCTTATTTCTATTAATTTATCGAACTTTTCTTCTATATCAAAATTTTCTAAATTTTCGTCGGGTTCATCAAAATTTTCAAAAAATAAACTTTCAGGTTTTAAAGACTTTTTAAAATATCCCCAAGTTTCAGAAGCCGTAAACGGTATAATAGGCGCAAGGAACTTAATAAACGAATTTAATGCATAATTCAATACGGTTTGAACGGAACGTCTTTTTATCGAATTTTTTCCTTCTACATACAACATGTCTTTTACTATATCTAAATAAAAAGAGGAAAATTCTATAAGAAATTTATAAATACCCTGATATACGAGATGAAAATCGTAATTTTCGTAATATCTTAAAATATCCTGCGAAATAAGGGTAATCCTGTGCAGCGCGTATTTATCCAATTCCGATAAATTTTCGTATTTTACGGAATTCTCCGTTTCTTGAAAATCGTATATATTTCCCAGCATAAAACGCAAGGTATTTCTTATCTTTCTGTATCCTTCCGAAAGCCTGAGTATTATTTCCTGCGATATCCTCATATCGTTTTTATAGTCTTCGGATGCCGCCCATAATCTTAAAATATCGGCACCGTATTTATTGATTATTTCATTCGGACTCATCACATTGCCCAGAGACTTCGACATTTTTTTGCCGGAGCTGTCGACTACAAAGCCATGCGTCAAAACCGTTTTATAAGGAGTCCCATCGTCTGTTCCCACCCCTATTAAAAGGCTTGAATGAAACCATCCCCTGTGCTGGTCGGAACCTTCAAGGTACAAATCTGCCGGGAATCCCACGGATTTAATCTCTTCGTCGTTTTTAAGAACGCAGTAATAGCTGACGCCGCTGTCAAACCATACGTCGAGTATATCTTCTTCTTTTTCAAAATCTTTTGAACCGCACTTTTTGCATTTAACTTCTTTTTTGCTTAAATTTATAAAATATTCGGCGGGCTTGTCGAACCATACGTCTGCGCCGTATTTATCGAATTCTCCGGCTATTTTAAGCGTAAGGTCGTAATCTATATATGCTTCGCCGCAGTTTTTGCAGTAAAATGCCGTTATAGGAACTCCCCACGACCTCTGCCTCGAAACGCACCAGTCGGGTCTTGTTTCAAGCATACCTGAAATTCTGTCTATGCCCCACTTCGGTATCCACTGTACTTTTTCTATCTCTTCCAACGTTCTTTTTCTTAAATTATTTATTTCCATAGAAACAAACCACTGCTTGGTAGATCTTAAAATTACCGGTTTTTTGCATCTCCAGCAATGGGGATAGGAATGATCTATTTTTTCTTCCAGAACTAACGCTCCGACTTCTTTAAGTTTTTCTATTACGTGCGGATTAGATTCAAATACGTGCATTCCCGCAAACGTTTCTACATCGGCTAAAAACCTGCCTTCGTTGTTTATAGGAGCATAAGCCGGAAGATTATACTTAAGCCCTACGGCATAGTCGTCGTCTCCATGACCCGGCGCGGTATGCACTAAGCCGGTTCCTGCGTCTTTTTTAACGTGCGTGCCGAGTATCAGAAGCGAATCTCTATCTATAAAAGGATGCCTGGCTTTTTTATTTTCCAGATTTTTACCGCTGGTTTTGGCTATAATTTTAAAATCGCCGTAGCCGAATTTTTTCATTAATTCTTCGGCAAGGCTTTCCTCCAGAATAAAAATTTCATCGCCTTTATCGACGAAAACATATTCAAAATCGGGATGCAAAGATATCGCAAGATTTGAGGGCAATGTCCACGGCGTGGTAGTCCATATTACCGCAAAAACGTCTTTGCCGCCGGTTTTAAAGCTACCTAATATTTCGGAAATATCGGAATTAATCCTGAATTTTACGAAAATAGACGGCGAAGATTTTTCGGCATATTCTACTTCGGCTTCCGCAAGAGCGGTTTTGCAGGACGAACACCAGTATATAGGTTTGTTTGCCCTATAGAGTCCGCCGTTTTTTATGAAATCGGCAAGTTTTCTTACTGTATTGGCTTCATAGGCATAATTCATAGTCAGGTAAGGGTCGTCGTATCTTCCTATGCTTCCAAGCCTTTTAAATTCCTGTTTCTGAATATCGACAAACTTTGCCGCATACTCTCTGCAAAGTTTCCTCTTTTCGCTTTTAGAGATAGAGTCTTTAGATTTTAAAGTCTTATCTACGTTGTGTTCTATGGGCAGTCCGTGACAGTCCCAGCCCGGAATAAAAGGAGTATGGTAACCGGACATCAGTTTAAATCTGACTATAATATCCTTTAATATTTTATTTAAAGCCGTTCCAAGATGAATGTGTCCGTTTGCGTAAGGAGGTCCGTCATGAAGGATAAAAGTTTTATGCCTGCTTTTCGTTTTCTCCGTTATGTTTTTATAAAGTCCGCTTTCCTCCCATTCTTTAAGAAATTTTTCTTCCGTAGCTTTTAAATTAGCCTTCATCGGAAAATCGGTTTTAGGCAGATTCAGCGTGTCTTTATATTCCATAATAGTATTGTCCTCTTTATTTCCTCATTATTGACGTCAGTATAACTTCATTGTGAGCGTATCTCATCTTTATTTACGCAGTTGATTAAGTCTCCGTTATCTATCCACCCTTTTATATTTTGGGCGCATATGCGCGAAATATCCGCAATAGATTCAAAAGTCGCTCCGCCTATATGAGGAGTAGCGATAACGTTAAAATGAAAAATTTCATCGCTTATATGAACAGGCTCTTCCCAGAATACGTCAAGGCCTACCCCTTTAATTTTTCCGCTTTTCAACCCTTTTATCAAAGAATCTTTATTTATTAATCCTGCTCTTCCTACGTTCACGATGCATGCGCCTTTTTTCATCAAATCTACAGTTTCGTCGTTAATTAAATTTTCCGTATTTTTTTGAAGCGGAACGGCGAGTATAACATAATCCGCCGACGGTAAAATTTTTTTGAAATCTTCGTCGACGGTACCCGCAAACTTAATGCCGCGTTTTTCCGCATAGCCGGCATCCGGCTTACTGTGCTTCAAACCGTAAATTTCAGGATTAAAAGGTTTTAAAATCTTTATTAATTCCTGCCCTATGCCGCCCAATCCGACGATTGCAAATTTCTTGTTCGTAATACTGCCGCCTATAGGACGATTTGCAATAGCGTGATTTATAGAATCGACGCATCCGTTGTAATCCCTTGCTAAGGCTAAAATAAAAAACAGCGATAATTCTGCGACCGAAACGGCGTTAAAAGTACCGGCAGTCGGCACGTTAAACACTAAAACGCCTTTCTTAGACGCATAATTTATATCGACGTTTTCGTATCCTATGCCGAACTGCTGGATAACTTTTATATCGGAAAAAGATAAAACGTCTTCTCCCACTGGAATTCCCGCATTAACTATTAAAGCTAAATTTTCTGCGTCTTTAGTGCCGCCCGACTCCTTAATCCAGTTTAAAAAATCTTCTTTATTTGAATAATGCCGCACATTATGGCCGGCAAGAAAAGGCTTTAAAATATCGTACATTTCCCTTGACCTTAATATTACGGCAATATTCATAATAATTTATTATTTTAAGCTATTCTTAATTTATTAAAATAATTTATGTATTATTTTTAACTACTTTTTTGCAGATTTAACTTTCTTATTTGATTTTTTTGAAATTTTTACGGCGAGATTTAAAGTTTTAACCGTCGGCTGTGCGGTACTGCCTTTTAAAGTACCTTCGCCAATACATAACTGTAATTTTTTATCGTAAGTATATTTATCGGGGCAAATATATATATGATGTTTACTCTCAAATTTATTAATTTTAGTTGCGGGTAAAGCATCATATCCTTTTAAATTGCCTTTACCGACGCAAAGCTGTAGTTTAGGATTAAACGAATATCCTAGCGGACAGTAATAATGTCTTGCATATGATATTCCCGAAAAAAAAGATATTGTAAAAATAGAAAGCAATGCCGAAATAGCTAATAACTTAAAACTTTTCATAAATTTACCCCCGTTTAAATTTAATTTTAATTATTATAACACTTAAGGTTTTATTTGTGAAGATTTTTATAAATATCCCAATAAATGCCGCATTGAAAGAAATTGCAGGAAATTGCGTTGAAAATAAAAAGTATATAAATTATAATAATAACATGAAATTAATACATTCCGCCATAAGGACTCGCGATCTTAATAAATCGCTCGATTTTTACGTTAAAGTTTTTGGATTTGCCGTTAGGGAAAAAAGATATATAGAGGCACATAAAACCACTTTAGTTTTTCTCAAAAGCCGGAATGCTGACTTTGAAATAGAACTTATCGCCGACGACAATCCGAAACTTCTTAACGATTGTGAAAATTCTTTTGCTCATCTCGCTTTTCAATCCGAAAACATAGACGAAGACGCAAAAAAAATAAAAGAAGCCGGCGTAACCTTTTCCAGAGAACCTTTTCTTTCTATGGACAAAAGCATGAAAATCGCTTTTCTTAACGACCCCGACGGTATTATGATAGAAATTATAGAATACCTGAAAAAATAAAGAGGATTTACGGAATATTATAATATCCCGCATAATTTATTATATACCGATACGCCCCATTATTTCCAAAGCCTCTTCATCTGAAACATCGTACCAATTCTCATAAACCTGGGCAACGGCATGAAAATCATACGGCATCTCTAGAACTACCGTTTCATCGGCTAATTTACTTATCTGCACGGCAATATCCCTGCCCGCAACTGGAACGGCTACTACTATCTTTTTAACCCGCTGTTTTTTGCACAACATTATCGCCGCTCTGACCGTTGAACCTCCGGCAATTCCGTCGTCTATAAGAATAACCGTTTTATCGGCAAGATTAGGGAGCGGTTTCCCTTTTCTTAAAACAAGAATCCTTCTTTTAATTTCATTTTTTTGGGCGGATATTATGCCGTTTATTTCTTTTTCGGAAAGATACCATGACGACTGCCTGTTTATATAAATACTTCCGTCTTCCGCCACTGCGCCGAAACCGGCTTCGGTATTATCGGGAAAAGGCAGTTTTCTCACGATGATAATCGAAAATTCCGCATTTAAATATTTTGCAACCTCAAAAGCAACCTCAATTCCCCCTTTCGGAAGGGCAATCACTGTTACATTTTCGCCTTTATATTTTCTTAATGCTATAGCAAGTTTTTCTCCGGCTTCTTTTCTATTTTTAAACATTTAAAATGGATGGTTTATTAAATACTTCACTTAATTTAAGAATATCCCGTTTATCTGAAAAGTCAAGTTAGATTGCACTTATTTACACGGAATTTTAAATTGTCTGCAATAAATCTATGAATAAATTTTATTATGAGATAATCATACAAGATAATACAATTATATATAATTTGGAGTTGCGTTGATAAACGATATAAACAAGCATATTGTTGTGTCGTCTCTTTTTATTTAATATGTTTTATGCCTTAAACGGACAAAAAAATGTTTCATATGGTATAATTAAAACATAGATAGAACATCAAACATAACTATATTATTATTAATTTTAGGTTGTCAGGATTAAAAGGGGGTAAATAAAATGACGGATGAAAAGAGATGGAATCCTGCGAATATAAAAAAACATTCGGCAAATGACGAATCCGATGCCTATAAAAACAATTTGTCTTATAAAGATATGTCCGTATGCAAAAGTTGCCATAATATTTATCACAATAAAAGATGGGTAAAAGACGAAGAACTTTATAAATCTGTCTTAAAGAAGAAAGAAAATATAAATTATACTATTTGCCCGGCATGTTTAAAAATAAAAACAAAATTTTACAATGGAGTCGTCGAGTTAAGCGGCGGTTTTTTATTCGAACATAAAAGCGATATTTTAAATCTTATAAATAATACTGCAGAAAAAGCGGATTATATAGACCCTTTGGAAAAAATCGAAAATATTGAAGAAAACGAAAAAGAAAAAACTATTACAATATATACTACAAGCGAAGACCTTGCCCAAAGAATCGGAAGAAACATAGAAAAAGCATATAAAGGCGAAGTAGATTATTCATTTTCCGAAAGAGATTTATTGTTAAGGGTTTACTGGAAAAGAGAGTCATAAAAATAATTTATTTTACTGATTTTTTCGTTCATATGCTTCTATTCCCGAAAAATAATTAATTGCTTTGCATGAGTCCTGTTGACTAAAGACCGGTAAAGAAATATCCACACTTAACCCTTCGCTTATATCTTTAGACCTAAACTCAGAATTTATTTCAATGTTAATTTTTTCAAAACTTATTTTGTCAAAACTTATTCTATTTTATATTTATTTTTTTTAAAGCAAATAATTTTACATATTCGGCTATGGCAATAGCTTCTTCTGCATCTTTCTTAGACGGTTCTATAATATCATCATATCTAACTATAACCGCATAATTTGTTATATCGTCTATATTTAATCTTTCAAGTTCGCTAAAAGCATTATCTATATTTTGCAGGCTTGTAATAATTCCGATATATCATGCGTTTTATTAATTTCTTTATTGTTATAAACCAAGTAAGTTTTTAAAAATTTTTCAACCGCCTGTTGACAGTGAAAACAAATTCCTTCTGCGGATGCTTCATTGCTATTATATAATATTTTAGCATCTTTTAAATCGTTTTCAGCTTTTTTTAATAAAACGACAACGGATTCTTTCATATATTTACGCCTTCTTTATTAACGTAATACGATAAAAATCCTGTATCGTTTTTTTGATTTTTATATATATCTTTAGATTTAATAACAATATCGTTCGATATGTTATTAACAGCCATTCTTCTACGAATATTGCGCAAAATCATTTTCATATCTTCTTTAAATATATTTTTATCAATTACTACAAAAAAATCCCAATCACTGCCTTCTTTATAATCCCCTCTTGCCCTTGAACCGAATAAAATTATCCTCTCCACCTCATAGCCGGCTTTTTCGACTTCTTCCATAATTATTTTTTTTGCGATTTCAAGGTTTTTATCTAATGCCTTTTCCATAATTTTATTATAGCATATTTTAATTTATGAAATATTTGTTGGGTCTTGAAGCCGCTTACGGACTCCGCCGCGCGGAATCGGCTCACTTTTCAATAAAGGCGATAAGAGGGTAGATTAATTTATTTTATAATATTTTAAACCTAAACATAATAAATCTTTTTATGTTGTCATTTATAAGTTTTACTTATTTTTTTAAAACCTCATCATCTCTTCTAACTTTATCCCGTTAAGCACATATACAAATACCGTCCCGACGTAAGCTCCAGTCTTTGCTATTATTCTGTATCCGTAATAATTAGCGGTCGCTTTGCCGTATTGTCTTGCCTGTTGGATAGTATTATTGATAACAGGTTTAATGCCTTTTGGCAAATTATCCCAGCCAGCCATATTGGTGTTTTTAACCTCTGCGATATTACCGCCGCATATCTTGTAATTTTCGATAGCCCAATATGCAGGTTTCGGAAAACCCTGCGTGCGTCTTATAATGCTTATGAGTTTACAGCCCGACATAGTCGTAGTTAAAGGCAAAGCGTTATAGGTATAAGCTCCGCTGACATAAGTATAAGGACTGCCGGTATTATACACCCGCATCGCAAGTTTATTAAAATTATGGTCGGACTGGTTGTAGGGCGGGCTTAGGACGGAAAAAGCGCAAACAGAGTTTGCGGAAAATATGACAAGCGAAAGTATTAATATTTTTATTTGCTTTTTAATCATATCTATCCTATTCCTATACTAATATATGCGATTGCCGGTCGGACTGACTTATATTACTTTACCAATAATATATAATATCAAATTTTTAATTAAAAGAACCGATTATTTAAAAAAAAATAAAAATAAAACGATTATCTTTTCCGTATTGAATATCTTGCCGTAAAGAATATTAAAATCGGTTGATTTAGAAATTACGTCAATGTAGGATATTGCTTGAAATGCCTTAAATAATGCGGTTTTTAAATGGCTGGGGGAGAAGGATTCGAACCTCCGTAATGGGAGTCAGAGTCCCAGGTCCTGCCGCTAGACGATCCCCCAATTTAAATTTCTTGGAATGAATAGCTGAATAATATTTACAAAATAGATTATATAATATTGCGGCACTTTAATTCAAGAAAATTTTATGTTAACGATAATTTTATGTTAAAATACGCCGTAAATTTTATATCCGCAGAATTTGCATTTTCCTTCGCCTACTTCGCCGGTCGCTTTAATCACGTTATTTTCCATAATATTATAACCCTGCCTCTTTATTAAAAGTTTTCCGCAGGAAGGACAGGATGTATCTTCATAGCCGTTCAAACGTATATTTCCGGCATAAATATAACTCAATCCTGCCGACTTACCGATATTATAGGCATTTATTATCGTTTCTTCCTCGGTTACGCGTCCGTCCTGCATCTTGTATAAAGGAAAAAACCGCGAAATATGCCACGGCAGATTTTTATCTACCGAAACTATAAAATCCGCTATTTTTTTAATTTCTTCATCATTGTTATTGTATTCGTCTATTAAAAGGGTAGTCAGCTCTAAATGCACGCCGTTTTTATGAAACAGTTTTACCGATTCAAGCACCGGCTCGAGTCTTCCGCCGCATATTCTCCTGTAGCTCGTATCGTTAAAAAATTTGATATCGACGTTTGCGGCATCTAAAAGTCCTTTTGCCGCATTTATGGATTCTTCCGTATAATATCCGTTGGTAACGAAAATATTTTTTAATCCTTTTTTATGGGCTATCTCCATGACGTCTAAACTATAATCGAAAAAAACAGCGGGATCGGTATAGGTGTATGAAATCGATTTACAGTTTGCTTTTAATGCATTTTCTACGACGTCTTCAGGCGGCGTCTTTTGCAGTCCATTAAAATATTCGAGATACGACTCAAAATTTTCGTCCCTGTATGTTTGAGATATGTCTGCGTTCTGACAGCCTAAACACCTGAAGTTGCATCCTGGGGAAGCGATTGAATACGAATCAGTCCCCGGCATAAAATGAAAAAGCGGCTTTTTTTCTACCGGGTCTACGCTCTTTGCCACTAAAATACCGTAATTTATAGTATATAAAACGCCGTCTATGTTTGCGATTGTTTTGCAAACGCCCGTCATGCCATTTTTAATTTTACATTTATGGGCGCATATAAGACATTGCACAAAATCGCCGGATTCTAATTTATGATAAAGCCTGATAGCATTCATTTTTAATTAATTATCAATTAATTTATAATTTAATTTTAACCGATTACTATTATATCATAGCGTCTTAAACTAATTATCCTATATTAATTATACATTAAATTTTTAAATTATTTCTTAGATATATATTTTAAAATTGCATTTTATTTTTTATTTATGTAAAATTAATTTCAAGTTTAATTTAATAAAATTTATTTAAAAGATTAAAGGTGCAAATATGCTTAATAATAATAAAAAAAAGGATAAAACAAATTATCTCATTAAAACGGTTTTAAATTCTTTAGATTTATTAGAAGCATTTAAAGGAGATAAGTCCGAACTCGGGGTAAGCGAACTGAGTAAAATCCTAAAACTCCACAAAAATAAAATTTTCAGGCTTCTTGCTACTTTAGAATATATGGGTTATATAGAACAGGACCCGTTCACGGAAAATTACCGTTTAGGTCTTAAAAGTTTAGAGTTAGGCCAGTCGTTCATTAATCACCTTAGACTTTTGAGTATAGCAAAACCGGTACTGAAAGAATTGGTCGATAAAATAAAAGAATCTGCTTACGTAGGAGTAATCAGGGAAAAAAATCTTATTTATCTCGATATAGTAGAAGCAGACCAGGTTTTAAGGGTAGCATCAAGGGTAGGCAATATGCTTCCCGTTTATGCTTCGGCTATAGGCAAATGTCAAATAGCTTTTGAGTCGAGAGAAAATATTGAAAAAATTTTACCCGAAAAACTTAAATCTTTTACTAAAAATACTATAACCGATAAAGAAAAACTGTTCAAAGAATTAGAAAAAGTAAAGGTTCAAGGTTATGCGATCGACAACGAAGAGCTTGACGAAGGCATTATCTGCATCGGCGCTCCGTTGAGAGATTATACCACTCATATAATAGGCGGAATATCTATTTCCGCTCCTGTAATAAGAACTACGCCGGAAAAACTCAAAAGTCTGTTTATTCCGCTAACCGTCGAAGCAAGCAATAAGATTTCCGAAAAATTAGGCTATGAAATAGGTAAAAAATACATTTAATTCATAAATCATTTTATTTTTTATTTATTATCCGCTATGCAATTTGAATTTTAATCCGATTAGGTTTATAATATTTATATAAGGATAATTAAATGTATTGAATATGGAGGTTAAAATGTTTTCAAGAGACGAAAAATCTTTCAGGGAAAAAAGATCCGAACTTAGACATAAAATCGTTGATGGAGTATACGACTGGATTCCGGTGGATGTCGTAGAACATCTCGGTAATGCAAATAAAGAATTCATATTTGCTATCGAAGGAGTTTTTAACGGTTTTGTTAAAAGAATAGACGACAGAATCGCAAAAACAAAAGAACGCAGATCTAACGCAGAAAAGAGTGAAAACAAAGAAGAAAACGGTGAAGACAACGATTAATAATAAAAACGGCAATACGTTTTAATTTTTTCATATATATAATAAAAACGTATTGCCGGTATCCGCCGTACGGCTTAAAAGCAAAAATCGCAAAAGTTATGTTATTTGCTTTTTGATTTTGCAGGTTTGCTTTTAGATGTAGAAGCGGCTTTTTTGGATGCGCATGCCATTTTTTATCACCTCCGTAAGTTATCTATTTATTAAACGGAATATTTAATAATTATCTTTAATAATTATTAACTTTTAAATAGATTATACCACATTAAAATAGAAATATTTAATCCGAAACAAATTAAATCTCTGTAATCATAGGGAAGATAAAAGGATGCCTGTCGATATTTTTATTTAAATATTTTTTCAAGGCCTTTCTAATATCGTCTTTAACCTTTACCCAATCTATATTCTCTTTTTCTTTTTTTTGATTTTCTTCGATAACGTTCATAACCAATTTATGAAGAATTTCGTTTAATTCCTTAAAGTAGTCTTCAAAAACGAAACCTTTGGAAACGATATCCGGACCGGAAATTATATTAGACGTTTTGGAGTCCACTACAAGCTGGACTATAATCATTCCGTTTTCGGAAAGATGCGCCCGCTCTTTAAGAGTATGTGCGCCGACGTCGCCGATTCCTTTGCCGTCCACGAAAATTCTGCCGGCATAAACGTCTTTGCCTCTTCCGCATTTCGATTCTTCATTAAATTCAAGGCTGTTACCGTTCTCGAGGACAAAAACGTTTGCCGCCGGAATTCCCGAATTAACGGCAAGTTTTTTATGCTGATATAGGTGTTTTAATTCTCCGTGAACGGGAATAAAAAATTTCGGCTTAACTATATTTATCATAAATTTAAGTTCTTCTTTGCTGGCATGCCCGGATACATGTATCTCCGATATGTTTTCGTAATAAACTTCGGCTCCTCTTTTATAAAGATTATTTATTATTTTGGATATAGCTTTTTCGTTTCCGGGAATAAACTTAGAAGACATTAAAACAAGGTCGTTAGGTCTAATTTTTACATATTTATGGTCGTCGACGGAAATCCTTGATAACGCCGACATTGCCTCGCCCTGAGTACCTGTAGTAAGTATTAAAAGTTCTTCCGGTTTATAATAGCCGATAGTTTCTTCGTCTATTAAAATTTCTTCGGGAATGCTTAAATAGCCCAATTTTCTGGCTACCTTCGTGTAGGTCATAAGGCTTCTGCCGCTGAATATAACCTTTTTATTAAATTCGACGGCGAGCGAAAGAAGTTCCGAAATCCTGTGAATATTGGAAGCAAATAAAGCCACTATAATTCTTGCGTTATTATCCCTGAAAATATTTCTGAAAGTTTTTTTTATATCGTTTTCCGATATCGTAAACCCTTCCTTCTCTATATTTGTAGAATCCGAAAATAATGCTAAAACTCCGCTGTCTCCATAATGGGCAAGCCTGTTTATATCGGTTACGGCATCTTTTTCTAGGGTCTGGTCGAGCTTAAAATCTCCCGTATGTATTATGGTTCCTACCGGCGTTTTTATGGCAAGGCTTGCTCCGTCGATTATCGAGTGGGCCACCCTTATAAATTCGATTTCAAAATCGCCGAGGGTTATCGAGTTGCCGGTTTTAACGGTAAAAAGCGACACTTTAAAAGGCAGGTCGTGTTCTTTAAGTTTTTCTTCAAGTATTCCAAGGGTAAACGGAGTGCCGAATATCGGGATATTAAACTCTCTTAACACATACGGTATGGCGCCTATGTGGTCTTCGTGCCCGTGGGTAAGAACGATTCCTCTAATTTTTTTCTTTTTTTCGGGGTCGTATAGGTATCTTATGTCGGGAATAACCATATCTATTCCCAGCATATAATCCTCCGGAAACATAATTCCGGTATCGACTATTATAATATCTTTTTCGGTCTCGTAAACCATCATGTTAAGGCCGATTTCGCCGAGTCCGCCGAGAGGTATCGCTTTTAACGTAGGCATTTATTTTTATCTTTTTATTTTATTTTGTTCGTTAATTTATAACGTCGTTAATTTTATCATCTGATGCTTTTTTCTTCAAGGCAATTACTAAAATTACTTAAAAAACTATTTAAATTCTAATGCCGCCCTTATTTCCTCTTCTATAGTTTTAATTATGCTATCTTCTTTGCCGGACGTTAAACCCTTATTCTTTTCCGATATTTCAATTGGCTTTAAAATACGAAGTTCGACTTTTTGTCCGGGATGGATTGTAAGGCTGTTTTTCCTTAAAATATTTACCGTACCTTTAATAGCTACCGGAAGAACGGCAAGATTGCCCTGCTTTAAAAACATATTAAGTCCTCCTTTTTTAAAACTCGATAGTTTTCCGTCCGGCGACCTTGTGCCTTCGGGAAAAATCAGTATAGAGGTTTTGTTTTTAAGGAGTTCGGTCGATTTTTTAACGCTTTTAAGCGCGCTCCTTAAGTTTTCCCTGTCTATCGGAATATAGCCGAGCCTTTTCATCGACCGGCCGAGAAACGGAATTTTAAAAAGACTTTTTTTTGCGATAAACCTGAAGCTTATATCGAGGCGGGCAAGAAGAACGAATATATCGAAATAGCTCTGGTGGTTGGAAGTGATAATATAGGAATTTTCGGGGGACAGGTTTTCCGAACCAGTAATATCGACTTTTACGCTACAGGCTTTTAAAATCAAAACTCCCCATAATTTTGCAATGCTTTGGGAAGTATTTGCGCTAAAAAACGAAGTTATAACGGCTAATATCCCTAAAATTACGGTCAGCGCCGAAATAACCGTCCAGCAATACAAACTTGAAAGGAAATTTACTGTCGTATTAGACCGTGTCGTAAGAACTTTATTCATCCCGATATGTTAAATTAATATAAAAACCGAAAAGCCACAGGGGTACTTTATTTCTGAAACCTATTTCGATATCGTCTGCGGCTATAAAAGCGTTATTTTCGCTTTTAATCTGTTCGAATGATTTATTTCTGCCGCCTATCTCTATGGTATATGTGTTTTCTATCAAAAAATCCCCTTTTTTCGATAGAAGTATATTTTCGACTATGAAATCTTTTTTATTGTAATTATAAGATTTAAATTGATTAATAAAAAACGTTTCGCTGATTTATTATGCCTGTAAGTTTATTGCTATAAAGTTCTTTCCCTTCGGAAATAAAAGGATAGCATCCGAATTTTATATAATCGTTAAAATGCTGAAGGGGTTTTATTTTAGAGGAAATTTCAGACGCTGTCTTAATGTGGCTTTTAAAAATGTCTTCTATCGTAATAGAATCGAATTTAATAACATCGTTAAATTGCAAATATTCCCTAAAAGAAAGGTTGGCTAACCTATATACATTCATTCTTCTGCTTAAATCGGCTTTTTGTTTGTGGATTCTAAGCATAGAAGAGCCGGAAATAACGACCTTCAAATCCGTCATATCGTAGATGGATTTAATATGGGACGACCATTCGTCGTATTTATGGATTTCATCTATAAATAAAACATTCCCTCCCAATTTCTCAAATTGCTGGGCAAATTCATAAAGGGAGACGGCTTTAAAATAAGGATTATCTGCCGATATATAAAGAGCTTTAGGGTTATCATGATAAAATTCTTTAAGATACTGCAGCATAAGGGTAGTTTTTCCCACCCCTCTTTGTCCGAGTAAAGCAATACATTTATTTCCCCATTTTATTTTTTCGTATAAATATCTTTTATTCTTTAAAGATATATTTCGTATTAATTTTTGTTGTTCTTCAAAAAATATATTAAAATCCATTTGATATATTTTAATATTAATTGTTAAACATATTTAACAATAATTTTATTTTTTTGTCAAATCCAAAACTATGCGGAAATTAGAAAAAAGTTTCCCAAATCTCGAATTAAATCGAGTTAAGAAAAATGGCTGCGAATTTATCAAGGGCATTAAGAAGGAAATATTGTTATTTTAACTGCAACAAGTTGACCGCTTGTATTTTGCACGGCCGCTATGATGACGGTCTGGTTAAAGGTAAGCTCCGAACAGGAAATATCCATCTTATTAGGGGCGATGCATACGGTACTGCTGTTTATAAGGTATGTTGCGCCGCTGGACAATGTTATGGAGGAGCTGCCAATGCTGGAAATAGCCCCTTCCGAATAAATGTAATTACCAGGGGATGTGGAAGATGAGGCAAGCACGAGCGATGAAGAACTGCCTGCCGAAGCGGCTATCGGAAGACCGGGTATTATAAACGCGACAGCAAGTAATATTGCAGAAAATATTGCAGGAAATCTTTTTTTTGTTAATATCATTTTAATTTTCCCTCATTAAATAAATTATGCTCTAAATAAACATTTACGGCAATTGAAACCATGAAGTAGGCATCACGGCAGACGACTTCGCAGGTACCGGCGTCTCAAAGCAACCGGGCCCACTGCATGCTATAAGTGATGCTGTAGGGCTTCCCGGCCCCGGCGGTAAAATAACCGGCGCCGAAGGCACCCCTGCTCCTATCTCTCCCGATTGCGAAGTGCCGCCAGTTCCAATACTTGTAATAGTGCCGCTGCTTGCGCCGGTGTTAGTAGTTACTTCACCGGCCCCTGTCAAATAATTAACCGCGTATAAGCTCGCTATCCCGTAGCCGCATGCGCCAGAAGAAGGAGGCGTATATGTGACAAAATACGCTATATTATCGTAAACTACGGCAGGAGCCACAAGCCTTTCGTTAGAATGCAAATTAATATACCATCCGTCGGCGGTAGCCGTTGCGGCGCTTCCTGTTGTTACATTTCCAAGGTTAGTTTCGCTATATGGAGCAGCCGGACATTCGCCGGTAGGTATTCCCGCCGTGTTAATGGCTATCAGCTCATTATCCCTTGTATTTTGACCATTCAAGTTTTCCATATTCCCCGTTCCGAAGAACAGCCACAGGTTGTTGAGAGAATCATAAGCAACAGCCGGCGGAAAAAAAATATTTAAAGGGGTTGCCGTTGACGTAGTGGTTGATTGAAAAAGCGGGCATCCCGTCCAATTCGATAAAATATCGGAATCGGTTTTGGGAACCGGAGTGGTAATATCCTGCCCGCCGGGAGTATCAAACGCCCACATCTGCCCGCCTAAATCTCCGACATAAAATGCCTCTAACCTGAAGTTAGTGCTTAAAATGGGGGCTACCGCCGACGGTATCTGGTAATTCATATCTGTACCGCCTGCGCTTGAGCTATCAAACTTCCATAATTCCTGTTCATCCGTGTAAACCGGCGCGGTAGCTGTTCCAGTATTGACGGGATTGGGCTCGGCATACAGGACATATACGGCTTGACCGGCAACGACCGTGCCTGCGGGGTTGTCAGGCAAATAGCCTCCTCCGACTACGCCGACATAAGTTTTGACAAATTGCGGCGTATCCGATGAAGCCGCGGGCTGGGGATTATTTCCACAAATCCCTGTTCCTCCCGTGTCTGAAGAAGAATAAAAAGGATTAAGCATACAAACATAAGAAATGACAGGCTGGGACCATGTATTGCCCATAGGTGCGGTGGCGGCTGGAGCCGGGGAATTGGCGGCATCCGAAAAATCCCACAATGGGTCGGGATACGGCGTAGTAGTTTTGCCGACATTTGCAGGATTAGTTAAACCGAGGGCAAAATAACTCTGTCCGCCGTTTCCTTCTCCTGAAATTGCAATCGTATGCCAGCAGTTGGCTCCGGTTGTTCCCACGCAATCCGGCGCATTTGCGCTACTGTTTGCATTTACGGTATTTGCCGCGGGCACGCCGCTAACGGAAAAGATATTGTTAAAATACACATCGGAAAGGGCAGGCGTAGAATCTACGAACTCATATTCTTTATCGGGCGTCGTGGCAGAAGTCGGATTGAACGCGGGATTATACCACGAAGTAAGTTCGGGCAGTAAATCGGGCGGAATATAGCCAAACATTTCTGCTCCGCATGTTCCGGTGAGGCAGGTATATGAATTTGTCGTTGTATCCCACGAATCCGCCGCGTTAAAGCCGTGAACCATGCCGTCGTTTGCCCCTACAACCAAAACGTTCTGCCTGCTCGCATTATTTATTTTAAACTGCTGATATGACGCGCTCGGATATGCAAACGGCGGGGGGGTCACCAAAACAGGTTCGGAATGGTAAATGGCTCCCAACTTCCAGTTATCGCTCGGGTTGGGATTTAAAACAAAATTTATGACATCGTCGGCGCAAGCATCAACGGACGCCGCGCTCGGACAGACAGTTGAATAATTGGTTGAGGTTATCCCCAGTAAAGGCGCAAGGACAGAATCGTTTGCGGTATTAAACGGTATTTCACTTGTCCCGCCGGTTGCGGTATCGAGAACTACCGCACCTGTTGAAGGATTATAATTTGAGGTTAAAATATTTCTATTTTTGCCGGTTTTCCCGCCGCCGCCTGATTTTAAGTAGTAGGTTCCCGCCTGCAAAAGCCCTCCCGCGCCACCTAAATTATTGCCGGGAGCACAGGCTGGACCTGAGGAAGGCGGTTCATCCCAGTATGAATCGCATACATTTATAGTTCCCGAAGAAGTTAAAGCGGAACCGCCCGGCCCGCTTAACTGCCCCGAAGCATTAAGATGAAAAAGGAATATATTCCCCTCGCCCCACAAAGGCTGGCTAAGCGAGAAAGCCTTAAAATTAGCGTAATATACAAAGCCGCTGGTGCTGCTGGTTTGATTGACGACAGGAGAGGTAAAGCTCGCCGTCTGCGACTCTATCTGATTAAAAATAGCGGTTAAAGAACTTGTAAGCGCTGCGAGGTTATTAGGCAAATAAATCGTCCCAGAAACGGTCAGCGAGATAATGCTGTTTAACGCATTTGACAGGGTGATAGTGCCGTTGTTCGTATCGACGCCTGTTACGGTTGCGCAGTCGCCTGTTGCGAAGTTGTTAGTGGCGCTGGTTTCACAGGTGTCGCTCTCCTCGCCTGGGATGTCCGAAATCGTATCGCCGACTAAAACAACGCCGAGCACCCCTGCGCTGTTAGTTATATATGCGCCGCCGCTCACGGTTGCGCGAGATAGATTTAATGTCGTAGGCGAACTGCCCGCCACCGCCCCTGAAATTTTCAGTCCGGCGGGAGAGTTTGAAGGGTCGATACCCACCCCTCCGTCCGCCATCCCTTGAAGATAGGACTTTCCTCCTATGCCCGCCGTATAGCCGAAGCCTATTATGAATGTCTCTATAGGATTGGGCGCGCTCGTCGTAGCAGGATTATATAAATCATAAACTGCCGCAGGGGTAGAGGCGGCATTGTAGCCGTTTGCCTCGCCGTCCGTTATGATGACGGAATAATTTCTTGCGCAGGTGGCGCCTGTGCTTGCGGTGCTAAGCGAACTTATATAATTGGTATAATATTGAGTCATATTTCTAACCATAGACCACATCGGCGTGCCGCCGCCGGCTTTCAAACCTATTACATCACTGCCTGCAGGGTCTTTTAAGTCACCGAAGCCGCCGTTTTTATAATCTTTATCGTTCCACAAAATATTCTCGATAGCGGCGCCTGCAGTATCCGCAGGTTCAAAAAACTGGTCTCCCGCAGGCACGGTGTTAGCGCCGGTAATTTGCGGAACCCACAATTCCCAAGGAGATGTTGTAGTTCCTAAATCCTGATTGATAATATACGGACCGTAATCATAGGATACAAAATACGCATCAGACAAATTAGCATTGCTAGAACATCCTTTAGATTCAAACGGATAATTAGGGTTGTTTCCTTTGTCGTATGCGCCTGACTGGATAGGGGTTCCAGAGCCCCCGGGACTACCGGGATAATGCAACGCGCTTGCGGGATTCGTAAAATCAAGTCCGCCGTCTGCGGTTAGAGCGTATATACACTGACCAGCCGCGTTACCATTTTTAAGCAGCGGCTGAAAGGTCGCGAAAGCGTAATTGAGATTATTAAAAGACGGATTGGTTACGATGTCCTGAAGCGCCATTTTCGCGTTATATATCTTCGAAAACACGCTGTTCGAGCCGGGGGCTTGAACCGCCGAAAAAAAAGTTGTTTTTAGCCATGTTTCCGGGGCGTCGGTGCCGCTTTTGCCCGTGGTCGGATTACTCCAGTTAACCTGTTCGTTCCACATCATAGAACCCGAAGTATCGAGAAAAATTAAAACATTCGGCGACGCGCTCTGGCTGATGTTAGGCGGTATATCGACATCGTTCACGCCCGATGCCGCAGCGGCGGAACCCGCAAATGCAAATAAGGCTATACATACGCCGAAAACAATTATCAGGGCTGAAAATACACGCTTTGACATTTCCCCTTCTCCTTATCCTAATTTAATTTATTATGGATAACCCGCATTCATCACAGGTCCATAGCTGAATGTCATCCCCGTTTGAATTGTGTTGGCGCTGTGGGAATTTTGGGTTAAAAAATTTAAATTCCCGTTATAAAAACAGTTCGGATTACTATTCGGACAGCTGTAGCCGGCATGATGGCCGTAAACCCCGCTGTATTCATATCCGGACTGATTGAAATTTCCCGGAAAAGGTCCATTGCCACCGCTATAAACTGAATTGTTAAAATATGAATTTATAATATTGGCGGGTGTAAAAGAGGCGGGAGGAGAAGAGCTCGCATTACAAATATTACCGCCTGTCGAGTAGTAATACCAGCCGGACAGCGGGACGCCTGCACATTCGGGCCCCGCATGCGTCCCCGCATTAGTGGTAATCTGGGACAAAACAACATTCATCCCCGAATTTGCAATATTAAATGTGTACTGGGCAGCCGTACTGCTGCCCGCGTTTAACACATCGGTTCCAGTAGTGCTTATAGCCACTATGGCAAGCAGGCTGAGTATTATGGTTATTAACAGGACGGTTAAAAGCGCAATGCCGTCATTATTATTTACCGGCCTGTTATTACATCTGATACTTTTAACTTTATTTTTTAAATTCATAATATAGGCTTCTTGTACAATAAGTAAATTAACTTAACTTCCATAAAAAATATTTCTTAAAAATACATTTGAATTAAGCGACTTTAATATATTGTTTCCTATGGTCTGCCCCGCATTTCCCTTAGCGTTAACCCCGTTCAAAGCGCCGTTATACGGAACATTAATGCTGTAAGCGGGCGAATCGGACAGGGCGACATTGGACTCTCCCATTATAGATAAAATTTCATTATATGTCGGGGCATAGATTCCTGCCGCTGCGCCGCCGGCATACACCGGCCAGCAGGGATTGGAATTTACTACCGGCCCCGCCGCTACGCCGCATTGATTTATTAACGGCGGCTGCGCAGCACCTGCAGGAAGAGGCATAATATTAATAGACGACACATAACTATCAAGTTTAACCGCATTGCCGTTCAGGCAGGTCGGGGCAGTATATGCCGCCGGCGGCACGGAATAATAAGGCGGCTCCAATACATAAGACGGAGCGTTTGGATTGGCCGCATTTGGTCCCACCGTACATTCATATAACGCTCCCGGTTGGTTAAAAGGCGCATTAAAATTATAATAAGTTGCGGGCTGTCCCGGCGTTCCATAATTTCCCCAATAGAACAAAACCTGTTTGAGAACAGAAATACTCCCTCCGGTGACATCAGCGGGAGGCACCGCATTAGGGTTAGCGGCGCATACGCCGGCTCCTTTACCCGAATTTACCTGAATTTTGTCGGGACCCACGGGAGACTGGGTTACGCATAATGTTGTTGGCGGAGGCGAAGCAACAGCTTTTGGAGCAAAAGTCGGGTTAATAATATTAATAATCTGCCCGGGAACAAAATCGCTGGCGCTGCAGCCGCCTGTTACGGTAAATATTGCTGATCCGTTTCCGTTAGCGGCAACCGAGGCTATAGTGCACGGGTCGGCAGGGTTTACGACAGTGCTGTAAGTTATTAAAACTTCATAAGGATTACCCGGATAACTTGCCTGAACTATTTGAACCGGCGGAAGAGTCGGGGGTGTCCCCGCGTTTGCCGCGTTAACATAAGCCGACATAAAAATGCCCTGTCCGTAATCGAAACCCGCCATCCTTAAAGAATATTTTACGGTATTAAATGCCGTATTAAGCCTTTGCTGTTCGTTCGAAACGGACCTGCTTACCCTGAATACTCCTGATTGGGATAAAAGAATAAAACTCGCCGCTCCAACGACTAACAGCGATATAACAAGGGCTATAATGAGTTCAACAATCGTCAGCCCATTATTGCCCAAGGCATGTCTTTTATTCAACGATTTATTCATTTTATAATTAACAAATTTTTAAAATTTTAACATAAATAAAAATAGATAAAATATAAAATTTATGAAATTATATCATACTGTGTTATAACATGCTGCCTTACCCCTTGCCAGCTGACATTGACCTGCGCATTAACAGCGGCAGGCTGAATTGGATTAGGTGCAAATGTTATTGTTACGGTATAAGGAACGGTAATACCGATACCGCCGTTAGTCGGAAATTCGCCGGGGGCATAGGCATCGCCTTTAGTCAATACGGGATTAATGCAAGTGGTTACCGTAGTTCTCGTATCGGGATTTAAAATTGTCGGAGAAACCGTATAAGTATAATTCAACGGCACACCGCCGTAACCGAAGCCGTTTGGCGGCGCGAGGGCGAGGCCGCTAATCCCCAGACAGTTTAACTGGCTGACCTGCGCCTGCGCAATACTTGTAGCGGTATTGATTTTAGTGGCAAGCGCATTATTATTAAGAAGCGAAATAGACAATGCCATTACCCCCAAAAAAGCAACGGTAAGTATTACCATAGCGATTAACACTTCCAGTAAGGAAGCGCCTTTATTGCCAGCTTTAAAAATACATATTTTCATATGCTTAATATCATTTTAATAATGAGATTATTATCTGTATTTATTCTTTTAGCAGACAACTTTATGATTTTATTATAGCCCATTATTTAAAAATGTCAAGTAAAATCTGAAACTTGCCGATTGATTTTTCTTAAATCCCTTGCCATACACAATTTAGGTATTTTTTGGAATAAAATTAATTTTTAATATCTAAAAATTAATTTCGATTTTAAAAAATTACAAATTAATACGGAATTATGTCATTATTACTCAATTTTAGCAAAAAATAGTAGTTTTTTTGATAAAGCTCTCCTCTATCGAAAATGCAGTGCCTATGATATTTAACTTAAAATATTAAAGTAATTGCGTCAGCATAACGCATTTTTCCCGTATACCTTTATATATATTTAGTTTATCTACCGTAGAAGCTAATTTAAGATATACGCTTCTTGCAGTTCTGGAGACTCTGCCTGCTATGTTGATAATAGACCACCTTATAATAGTGTTTATCGTTTTATCTATGAAACTTTCGGGCAAAAGATTATTCTTCATTATTATAAATGTATTGTAGGTTAAAACTCCCACGGCAAAATTAAGGGCGTTTGCATAGAAGTCTCCGGACGGCATCTGCTCTAAAGAAAAGCCGTTCTTAAGTTCCTTTATATGATTTTCTATATTTACCCTTTTGTTGTAATTATAGATTGCCTCGTTAAGAGGGCATTCCAAGTTGGTTGCTATTACGTGGTAGTTATATTTATCTCCTTCGAATAAGGAAGGAATTTTCTGAAGCCATTTTAAAGAAATTATTCTGAAGGATTCGGCATTATTTAAACAATAGACGCTCTCAAAGGTAAGTCTATCCGTAGTTAAGCCGGATAAGTCTTTGAAGACCGACAACTCCTTAATAGATTTAATCGTATCTAATAACGACCTGTCTTATCCGCCGATATTGCAAAGGATACGTTTCTTTCGGTTAAGAAGTTTATTACATCGATGTTGTAAAATTCGGAATCCAAAAGAACGAGCTTTATTCTTTTGCCTTTGGGCATCATATCGAATATTTTTTTAAGTATTTTTTTCATTCCTCCCATATTATTGCAGTCCCTGAACTCGGAATAAAATACGATAGGCAGTTCCAAAAACGTAGCTATTACCGATCTATATCCCTTCATTCCCTTATATGTCATAGCGGCATCGAATTTATCCGCTTCTTATTATCGTGGAGTCCACAAGAGTGGTGTATTCCTCGTTTTTTATCTAATCTTAAGACGTTTATGGCTATCTTATCCATTATGGAAGAAAAGGGCTTAAGCCCTTTTCTTCCGAGTCTTCTTGACCAGTCTCCGAATGTGGATAAAGAGGGTATGTTAAGATTTAAAAGTTTAGTGAGAGCGGTATCGTTCTTTATCTCCCTTATATGCTCTATACAACTTCCGCCTCCGAGCATCATAAGCATTAAAGGCGCTATATAGGCAGATGGACTGTAGCCTCTTTTTGAACCGGGAGCCGGCATAGACTTATCAATTAGGTCTATTATGCCGGAATCTTAGCGCTTCGTAATACATTGCAAGACCTGCCTTCGGAGTTATTTTTTCTTCCGTTAATTCTAATTTGAATTTTGGTTCTTTTTTTGGTATCATAATTTTATACCTCCTTATTTATTTTGTTTTCACCTTGAGGGTGAATATAATTATCCATAATTATATCACTGAAAAGCAGATAAATAAAGGGGTTTTTTAGTTTTTATTTAATTTCAATCGGCAAATTATAGAATTTAACAAATCTTCACAAATCCCGATTTAGAATTTAAAACTATTTAAATAAATTCAGCTATCCCGTCATCGAAACCATCCAGTTTAATAAATTATTGTAACCGAAACGTAACATAAATTTAACAAAAACGAAACAAAAACGTAACATAAATTTAACTTGCCAAATTGTTTTACTTAATTTATCATAACTTTATTGCATTAAAATATTGGATTAAAATTTTTATCTATTTATTATTATCCGTTAACTTTATTAAATTATTTATTTTGGAGGTTGTATGGCAAGTTTAAACAAAGTAATGCTTATAGGCAATCTTGGAAAAGACCCTGAATTAAGGTACACGCCGGACGGTTTGGCTATTTTAAAGTTTTCCATTGCGACGTCGGAATATTATAACGATAAATCCGGCAATAAAACGGAAAAAACTACTTGGCACAATGTAGTAGTATTCGGAAAGATAGCTCAAACTCTTGCAAACTATCTTAGCAAGGGAAAACAAGTTTTCGTAGAAGGCAGAATTAATAACCGTTCTTACGATAAACAGGACGGAACTAAAGGATATATTAGCGAGGTAATCGCTAACAATATAGTTATGCTCGGTGCGAAAGGAGGCAGTGGCGGCGCCGAAGCCGCGGATGCCGATTACGGGCAGACCTCTAACGATTACGGCTATGCCGGACAAAACGGCGGCAATTCTTACGGCGGCGGTTCCGCAACTGCAACCGGCGGTGCACCTTTAAACCAGCCGAACGAGGACGATGATATTCCGTTTTGAAAAAATTAATATCAAAAACGGCGGACATAAAATAAGTTTATGTCCGCCGCGCTTAATTAATATTAAACATCATAATACAGGGCAAATTCGTAAGGAACCGGCCTCATACGGACGGGATTTACGTCGTTTTCCATTTTGCGTTCAATCCATGCCTGTATTAAATCTTCCGTAAATACTCCGCCTTCAAGTAAAAATTTATGGTCTTTATCAAGTTCTTTAAGCGCATCTTCAAGAGAGCCGGGAGCGACCGGAATATTTTTTAGCTCTTTTTTAGACAGAGTAAACAGGTCTTTATCGACTGGATTACCGGGTTTTATTTTATTTTTAATTCCGTCTAAGCCTGCCATAAGAAGCGCAGAAAATGCAATATATCCGTTTGCGGTCGGGT